>JAJCXQ010000382.1 GCA_029263355.1 Acidobacteriota bacterium | reverse complement strand
CGAACGCGACAAGATCGGCGGGCTCGCGTCCAGCCGGATCATTGACGATTTTGTTTTCGACACCGGGCCTCACGTCTTCCGTAGTGCTGATCCAGAGATCCTGAAGTCGGCCAAGGCGTTCCTCGGCCGTTACCGCAACGTTCCGTCGAAGCCGCTCATTTACAAACACGGCCGGCGCTTCGACTTCGTGATCCCCACCCTTACCACCGCCAATATCGAACGCCTACCGCTGACCCTGCGGGACCATGCTCAGCAAGAGCTCGAGCTTGTCGAACCACGCTTCCCGGCTGAGAATTTCGAGGATGCCGTAGCGTCGCGCATCGGTGCGACTCTCTACCGTGAATTCTTCGGCGATTACAGCAAGAAATGGTGGGGCATCTCCCCGAGGCAACTGGTGGCCGAACTCGCCCCGCCCAATCTCGCGGTTGGCGAGCAAGCAACCTACGGCCATCTGACGACCGGCTTTGCCAACTCGCGGGAAGAGATCTATCCCGAGGAAGGCGGCATCCGCACCCTAGCGCTGGCCTTGGCTGCGGAGGCTCAGCGTCATGGCGTGAGAATCCTCGAACAGGCCGAGGTCGCCGGCCTGGAAGCCGAAGGTACCGCTCTGCGTCGGGTCGTCCTACACCACGCCCAAGGCATTCGGCGGTTGCCCGCCGACCGAGTGGTCTCGACCATACCTATCGTCGAACTGGCCCGACTGCTGGGTTTGGCGTGCCGCCTGCGCTATCGCTCGGTGATCTGCATCTTCATCAAGGTTCATCAACCGGGGCCACTCCTCGAAAACTCGTGGGTCTACTTCCACGACCCCGACGTAATCACCTCCCGAATCCACGAGCCAAGCCACTTCAGTCCACGGAATGCCCCACCGGGATCAACCTCTCTCTGCGCTGAGGTGACCTGCTTCGAGAACGATGAAACCTGGAACGACCCGACGCTGGCTGAGCGGGTAACGCGAGAGCTGGTGCGGCTGAAATGGTTACCAGCAGACACCCATGACGTCGCGGGAACGCATCACATCGCCCACGCCTACCCGCTTTACGAAATTGGCTACCGCGACGAGCTACGTCGCATCCAAGCCCACCTCGCGGACTATAAGTCCTTGGAGACCATCGGCCGCAGCGGTACCTTCAGCTATCTCAACATGGACGGTTGTTTCGCCGCCGGGTCGCTCACCGAATCATCGAGCAACAACGCTTCGGCCGACGACGAGGAGGCTCATGGTTGAGCCGGCCCCGAAAGGGAGCCTGCGTTTTCACGCCCCTGTTTTCTTGGCTAGCCCCTCGATCAGAAGCTCACCACCAACGCCGTTGTCAGAATACTGTCGAGTTCATCGAGCTCCACCGTCACCCGGTTTCCGGTCAGCATCAGGTCGCGGTCGAAGAGGGCGATGTCGGCCAGTGAGGGCTGGTTGTCGTAGAGCCATTGCAGGCTGACCTTGAGCGCCAAAGTCTCGGTGAGCGACACCGCCAACGAGTTGATCATGTCGAGTCGCAGATCTTCGGTGTCATCGAGAGATTCATCGATGACCAGCACATTCTCGAACTTCGCGCCTTGACCAAATTTCTTCGACAACGCCGACGAAAATCGTAGGCCCGGGAAGGTGTCTTCGGTGCCGTCGACGTCTTCCTGTCGAGTGACCGTCACCCCTGCGTCGGTTCGAAACTCGAAGTCGTCCGACTCCCGCCATTGGTAACCCAGACCAATCTCACCCGAAAGACGACTGTCGATGCCTGAGAACCGATTGCGATCCCACGAAGCTCCGGCGTGCCCGATCAGCTTCTCGCGCAGTCGACGCTCGTATCGCCCTTCCAGCTTGTAACTTTCCGCCATCGTCTCGGCGTCGGGCTCGCGCAACTCAAAGTTGTCGGGCGACCCGACGGCAAAGTCTTGGGAGGTCGACTCCAAATGCACTCCCTCCGCACGTAAGACAACCTTCGACCGGTCCCAGGCGTGCTCGAGGGAGGTCTTGAAACCGAACGAAGTCGAGTCGGAGTTCCCGGCCGTCGCCACCAAGCTGAGCTCCGCGGTCCCGGACCACCCGGTCTCCTCCGCGGCCACCGGGAGCACTGCAACCGTCAAGAGTCCCAGGGCTAGAGACCATGCGATCGACGATCCGGCACTCTTCGAACGCGCCCCCGACAGGTGCTCTTCAGGCCGGTGGCCCGGCAATCGATCATCCCTCATACTCATGCTCTCCACGGTTTTTCGATTCCAACCTGGAGTTTACAAGATCGAAGGATCCCAGGGTGGCCCCCTGGGATCCGCAGCTGTCAGCCTTGGAATCCGGAACCTGGACCACCGCGGCCACCGCGACGCGGTCCACGGCGACGCTGTGGCAACTCGTCGCCGGAGAGCTCGCCGTCGGTATTCAGATCGAGCTCACCAAAAATGGTATTCATGTCGTCGATATCGAGATTGCCGTTTTGGTTGCGATCGACGCTGTCGAGCATCCTCTGCTGCATCTCGAGCCGGCGTTGTTGGTGCAACTCCTGCCGTTCTGCCGAGTCGTCACTCTGCTCACCCGGGCCAGAAACGCCGGGGCCAGAGAAACCGGGGCCAGAGAAACCGGGACGCCCACCGCGCCGGCGGGGATGACTCGGCCGCAGATCAGCAGGATCAACCACACCGTCTCCATCCGGGTCTGCCGTCAGTAGGAATTGATCCCACTCCCCGCTGGTGATGGTGCCATCACGATCGACATCAGCGCCGCGAACCAAGCCGGCGCCCATCGGACCGGACGCCTTGCGCTTGTGGCCGAAACCCGACCCTTCGGCAAAGTCGTCTTCGGTCAACACGCCATCACCGTTGCTATCGAGGCGCGGGAAACGGCTGGTCGCCTGATCGAACTCCTCACGGCTGATCGTACCGTCTTGGTCAGCGTCGAGCTCGGCACTCAGATGTGTCCAGACATCCGCTCCGCGCTCGGCCGGTGGCTGTGCTGAAACTGACACCGTCATCAACATCGCACACCCCAAACCCACCCACCAAGCAAATCGCCGGGATTCGGAAACGTTCGTGTGATCTTTCATGACATTCTCCCTGTCGTCAAAACGGGGCAAAACCCCGTGGTGGTTACAAACTATGTGTCTCTCTGTTTCTGCCTCTAGTCTCTTGCTGTGTCTCTACTGACGATCCGTCGCCGCCGAGGTCTGTCGTCACCGAGGTCTGTCGCCGACAACACACCCACAGTACCTAGCCCTAGAGTCAGGGTCTTTAACTCGACGCAAGGGCTTTGTAAGGGATGTAAATTTCGCCTCTCGAGGAACCGCCTCGGTCGATGATTCTGGATATCCTCTGTCTATGCAGCTCCCTACTTTGAAAGCAGCCTGGCAATGGATTCTGGCCGGCGCCTTGCTCGTCTTGCTGCTGATCCTGGCCTGGTTGCAGTATCGCTGGCTGAACGAGGTGAGCGAGGCAGATCGACAGAAAACCCGGGCCGTACTGCAAGACGCTGCTGATCGCTTCGCTCAGGATTTCGACCGCGAGCTGACCCGCGCCTTCATCTTCTTCCACCCACCCGGCGGACCATGGCAGCGAGGCGGTGAGGATCGACGGCCCGGTGGGGATCGACAAAACGAGCGACGAGCCGGCGCAAGCTTGGCGCAGAGATACGATCGCTGGCTTACCTACGCCCCCTTTCCTGAGCTGGTGCGAGCTGTGTTCGAGGTTCGCTTAGATGATCAGAACACCCACGAACTCAGCCGCTTCGATCCGCTGACTGGCGAGCTCGAATCCACGCCATGGCCACCGGAGCTGCACGCCTTACGAGCTCGCCTAAGTGACGGCTCCCGACCCCATCGGGGCCACCCTGAGGCTCCCGACCACAGCGCCACCTTCCTCGCTGACGACATCCCCGCGCTCTTGATCCCACTGTTCGGTTCGCCGTCGCCGGGACGTCGGAGCCGACCGGACGGGCCGCCGGCAATGGGGTCGTTCAGCTCCTTAATCCTCTGGCTCGACCAAGGCACCCTGACCGAGGTAGTTCTACCTCAGCTGACCGAGCGCTATCTGCGCCGACCCGATGGTTCTGAGTACGCCGTCCGAATTGTCACCCGGCAAAACCAGCTGATCTTCGGCACCGACATCGCGAAGTCGATCGACGGCGGCGACGCCAGCGCCAGGCTGTTCTCTCTGCTGCCGGCCAACAAGCTCAACAGCCTGGGTCTGGAACCGGATCTGGCGCTCCCGGAACGCCGGCCCGGCAACCGCGGCGGCCCGCGATTCGGAGAGGGTCGACGCACCAGCCGGATCTATCAATTTGTCAGCTCTCCGGGTCATGCCAGATGGCGACTATTGGTGAGCCATCCGGAAGGCTCCCTCGATATCGCGGTCGCCCGAGCACATCGCAACAATCTTGCCATCAGCTTCGGCATCCTCCTATTGCTCGCTGCCAGCCTGCTGTTGATGCTGTTGTCGACGCGTCGGACACAAGCATTGGCGAAACAGCAGCTCGAATTTGTCGCCGGTGTCACCCACGAGCTACTGACACCCCTCGCCGCCATGCGCTCGGCAGGACAAAACTTGGCCGACGGCGTTGTGACCGAGGCTGGTCAGGTGAAACGTTACGGTCATCTGATCGAAGACGAAGGGCGCCGGCTCACCCGCATGGTCGGCCAAGTCTTGGAGTTTGCAGGCATGCAAGCTGGACACAAAACCTACTCCCTGCGCCGGGCACAGCTGTCCGAAATCCTGGACAAGGCCCTCGACGAAGTCCGCCCCACACTCACCGAGCAAGGTTTCACCATCGAGCGTCGAATCCCCGAAGACTTGCCGGAGATCATGGCCGATCCGTCAGCGCTCCAAAGCGCCGTCCAGAACTTGCTCACCAATGCCATCAAGTATGGGGCTGCCGGGGCCTGGATCGGTCTCGAGGCAGAGCTCGCCAACACCCCTCGCGGCGCCATGGTGAGCCTCACCGTCGCCGATCGTGGGCCTGGAATCGCAGCCGCCGATCTGCCACGCTTATTCGAGCCTTTCTACCGCGGCCAGAATGGTTCTGATGAGCAGATCCCGGGCAGCGGGCTGGGACTGAGCCTGGTCAAACACATCGTGGAAGGCCACGGCGGCCGCATCGACGTCGAGACCTCCGAAGGATCGGGGAGTCGTTTCACCCTTCAGCTGCCAGCGACCCTCGACGAGGAGGACATCAACAATGAGTGAACCTGGAGCCCGACGAATTTTGCTGGTGGAAGACGAGCCCAGCTTGACACTCACCCTGAGTGATCGTCTGGTCAGCGAGGGTTACGAGGTCGCGACCGCTTGCGATGGCGAGACCGGGCTCTACCGAGCGATCG
>JAJCXQ010000381.1 GCA_029263355.1 Acidobacteriota bacterium | reverse complement strand
CGCGCCAGTGCCGGCAGGTGATCAACGGTCGAGAAGGCGGCGAAGGACAGACCGGCAATGGCGATCTGAGCCACCACAAAGCCGCGGCGCGCCCGCTCAGGATCCGACGCCAGTCGCGCCGCTGCTGCCGACCCGAGAGCCAGGCCGGCCAAGAAGGTTGCGAGCATGGTGGCGAAGGCGTAGACGCTGCCGCCCAAGAGGTGGCCTAGAAGCCGTGTCCAGAGGATCTCCCAGGTGAAGGAGACCGCACCCGAGATCAGGATCAGAGGCAGGATCCAGCTGTGAGCACCCCATGCTGTGGAGTCGGAGCCCGGTGCCGGTCGATGCAGATCGGACGTGGTGGGTGCGGACGCACTAGATGTGCTAGGTGCGAGTGCACTGAGCAGCGCCGCCATGACAAAAACCGCGAAGTTCACCGCGACGGCGCACCCTACTGTCGGTCCGAGCCCGATCCTGGGTAGCAGAAGAAACGCCGCCACTAGCGTCCCGGCCGCGGCTCCGGCGGTATTGGCGGCGTAAAGGGTTCCGATCCGCCGGCCAATTTCCTGCGGTTGACGCACTGCCTGCCGTGCTAGGAGCGGCAAAGTCGCGCCCATCAGAGTGGTCGGTACCAAGAGAATGAAAAATGATGAGGCAAGATAAAAGACGGCGGAAGCAGCCGTTGCGGCCTCCGGCAAGTTGCTGCCTCCCAGCAGCGCGACATGGAGCCCACTGGCAGCCTTGATCAAGGCTGGTACCGCCAGCGCCGCGAGACCGATGCCCAACTCGAGGATGGCGTAGATCAAGACGGGACGTCGTACCCGGTGAGCCCAGCGCGCGGCGACCGCTGCCCCCAGTGCGAGTCCTGCCATGTAGGCCGCGAGCACCGTCGCCAGCGCTAGTTCGGAGGTGCCGAAGACAAGGGCAAACTGCTGCATCCAAACCGTCTCGTAGATCAGGCCGGCAAAACCCGAGAGGACAAAACAGGCGACAAGAAGTATGAACCGCGGCTCTAATTTCACGGGCGGATATTAACAATCCTGGTGACCCGCGTGATCACCTAGACTCGGGCGACGAAGTTGGGTTGTGAAACGGTTTTCGGGTTTGGCTCCAAAGCGCCCGCAGACCTCTACATAGCTCATTGCCCAGGGTGCAACCCCCCGTGCACAACTCGGTAGGACCCTTCGACCCCGCCCACGAGGCACCTGCAGAACTCTGCATGACCCATTGCCTTGGGGTGCACAACCCCCGTGCACAACTCGGCAGGACGCTTTGCCCCCGTCCACAACCCCGGTGCACAACTCGGTAGGACCCTCTGACCCCGTGCACAACCTCTGCGCACAACTTAGTAGGACCCCTGGACCCCGCAACACCAACTCCGAGGGTTTGGCTCACCGAGCCTCAGTGCGGTGATCGACTGCGTCATAATATCCTGGTGGCGAGTTCAACATTACAGAGAAAGCCTCGGCAGGGTTGGCGCGCGTGGAGCGCCAAGCTCACCTTGAGGAGCGTCGACTTGCGATCTATCTCAACCCGAACCCTTGGTTTTCTGCTCATGGCTTTCTCGCTGGCAGGAAGACTCCCGGCGGAGATCCTCGAGCTTCCCGCTGAGCTACCGCTCGGCGTGGACTCACGGCTCCTGCTCGAACTTGGCAATGCGGATGTTTACCTGACCAGTCATGCTGCTGGCCTACCGACCCTCCGAGCCCGTTTGGTGGCTGAGGGAGAGCAGGCCAGCCTGGAAGCGATCTCTTCAGGCGGCAGCCTGACCGTCCGCCGGGCCGACGCTGAAGGAGACGGTGAGGTGCCGCGTCTGCGTCTCGATGTGGCGCTGGGGCCAGGTCGCAAGGTGCGGATTGCGGGCTCCGGCCTGATGGTGCGCGCCAAAGATACGCTTCCCGATGGCGCCGGCCGTAACTCTGTCCGTCTCGAGGTCGAAAGCTCGACCGCGCAGCTGTCGGGGGTTCGGGTTTCGGAGATTGAGGCGACGGCTAGCTCGGTCAGACTTACGGGCACGGAGGGGGCGCTTGTCGCGACCCTCACCGGCGGTTCGATGCAGCTCCAAGGCCACCACGGCGATTTAGAGCTCACCGCCTCTGAGGCCGATGTTGTTGTTGTCGATCATCTCGGCAAGATCATGCCTCGGCTCGATGGCGGCAGCATGGAGGTGACAGGCGGTGAAGGCTCATTCATAGGCACTGCCAGCGCCGCACATCTGGCTTTTGCAGGCTGGCATGGTGGCGTCGAGCTGCACGCGCGCGACACCTCGCTCGATGCCAGAGAGTCCGAGTTTGGTGACCGCTGGCAGATCGAAGGCAGCGAGCTAGAGCTGGTTTTGGAGCGTATCTCTGGCACCATCGTGGCCAACCTCGAAGGCGGTAGCTTGTCGGGCGAAGAGTTGAATGCCACCCTCGAGCTCACCGCTCTAGCCGGCGCTCGGCTCGAGCTCGTGGGGATTCACGGTAGCCTTTGGGTCGAGTTGTCGGATCAAGCTGAAGGGTGGTTCAATAGGGTGAAAGGAACTTTCGACGCGCAGGTCAGCGACTCTCGATTGGAAGCCGATGAGATCGACCAGCTCACCTTGGTTGGAGACCGCGCCGACGTCTCAGTGCGTCAGATCGCGGAACAGGCCGAGGTCGAATTGACGGAGTCGGAGTTGGATCTCGATCTGCGTGGAATCCGTCGCCGTCCGTCGTTGGACCTGAAAGGTGTGGGCTATGCGCGCGTCCAACTACAGGAGCCTTGCATCGTCCAGTTGGCGGGTGAAGCAGCCTCTCTAGACACCGCGATCAACGTCACAAGCTGCCAACTACAGACCCAGGGCGAGGTACCGACCGACGCTCGAGAACGCCCCAGGGGCGGCGTCCGGTCAACGACGCTGACCGTCAAGATGAGTCCAGAAGCCGTCCTCGAGGTCGAGGGCGTGCCGTGATCTCGCTAGGACCTCGAGTCAAGAGTGGTATCATCAGTCCTCATGAGGATCCTAAAGCTCGTTTTGCTTCACACCGTGGGTGCTGCCTGGCTGCTCGCCGGCACCATACTCCAAGCTCAATCGATCAACCTCGACATTGGTGAGGTGGGCGACGGTCCGCCTGCGACCTATGCGGCCGCCGGCCGAGCTGGTGTCTGGAATAGCGATCCGGCGATCCACGGCACAACCAGTCCGACACTAGTTGATATTCACGGCAATCCGACCGTCGTTACTCTGACCCAGATCGGTGGCCTGGACTTGATGGACCTACCAGATCCTGCGGTCACGGGTGACGATGCCGCACTGCTCGATGACTTTCTCATCACGTTTGATGCCGGACTCGAGTCCTGCATCTTCATGAACAATCTCGAGCCCGGCACCTATGAGGTCCTGGTTTACGCTCGGATGCCGGATCCCGAGGTGTTGAGCTACTCCGACGTTGATCAGGAGGCCGGCAATCCGTTCTCGATCGTCGGCGGCATCTGGCCGGGGCAACACGAGGAATTGATCTCCTACTCCAGGCACCTCGCGGTTGTCGACGAAGAGGGGAGTCTCGACCTGCATTCCGGAATTGTCCCTGGGGCGGACGAAACCGAGGGTGCTGCGTTCAATGGTCTGCAGATTTTGCGGGTCGATATCTTCTCGGATGGCTTCGAGTCGGGGGATGTGTTGAGCTGGGGCTCACGTTAGTCCTGTGGCTACATAGACCGGCCGCGCCTGACGGTGTAATCTTCGCTCGCTGTGAGCACACGAACGAACATTGCGACGACAACTTTGCAGCCGATCACCGATTCGGATCGGTTCGTTCTGCGCAAGATCTACGCCTCGACCCGTGCCGAAGAGATGGCGGCGGTGCCGTGGACGGAGCAGGAGAAAGAAGACTTCCTGCAGTTCCAGTTCGACGCCCAGCACAAATACTACCTGGAGCATTTTCCACGGGCGGCGTTTGATCTCATCCTGCTGGATGACAAGCCGATTGGTCGTCTGTACATCGATCGCCGACAGGACGAGATCCGGCTGATCGATATTGCTCTGCTGCCTGAGCACCGCGGAAGCGGGCTGGGCAGTGCGATTATGAAGGAAATCCTGGCTGAAGGTGAGGAAGCTGGCCTGCTGGTGAGGATCCACGTCGAGCACAACAACCCAGCGATGCGCCTTTACCTTCGGTTGGGCTTCGAGAAAATCGAGGAACAGGGCGTCTACCACCTGATGGAATGGTCCCCCCACACCCATCGCAAGGAGACTCAGAGCGATGTCTGAAGCAGTGCAACTCGACAAGCTGACGAAAGACGACTTCGCAAAGTGTTTGAACCAGAAGTTCTTGGTCCACGTCAATGAGCAGGAACCGATCGAGACCGAGCTGATCGAGGTCCGCGGCCTGACCGCCCCCGATGACAGCCTCGAGCTGCGTCAGCCCTTCTCAGTGATTCTGCGCGGTCCCAAAGACATCCAGCTTCAGCAGGGGACGTTCACGGTCGCCAACGAGACCCTGGGCGAGATCGGGATCTTTCTGGTGACTCTGGGGCCCGACGACGAGGGAATGCGTCACGAGACGGTCTTTGGCTGATCACGGTCTTTGGCTGATCACGGTCCACGCCCGAAAGTCTCCTGACTCGAAACCATCAGCGAAGATCATGCTGGCGCCATCCGCCCACAGCTCATAGCGGAAGGCGGTAAACGTGTCGGAGTTGCCCGACGGCGGCCCCGCCTCGGCAATGACCGAGATCGCCAACTCAGTGGTTGGTGGGTCGACAACGCTGAGGTCGATATCGATCTCGCGCCAGCGCCGATCCTGGTTGACGTCGACAGCGGGGAAGTGCCCCGCCACTTCGCCGTTGACGAGGATCGCCGCCCGCTGGCCTGCGGCGGCGGCATCGAGGCGTCGCCGCAGCCGGAAACGGGTCGACGTCGGATAGGCGGCGAGGGTCAAGCTGGCGCTGCCGGGAGGCCGGTAGACTCCGGTCCCGGTGGCCGGAGTCGGCGGCTCGCCTTCGAATAGCCCGTCGAGTGGCTTGAAGGTGTGGGCGCCGTCTACCTGGTAGTGATGCTTTGCACGATCCCCCTCGTGCGCCAGAACGAGGCGGTCCCAGAGAGAGAGCTGCGCCGGTTGACGGCGGTAGAACCAGGTGACGGATCGTGCCGCCATCGAGACATTGCCGGTCGGTCCGCTCTCGAGACCGGCCTCGATGCGGCTCTCGAAGGTGGCGCCATCGGTCAACATCAGACGGTAAGCTGCCGTATACGGCAGCCCATCGACATCGAGGGTGGTGTAGGGTGCGCCGTGGAGGGCGCTCGAGAACGGCCCCATGTCGAAGTAGAAGCCGCCATTGAAGGCGTCCTCGACGCCGGTGCCATAAACCACCGGATGGGGCGAATGGTCGATGAACAGGCGTTCGTCGCCTTCCAAGTAATCCCGAAGGCCAGGGGCAGTTGCACCGAGCTCGAGGAAGGTCCCTACCAGCTTACCGTGACCATCGAGCGATAGGGTCTGGAAGTCGATCCCCGTTGTTGTCGCATCATTTTGGCTGAGTGCGGCGCCGAATAAGCCACTCCCAGCCAACGGCAGATTGTTGTCGACACGTACTCGGTAAGTGACTGTCGTTTCGGTCGAGCCAGTTCCGGTCGAGCCAGTTTCGGGCGAGCCAGGGTCGGGCGAGCCAGGGTCGGTCGAGCCAGTTTCGGGCGAGCCACGGTGGAGGAGGGCGATGCGAGCGTTCCTGAAGAATGGCATGGGAAAGTAGGAATAGAGGACGCCTTCTGCGTTGAGACCCACAAGCAGAGAGCGAGTTGGCTCGGGGCCGACTCGACCCATGGCGAAGAACTCATCGAGCCGCATCTGCACCGTCAGCTGATCGTCGAAAGACAACCGCAGCTCAACTTCCGGCCACTGAGACGGATCGAGCCCAAGCTCGAGTGCAGTCACCGATCCATGGCCGTCAACGGCTTCGATCTCGTGTTCCGTCCCGGGCTCGAGAGGCACTGAGCCACTGCGTACGCCGACGCTGCCGGGCGGCCAGGGATCCGCACCCTGGGTCGACATCAGAGCGGCCTGAGCTGAAAGATCTTCGTCACCGGTGAAACTCGTGACGCCGTCAGCGTCAGCCAGACGATGGAAGTTGATCTGATACCACAGCCTCGTCTCGTCGGCTCCAACCAGGCTGACTCGACACCCCGTGCGGTAGGGGATAGGGACGTAACTGAA
Organism: Acidobacteriota bacterium; assembly: GCA_029263355.1. Classification (GTDB taxonomy): domain Bacteria; phylum Acidobacteriota; class Thermoanaerobaculia; order Multivoradales; family J023; genus JAAELT01. Next base: position 11,967 of record JAJCXQ010000381.1, on the reverse strand, counting down.
GTTGCCACCGCTCGAAGTCAGGCGTCCGCCGACCAAGGGCGGGGCAAAGGGCGGGGTTGAGCCGTCGAAAAGCGCCGGTAGGGGGACGTCGACGATCGGGGCCGTGGAGCCGTCGAGATAGATCCTGATACGTACCTCCGGATTCAAAGGCGTACTGACGCCGCCGACACCGGTGGTCATCCAGATGCGGGTGATGGCGCCGGGACCGGATTCTTCGAAGATGGTTCCTTCCTCGCCATCAACATAGATGTAGCGCCAATCGCCTTCCGAGTGACGATCAAACCGACAGCCATCCGGGCAGTGGCTGGAGCGCAACAGTGACTGATCGCCCTGATGAAGCACTGGCAGGCGATGGAGATCTTGCCAAGTTTCCCAGGGTAAGGTCTCCCCAAGCAAGGGCCTAGCAACGAGAGGGTAGCTGACAAGCGTCGCGGCGAGGAGACTCTTGGCCAGGCGACGAAGTGGGCTGTGATTCTGGTCGGCCATCGGTGGATGCGCTCGAGCTCGCCCTGAGTGTTGGCTTCAGGCGCTTGTTGAAGGCTGGTGAGAAAAGGCCTGTTTCATGACGCCAACCACTTCGTCGACTTCGGCGTCAGTGATGTGAGCAAACAGTGGCAGGTTGAGCACGCTCTGAGATAGCCGGTGAGCTTTTTCGCCACCGATGGCGGCTTCTAAACTGCCAACGGCTCCAGACTGCTTGGAGACCGCGGTCGGATAGGTCCGGCCGCTGCCGATGCCATGTTCCTTCAAGATCGCCTCGACACGATCACGGTCGTCGGGCTCGACCAGGGTGACGTTGAGGTAGCCGTTCTCGATATACCCCGCAGGAGGCGCGACCGCTCGAAGTGCGAGACCGGCCAGCTGATCGCGATAAAGCTTCGCGGCTCGTTGCCGACTGGCAATACGTTCGGGTAGGTACTCGAGGCAGAGGCTCAGGTAGGCGGCGTCGAGGCCCGCCAAGCGACTATTCCAGCCCACTAGGCCGTGATCGTAATGACCGGTGCGACCATGGTTGCCGAGGCGACGAAGGGTCTCGGCCAATTCGACGTCATTACACAGCACCGCGCCAGCGTCACCGCAGGAACCGAGAACCTTGGCGGGATAAAACGACAAGGTTGCGACTTGGCAGTGACGGAAGATCGACTGCCCCCGCCACTCGACACCAAAGGCCTGAGCAGCGTCCTCGATCAGATGGATACCGCGTTCTCGACAGAAGTCGCGATAGTCATCGAGCCGAGCCGAGCCCCAACCGTAGAGGTGGACCAGAATGGCAGCCTTGGGTTGATAACGATCAACCGCTTGCTGAAAGAGGTCGAAGTCCATCTGTAGGTCGCGATCGTCGATATCGACGGTAAGCGGCGTGGCGCCGCAGTTGACGACAGCTTCAAACGTAGCCCAAAACGTCGCATCTGGAAGCAGCACACGGTCACCGACGCCAACTCCCAGGCCGCGCAGGGCGAGTTGGAGCGCATCCGTGCCATTGGCGCAGCCCACCGCCGCATCGACGTTACATGCTGCGGCCAGCTGCTCTTCGAACTGGCTCACGTCCGGCCCGCCAACGAAGCGGGTCGCCGCGCTGACCTCCCGGCACACCTCAGCCCAACGATCCAGGAAGTCTGGTTCGAATCGTTTAAGGTCGATAAAGGGGATGCTCATCGTAAGAAGTCGCCGGATTGGCCAGTGTCTGGAGTATAGTCAAAGGCTATTCGACGCACCAAGCCTTGGCAGAGGCGAGTCGTGGGTCAGTTTGTATCCGATCGGATGAACTGAGTCCCCCTATTGACTCGTGTTGTGACTCGCGAAAGCGGGGCCCAACAATCAGCACTATAGTATGGCAAGAGTTTTCGCTGATAAATGATAATATGGGTCTCTTAGGGAGCTACCGGGGATTGCGCCCGGTGAGGAGAGGAGTAGGGCGTTGAGGCAATCGAGGAAGTCTCCTACCAAGTCGCAGATCATCAACTTCAAGTTGCTCGATCTGCTACCGACGATGAATCCGGATCAGCAGCTCGAGGTTTTCGAGCGGGTGATCAAGAGTTCGAACCCGGCAGTGCGACCTCGTGCGCTCGGCCTGGGTGCAGCGATTCTGTCGAACAACCGGCTCCTTGAGTATTTGCGCGAGGAGGACGATGTCCGCCGCAACGCCGCGGTCGCAATCCTCAAGCTGCGCCGCAAGCGGTCGTTCAACCTCGCCTGCTACCTGCTGGAAGATCGTGACGAAGAGGTGGTGCTGCAAGCGGTCTTGATCCTCAGCCATCTGCGTGATCGCAACGCCCTCGAACCGTTGCTCAAGGTGCTGGATCATCCTGACCCGAATGTCGTCCAGGAAGCGATTGTTGCTCTCGGGCGTCTCGGTGACGTACGAGCCTTGTCCGCGATTCGGCCCTTCCTCAGGGGTGAGCCCTGGCTACAGACGGCATCGGTCGAAGCCTTGGGGCGTCTGGGATCGGCCAAAGTGGTGCCGGATCTTGCCGAGCTTTTAGAGGATCCGCTCCTGGCGCCGCTGGCGACCGATGCTCTGACCCGAATCGGCGGGGTGCAGGCGGTTGTGGCCCTGACTCAGTATTGGCTCAAGTACGGCGAGGAGTTCAGATCGGAATCCAACCTACGCCGCCTGGCGGACATGTTGGAGGCTTTGACTTCGATTCCTGAAGAGATCATGGAGATCGAAGAATCGCTCGAAGATCAAGTCAAGACGGGCGACAAGGATCTTCGCGTCCAGGCCGTTCGTTGCCTGGTGGCGCTTCGTGGCGCCAACCGCGGGCTGTGGATGTTCTAGACGGGATGTTTTAGACGGAATGTTCTGGAGTCTGGGCGGCCCGTAACCGTTATCGCCTGAAAGCTTAACCGTTGCGACGCAGGGTCTCGATGATCTCGAGAATCTTGGTTTCTGCCTCGACAACCGGCATCGGCGCCGAGCCCGCGCCGCGGTGACCGCCCCCGCCATAGTTGGACATCAGCTCTCCGACGGACGTCTTGCAAGAACGATTGAAGATCGAGTGGCCAACGGTGACCATGACGTTCTCTTTGTTCCGGCCCCACTGAGCTCGCACCGAGACGTTGGCCTCTGGAAAGATGGTGTAAACCAAGAAGCGGTTGCCGGCCGGTGGCTCAGAGGTGCGGCGGAAGTCGGAGAAGACAACATTGTCGTTGAGCCGTGAGTACTGCACCAAGGTCCAGCAGAAGTCTTCGTTTTGCTCGAACATCCGAATGATGCGTTGGCGCACCTCGTCCTCGACGAGTACCTCCCGGATCGGCTTGTGCTTCAACCAATCCAGACACTTGCGGAAAAAGTTCTCGTCGTCACCTAGGCCGGTGCGGGGATCGAGGGCAAAACCGAGCAGCACATAACCTTTGGGCTGCAAGACGTCATCTTCGTCGAGCTGAGCCGAGTCGAAGCGATTGGTCTCGCGCACTAGGTCGGCGTATTCCGGCTTCTCGTCGTAATATTCCCAGACCAGCTGAGCCGCACTCGGCGCGACGCGGTAGAGACCATCGAAGCTCTCAGGAGGTTGCTCGTTCGATTCGGTCAGCAGATGGTGGTCGAACCAGCGGCCGCAGTTCGGATGGTAAGGGAGATTGGCCAAGACGTCGTCGCTGCGGATTTCGACGGTCTTGTCCGTGATTTCCTGTGGGTGAACCAATGCGATTTCATCAATCGCATCTTGCTGGCTAATAATTAGGGCGCAGGCCAATCCATCGAGATCTGCTCGGGTCACCAGTCGCATCAAGTTCCTCCACCATCGATATGGGGCAATTATTCATAGTCAGCGGAGAAAATCCAATCGTTGATTGGTAACGGGGCAGCCGCAAAGAATCGGACCTAGATGGCGTATCATCGAGTCGAGGTCAGGAATCTATCTCTGTTTCACCTTGGGCAGGTCTTTCGCGGCACGAATTTCGCCATGTCGTCAGTCTTTCGTCGCACCTTGGATGTGTTGCGGGCCAACTTCGAGGCCCGCCTGAGCACTTGGGAGACCCGTGCCGAAGAACGTCAACAGCGTTCCGACAGGGGGGAGGATTCGAACCCATCCGAGGGGCGAGACGCACACAGAACTGGTGTCGATCCAGATTTGGCGCGCTATTATTCCAATCTCGAAGTGCCGTACGGTTCAGATCTGGAGACCGTACGCGAATCATGGAAGAGGTTGGTGCGTAAGTATCATCCAGATCTCCACGGCGTCGATCCGGAGCGCCAAGCGGTTGCTACCGAGCTTGTCAAGGGGCTCAATCACGCCTTCGAGGAAATCCGTACTCACCTGAAACACACGACTTGAACGGGAATTCGAAGTTATCCGTTGGTCACAAGGAGGATACGTCATGTCTGAAAGCGGACCGTCCGCAGCGTTCGATCGGGTCAAGAGCTATCTGCTCGAGCTCGATTTGACCATTACTGATGAAAATACGGCCGAAGAGTTGGTCGTTGTCGAAGACGAAGATCGTGGGATCAAACATTTGGTGGTCGATTGCGAGGATCCGATCCTAGTCATCGAACAGTTGATCATGGAGACCCCACCAGGGGACGCTGGCGAGTTTTTTCGTCGCCTGCTGCAGATCAACCGCACCTTGGTCCATGGCGCTTTCGTGTTGGATAGTGATAGCAAGAGGATCTTTTTCCGCGACACGCTACAGTTGGCGAATCTCGACCTCAATGAGCTCGAAGGGTCGATCGATTCTTTGTCCATGGCGCTAGCCGATAATGCCAACGAATTGCTGAGCTTCGCTCGAGCCTAGGAGAATCATCATGGCTAGTTTCTTTAGCAGAATTTTCAAATTGGGCCAGGCTGAGGCCCACTCCGCCCTTGATGGCCTTGAAGATCCGATCAAGATGAGCGAACAGGGGGTACGCGATCTCAGGAAGTCCTTGACAGAAGCGATGACCAGCCTGGCTCAGGTCAAGAGCGTCGCCATCCGGCTCAAGAAGGACGCCGATGATCACAAACGCAGCGCCGATGAATATGAGCGCAAAGCCATGCTCTTGTTGCAGCGCGCTCAGGCTGGAAGCCTGGACAATGCAGAGGCTGAACAATTGGCGACGACAGCGCTGTCCAAGAAGGACAACGCCCTCGCACAGTCGACGAGCCTAGCTAAGGACTACGCGACTCAGCAGGCGGCTGCGGATCGCCTGCAATCCAAAGTCGACAAACTGCGTCGGGACATTTCGAGAATCGACAACGAATTAGTCACACTTCGTGCACGAGCCCGGACTGCCGATTCGATGAAGAAGATCAACCGCCAACTGGCGGACGTCGATTCGTCTTCGACTCTCGCCATGCTCGAGCGGATGAAGAACAAGGTTGAAGAAGAGGAGGCGCTCGCCCATGCTTATGGCGAGCTGTCGAGCGGCGAGGATACCGAGGATCAGCAGATCGACAAGGCGTTGGAGTTGCCGGCAGGATCTGGGGATTCGGACTCGCTGGCGGCGCTCAAGGCCAAGATGGGTATCGAGTAAACCCCAAAGCAGGCGCCTAGAGGGCTGCTAGGCGGCGAGATACCGCGTTGACGAACGCCTCGATATCGAGCGGTTTGGTAAAAAACTGCTCGATGCCGAGGCGTGCCGCTTGCTTTTCGTATTGCGGATCCTGCATACCGGTCAACATGAAGATCGGTACCTTGCTCCCCAGGTGTCTCAAATAGGTGGCGACCTGGAATCCGTCCATCTGCGGCATTGTGAAGTCGAGACACAGCAGGTCGGGCTCTTTGTCCTGCAACATTTCGATGCCGGCGCCTCCGTTGTCGGCGGTCAACACCGAAATGCCAGCTTGATTCAGGTGAACCCCCACGATGCTCAACATCGTAGAGTCGTCGTCCACCAGTAGCACGGTCTTGATGCGGCCAGTCTGAGGCAGCTCTGCCATGACGCTCGCGACACTCTGAAAACGATCTTCCGGTTGTTTGGCGAGCAGCTTGAGAATCACCTGCTCGAGCCACGGGGGAAGGTGAGGCGCCAGCGACGTCGGCGGTGGAGGATCGATACTGAGCTGGTTGCGAGCCATGTCGAAAACCGTAATACCTGAGAACGGTCGTTCTCCGGTGACCAGCTCAAACAGAATGACACCGAGAGAGTAGATGTCGGAACGCAAGTCTACCTTGCCACCCAGCATGCGTTCTGGCGCCATGTATGCCGGAGTCCCGAGCACCTCGCCGGAAGCCGTCGTATTGTTGCCGGAATCCAGCTCTCTCGCGATACCGAAGTCGGTGATCACCGGGCTACCATCCGGCGCCACCATGACATTCTGGGGCTTGAGGTCGCGGTGGATGATGCCGAGTTGATGGGCTGCTTCCAACCCCGAGAGGATCTCGCGGAAGATCGTCAGCCGACTGCCGAGATCAAGCTCGGGATGACTAGCCATGTGGGTGTCGAGGGTGGCGCCCGGCAGCAGCTCCATCGTGACGAACTTGAGATCCTTCGAGGCTCCGAAGTCATAAATCCGACAGACGTTCGGATGGACGACTCGGCGCGCGAGCCTGATTTCGGTCTTGAAACGCTCGACCATGTTGCTGCGAGATCCGATCGAGTGATGCAGCACTTTGACCGCTAGCGATTCTTCGAGCTCCTTGTCCCAGGCATGATAAACATCCGCCATTCCCCCCGATCCCAAGAGCTTGACGATTTGGTAGCGGTCAGCGAGGACATGTCCCGGGAATAGATGAGCCGATTCTACGACCGGCGCCCCTGAGTCGTCACCCCAGGGCTCGGTGGGGTCGAGATGCCTGCTGTCAGGTCGCGTCGATGCTTCTGGAGGCCGCGGGGGAAGGCGGCTTTTGGGATCGTTTCGCTTGCTCATTCCGTCTCCGGCGCTGCTGCCGGACTATGGTATACCGTCGTGCTGAGGCCGATAGGGCCAAGCGTCGCAATCGGCTAGCTTGGCGAACCCGGTTCAGGTTAGCTTGGCTAACCCGGTTCAGAGATCAAGAAATTTCGAGCTGCGGACAACACTGACCTGAAGCGTTCGCGATCATCGTCTTCGACCGCTTCCACCAGCTCGTTCAACGCCTCACTAGCAGCGCGATAAACCTCACCGCGATGAGGATTCAAGCTTTGAATATCAAAGTAGAGGTCAGGATCCTCGCCGAGGACATGAAGCGCCGCCGAAGTCTGCCGATTGTAGGTGGTGGAAGCACAAGCTTTGAGCTCCTCAGCCCCTAGTCCAGAGCGTGTCAGAGCGCAGCCGAAGAGCATTCCGGAAAGATGCGCAAATCCGAGTAGCCAACCCATGAGTCGATCGTGATGATGAAAGGGGACCGGCACCAGATGTGTGTAGGGATGCCGGATCCACTCTTCGACCTGAGATCGCTCCTCTTGCGGATCGTCCGCATAGGCGAGGACAAACGTCAACGACTCGTAGGGCGACTTCCGAGGACCGAACATCGGGTGAAGCGAGCTCAGGTGAAGCCCGGCCTGACGGCCTTGGTCGAGTATCGGCGCCAGATCGTCTTTGATCGAGGAGATCTCAATGATCAGGCCACGCGGCGCGAGCTCAATCAGCTGTCCCAGGACAACCGTCATGCGACCGAGCGGCACTGAGACAATGATCGCCTCGTAAACATCGAGATCCGGCACTTCATCGAGCGTCGCGTAACGACCGGCCATGGCCGGTAGGGGGGCCATCGCCGGATCAACGACATCGATGCGGTGACCGAGCAAGAGGGCGAAGTTCTGGAACCAGCGCCCCATGTCACCCGCGCCACCGAGGATCAGCAGTCGGCTGCCTTCCTCGGCTCGAACCGCTACCCCAACCCGATGTTGCCGCTCGACCGAACCCCTCATGACGGCTTGAAAGATCGACTCCATCACCTCTTCCGAGACGCCACATGCGTCAGCGTGTTGGCGAGCTCGGGTCAGCACTCGATGATGGACCTCGGGGACCATGATCGGTTGCCCTTGTTGTGCCTTGACACGACCGACCTCCGCCGCGAGTTGCATGCGGCGATGGAGCAGCTCGAGCAGAGAACGATCAACCTCCGCGATCGATTCGCGCAGAACTGTCAGCTGCTTGGCCGAGCTTGGATTTGGCTCGGCGCTCGAGTCCTCATTCAACCTAGCTTGTCCCAGTCAGAGTCGGGGGCATCCAGGGCGAGCGCCAAGCCGCCGTCTGAGCCTTCGAACACCGGGTTCTTGACACCCCTGATCGAACCGCCGCCGACTGGTTTCAGGCCCTCTTCGAGAGCTGCTCTGAGGCCAGCGATCTGGGAGCTGCCACCCGAAAGAATGATGTTGTTACGCACCTTTTCTTGAAATTCGGGCGCGACCCGAGGCAAGAGGTCGAGCATGGTCTCGGTGATCGGACCGACGATAGACTCGCATGCAGTGCGCATTTCGTCAGTGATGTCGAGGGTTGTAGGAGTGCCTTTGATCGGCGCCGTGACTTTGATCCGCTGTTGCGGTTTGCCCACAAAGCCATGCTTTTCCTTCCACTCACGAGCCATGAAAATCGAGATTTGGGCCTCGGGATACTTTTCCCCGATCTGCTTGAGCAACATCTCGTCGACCGAGTCGCCCGCATTGTTGAGCGTTCGTTGGTCATCTTCGGTGGGGAAGCGCCCGCGCATCACACAGAAATCCGTGGTGCCGGCTCCGATATCGACGACCATGCTGTGCAGTAAGGCGTCGAGGCCATAAGCGACCGCAAAAGGCTCGGAGACGATCATCAGGGCGTCAACCTCGCCGTCGAGGGTGGTACGCAACTGCTGCTTGTTGACCCGCATGGCTTCGGCCGGAACGCCAACCACGGCACGTACAATCGTTTTGTTCTTCTTGTCGCCGCGGTCGACTCCAGCAAGGTCCAGCAACGTGCGCAAGAGTACTTGTACAGCATTCAGGTCCTTATCCGAGCCCTCTTTCACCAGGCCGCGCTCGAGAGGCCGGTGAAGATCGAGCATAGTTCGACTCTCAACCGCCTCCGTGCCGACCAGCACATCCTTCTTGAGCACCTTGCGGGCCACCATGTCGACTGGCCAGCCGACATAGCTCTCGATCACGTGGCGTTGGCCGTTCGATGCCGAAACCGCACAGTGTGAGGTTCCAAGATCGATCCCTACGTTGAGGGTCCCACTGCTATCGCTCATGCGTCAGCTCCCTTTTTCCTCGGTTTGATGAACGTCGTCAGCATATCCTCTAATGCCTCGTGCGAGGGCCTCGGCAATGCCATCTCGGTAAAGAGGGCGTGCCAAGAGCCTGGCCTCCTCTCGATTCGAGAGGCAGGAGACCTCTGCAAGGATGGCTGGCATCTCAGTGGATACTAATACCACGAATGGAGCCGTTTTGACTCCTCGGTTTTTGAGACTTGGGTTGACTCGTTTCAAAGAACCGAAGAGGGACCGCTGCACACGGTCGGCAAACTGGCGCGAAGCGTCTCGCCGAACGCCGGTATAGATCCCCTCCAGCAAGTACTTCATGTCGGCCAGCGAATAGCCCGATTCACGATTTTCTCGCCGGGTGAGCTCTTTGAGAGCAGGATCTTCGGTAGTTCCTAGAAAGTAGGTCTCAACTCCTCGGGCTTGACGCGTACTCATCCAGTTGACATGGATCGAGATGAAGAGATCGCTATGCTGGCCGTTGGCGATCCCGGCGCGCTCTCTCAACGAGAGCTTACGATCGTCCTCCCGAGTGAGGAGGACTTCATAACCGTCGCTGCGCAACAATTTGGCCAAGCGTAACGCAATATCGAGAGTCAGGTCTTTCTCCACCAGATCATTGTCAGCGGTGCCAAAGTCGTCGCCGCCATGGCCAGGGTCAACCACAATACGCTTGACTTCCAATGGGAAGACATCGGAGTCGATGGGTTGCGGCGCTGTCACGAAACGTCGTTCGTTAGCAGACTTCATCGCCGCTGCCGTCGGCAGTGCGTTGGTCCCTGGGACGGGGGAAGGATTGGCTTGTGCTGACGGCGTCTGGCGCAACATGAGCAGTATGCCAGCCGCCAGGATGGTCAAGGCTGCCAGCGACATCAGGCGCCAGGGCGCTTGGCGTTTGGGGCTCGCAGCTGTCCGCGAAGGCTGAGGCGGTAGCTCGCCTTTAAGGGTCGAAACGTTGTCAGCTACCGCCTGCCGGAGCAGCTGGCGTTTGAGGCTAGGAGTCTGGCTCATCGCGGGTGTCGTCTGTCCCGGCCGTCGCAGGGCGAAGACCTATTAAGTTACCCGCCTTAATCCTAACAAACTATGAACCCGCTTCGGTGTCTCGAGTGCTATCACCCAGGTCGCGGGCCCATAACGCGGCTGTGAAGCCGTTGACAGCCGTTGTAGGGCCAATTGTCGGCCGACCAACGCGTTGACAGCGTAATGATGTCTGGAGCAAAGACAATCCGGTTGTCAATGTGAGAGTCCGGCAGTAATATGCCTATAGAATTGGACTAACTACCTATAGACGTGCATAGGATGTTGATGCGCTGTTGGTTGCTTTTGTTGAGCTTGATGTCCTTCTGGGGTTCGAGTTGGGCAACGGTCCCACCCTCGACGTCGGCTGAAGTGAAGACAGAGATCCAGCTCGCGGGTTCGTCGATCAGGGGCGCCGTCACATTGAAGATGGTTGCCGACCCCAGCCTCTGCCCGGGGCTTTCACCGCGGGTTACGACTGAGGTGGTTCCTGGGACCTCTGCGGTTGATTTGTCGTCATGCTCGGCTTGGGAGTTTATTTGCCAGGGGGCGGCATTCTGTGCTGCTTCCATCGCTGAGCAATCGACCGTTGACCCCACGGTCCCATTGACTGTTGATGTGTATCCGGCGTCAGCAGTCAAAGGCCGGCTCCAGGTCGCCAGGTCTTCTGCTCTTCCGCAGCGGCTACGAATTTCCGGTCGGCTACGAGATCAAGAAAAGACGAAGTTGGAATTCGCTTTTGCAACCGACGTCAACGACGAAGGGCAATTCGCCTTCAACGTGCCGGCTGGGGTGGTGGATCTGCGGATTGCCGCGGGCGGTCTCGCGCCAGCCTATCGCTGGAGCGTGAAGCCCCGGGATGGCGAGATCAACCTTGGCAGTTTCGAGATGGTGCAAGGGGGTTCCTTGCTGGGTTATGTCGTGGATAGACAGACCGGCTATCCGGTACCCGGAGCTACCGTCACGGCCACCCTTGCTGGGATCGAGGGGCTTTCCATCGAGGATAGGAAGGCCAGCCGGAGTCTTGGTACGCTGTCGGCGAAATCTAGTCCGCAGGGTAGTTTTCAGATCACCGCGATCTCCCCAGGCGCTTACTCCTTGCGAGTCGACCACCCGGATTATCTGGCGACCGATACGGCCAACGCGACGGTTGTGCAAGATGCGGAGACCATCCTCGGGGGAGATCTCATCCTGAGCAAGCCTCTCCGGCTGAGAGTTGAGATGGATCCACCCCGGCCGCCTGCCGGCGGTTCTTGGGATGTGATCTTGAGAGATCCCGTGACCTCGATCGATCTCGAACGAGCCAAGGCGAATGCCGACGGCTTAGCTGAATTCGATCGTTTGGCCCCCGCCACCTTTCGCCTACTTGTCGAGGGCAAGCGCGCCTCTGGCGCCTTTAACCAACACATTGAGCTGGCTACGGATCTGGATCTACCGATTCAAATTTCGTTTGTAGAGATTGTTGGCCACATCACCATGAACGATGAGCCGGTGCAAGGTGAGGTCGAAGTGCGGACAGGAGCCAGTGATGCGTGGCAAGCCACGCTCACCGACGAAGGAGCCTTCCAGGTCTGGAGTCGAGAGCCGCGATTCGACTTCATCTTCCTACTCGTCAAAGGTGAAGGGTTTGCGCCTCCGCCCCTCGTCAAAATAGAGGATGTCGCTGTCGAGAATGGGAGGATCGAGCTCGAGGTAGAACTGCTTGATTTAGAGATCTCAGGCGTCGTGACTTCTACTCGAGGCGTTCCGATCAATGCCGCGCTTGTTGTCGTCGAGCAAGCTGATCAGAGGGTTGCCTTTACCGATTCGGGAGCGGACGGTTCCTTCACAGTGAGGCCTTTGCAACCTGGAGACTATCGAGTCCACGCGACC
>JAJCXQ010000380.1 GCA_029263355.1 Acidobacteriota bacterium | reverse complement strand
CGTTCGGCCCCGCTACCAAGAACCCAATGCTAGTGATGGAGCGTGACGGCGCCCGTCGAGCGCTGCGCCTGCTGCGCGCCGGCGTCGAGCTAACTCTCGAAGCCACTCTCCAAGTCCAGAGCGGTGGCCCCTATGAGAGCTACAACCCGATCGGCGAGATTCGCGGCTCAGGAAGACCCGAGGAATTTGTGGTCATCGGCGCCCACCTCGACTCTTGGGGACTGGGCACCGGCGCCCTCGACAACGGCTGCAACGTCGCAATGCTGATCGATATCGCTCGCCAAATGAAGCGCTTGGGTATCGTGCCACGACGCACCATCCGATTCGCGCTGTGGAACGGTGAGGAACAAGGACTCAACGGCTCGAGAGGTTACGTAGAAAGCCACCTGGACGAGCTCGACCGTCATGTCATGGGCGCCTCCATCGATATTGGTAGCGGACGTATCAACGGCTTCTTCACCGGCGGCCGGCCGGAGCTAGTGCGTGCTGTCGAACGCGCCCTCGAGCCGATCAGCGGTCTCGGCCCGTTCACCCACATCGATGTACCGATCGTCGGCACCGACAACTACGACTTCATGGTCCACGGCATTGGCAACCTGGTCGCCAACCAAGAATCTGCCAACTATGGGCCGAACTACCATGCTCGCTCCGACACCTTCGACAAAGTCGATCTCGAGCAGCTACGTCTCAATGCCGCGATCACCGCCGCCCTGGTGTTCGGTTTCGCCGAGATGGACGTCGACTGGCCACGACAAAGCCGCGCCGAGATTCAAGCGCTGCTCGAAGCCTTTGGCATCGAGCAAGACATGCGCACCTTCGGCGTCTGGGATCAGTGGGTTTCCGGCGAGCGTGGACGACAGGACTGACGCCTCGCGTCCCGCCCCTCGAATGCGACATGGGGCGAATCGCTCCCCGTCGCATCTGAGCTTCAGTCTCGGGGAGCGAAGGATCGTTAGAATGGGTTGATGAACATTCTGAACCGTCCTAACACCCTTCGCAGCTTCACTTCCGGGCTGCTCCTCGCCCTCCTCCTTGCCTTCACGGCCTGCACGACCGCGCCCGCCCCAGACGCCGTCCCGGGATCACCCCCGGTAGCATCCGCGTCCGCCGCAGCGGCGCCTGCCAAAGAGCTCACCCTCGAGCAGGCACGGGTCATCGCCGCTGGCGCCCTCGACGCCCCGATTCCACCGACGCCAGCAATTCGTTCCGGCAAGTTCGACAACGGGCTCACCTACTACATTCGAGCCAATCACCGCCCTGAAGAGCGCGCCGAGCTGCGCCTGGTGGTCAACGCCGGATCGATCTTAGAAGACGAAGATCAACTCGGATTGGCGCACTTCGTCGAGCACATGGCGTTCAACGGCACTCGCAACTTCGAGAAGCAGGAACTGGTCGATTATCTCGAGTCCATCGGCCTCGCCTTCGGGCCCGACCTCAACGCCTATACCAGCTTCGACGAGACGGTCTACATGCTCAAGATTCCAACCGACGATGCCGCCATCGTCGACACGGCCTTTCAGATCCTCGAGGACTGGGCCCATGGCATCACCTTCGATGGCGACGAGATCGACAAAGAGCGTGGTGTGGTGATCGAAGAGTGGCGCCAGGGACGAGGCGCCGGCGCCCGCCTGCGGGACGCTCAGTTTCCGGTCATCCTCAAAGACGCTCGCTACGCTGAGCGGCTTCCGATCGGAACTCCGGAGAGCATCGGCAAGGCCAGTCATGAAGCCCTGCGTCGCTTCTATCGTGACTGGTACCGCCCCGATCTGATGGCCGTCGTTGCAGTTGGAGACTTCGACAGCGACCGTATCGAAGGCTTGATCCGCAAACACTTCTCGACCATCCCTGCGGCAAAACGGGCCCGACCTCGGGAAACCTTCGACGTACCGGGCCACCCCGAGACACTGTTCTCGATCACCACCGACGCCGAGCTCTCGGGCACCACCGTCTCCGTCCATTACAAACATCCCGGCACACCTCAGGGAGCCTACGGCAACTACCGTACGTCATTGGTGGAGTCGCTCTATCATGGCATGCTCAACGATCGGCTGAACGAGCTGACGCAGGAGGCGGAGCCCCCGTTCCTCTATGGTGTCTCGGCGGTCAGTCCATTCGCCCGCTCCGCAACAATCTTCTCGCAGCAGGCGCGGGTGCGGGAAGGTCAGGTGCTTTCCGGCCTCGAAGCGCTGCTGACGGAAGTCGAACGGGTCGATCGTCACGGCTTCACTCAAACCGAGCTCGATCGCATCAAGATCAATACCGAGCGGGGCTACGAGCAGGCTTACCGCGAACGCGACAAAGTGCAATCCGCACCTCTGGCCTCCGAGCTGGTTCGCTCCTATTTGGAAGCTGAAGCCACTCCCGGCATCGAGGTGGAGCTCGAGCTCGTCCGGCGTTTTCTACCGACCATCGAGCTCGACGAAGTCAACCAACGGGCGCGGCAATGGATCACCGACGAAAACCGTGTCATCGTGGTCAGCGCCCCGGAGAAAGACAAAGCCGGCCTACCCGACGAAGAACAGCTCTTGACGGTCTTCGACACTATGGCCGCGGCCGAGATCGAGCCTTTCGTCGACCGAGTGCTCGATGCCCCTCTGCTCGCCGAGCTGCCAACGGCAGGCAAAGTGACCGCTGAATCCACCATCGACGAGCTTGGCGTCACCGAGTGGACCCTCTCCAACGGTATCCGGGTTGTGCTCAAGCCCACGGACTTCCAGAATGATCAAATCGCGGTCAGCGGCTTCAGTCCAGGCGGTCATTCCGTTATCGACGACGGGCGCTACAACTCAGCCTCCTTCGCGACCTCGATCCTCGGTGAGAGTGGTCTCGGCGAATTCAGTCAGATCGAGCTCAGCAAAGCTCTGACCGGCACAGTCGCCTCCGCCCAGGCCTACATCGACGAGCTCGAAGAGGGCGTCAATGCCTTCGCCTCGCCGCAAGATCTGGAAACCATGTTCCAGCTCCTCTATCTCCGCCTCACCGCTCCCCGGCTCGAACAGCAAGCCTTCGACTCGTTGATGTCGAAGTTACGAATCGTGGTACAGAACCGACTCAGCCGGCCCGGCGCCGTGTTCGGCGACAAGCTCAATGAGGCGTTGTCCCAAGGTCACCCCAGGCGCCAGCCGCTGACCGAGGAAACTCTGGGGAAAATCGATCCCAAGGCCGCACTCGATATCTACCGCGAGCGGTTCGCCGATACCTCCGACTTCACCTTCATCATCGTCGGTAATTTCGAGCCCGATGCGCTCAAGCCGCTGGTCGAAAAGTACCTCGCCAGCCTGCCCTCCAGTCAGCGTCAAGAGACTTGGCGTGACATCGGGGTCGAGCGCCCCACTAAAGTCATCGAGTTCGAAGTCGAGCAAGGTATGGAGCCCAAGGCCTCGGTCAACTTGATCTTCTCTGGCGAAGCAGAATGGAGCCGCGAGCAACAACACCAGATCTCGAGCTTGGCGCGGGCCCTCCAGATCCGCCTGCGGGAGATCTTGCGCGAAGATCTCGGCGCCACCTACGGCGCCTCGGTCGGTGGAGGTATCTCTTGGCGACCGCGCCAGCGCTACAGCATGTCGATCCGATTCGGCTGTGCACCGGACGAGGTCGACACCCTGGTCAAAACCGTGTTCGATGAAATCGAGAACGTCAAGAAACACGGTGTCGAACAGAGCTACGTCGACCGTATTCAAGAAAATCAGCGACGCCGGCGTGAGACCAGCATCAAAGAGAACGGCTTCTGGCTCGGCGGCTTGCAGTCTTATTACTCACGAAATCACGACCCCCGCCAACTGCTCGAGTTTGATGAATTGGTGGAGAGCGTGACTCCCGAGAGCCTGAAGCAGGCTGCTCAGCGTTACATGAATCCGGAACGATATGTGCTGGGAGTGCTGAAACCGTCTGCGGACGGGGCCGCAGACGCGGCGAACGTTGCCGGCGGCAGCAGATAGCGCGGAAGGACCGACGGCAGGAACATCTGCTTGCCAACCGTCGCGAGGGACTCGAATCCCTCGCGGGGAAAGTCCCTCGCAAGACCTCAGCCAAGATACTCCTTCAACACTCGCTGACTCTCGGCATGTAGGCCCGAACGCTCGATCAGAACCTTGGCGCGCTGCCGCGCCAGGGTCGGATCCGCGTGGTCGAGCGCCCCCAGGGCAGCCTCCACAACCCCTGGGTTGTTGGACTCCAAGAACGGCGCGACAAGAGCCGAGTCTGCTTTGGAGCCCTGCTCTTCGAGGATACCCAATACGGTCTTGGCGAGCCGTGGCACAAAGGTCGTGAGGTCGAGCTGTGGGTCGATCGTGCTGAGTGTACGACGGGCCTCCTCCGCCAACCACGTATCCTTCAGATGTGCCGGCAGCTTATCCGCCAGCTCGAACAGCCGATCCCGCGACTCGGGAGCCAAGGCATCACTCGCCAGGTAGCCTCGCACTCGCTTGATATCCTTGGGTTCGAACAGCCCGAGCCACTCGGACCGCAGACTCAACTCGAGCACGCCGAACGAAGAGGTTCGCGCATCCTCGCTGCCCACCGCTGTCAGTGCCGCCTGAAACAAGTCTTCGGCAGACGGTGAGTCCGCAGCTGCTTCGGTCGCCATCGCAGCCTTGAAGAGCAGACGCACCGCAGGACTATCCTCCAACAGGGCAGGACCGCCGCCGAGAATCGTCACTACTCGATAGCCCTCGGGATCAACTTCCCTCAGCTCACGAAAGCGAAAGTTACGCCGCACGTTGGAGAAACCTACGACGTAGGTCTGCCCTTCACGCAGGTCGTTGTGAGTTGCTGGATCTAAGCGCACAACGAGCCGGCCCTCGGCTTGGCCATAAAACCGCTGCTGAGTCTCGAAGGTGACGCGGGAATTCTCAGCCTTTTCGACTGCTTTCAACACGGCGACGTTCTTGTGCCCCTTCATCAACATCTTGACGGGGGCCTGCAGCTTGGTCGCCGCCTCTGCGGCGCCCCCCGCCAGCAGCATCAGAGTGAGAACGATCGAGACTTGCCATCCGTTCACACGATGCCGCACCGCGACGGAATCATCTCTCGGTCCGAAGGTTACTTGCGAGATCGGATACATAGAAGAACTCCAGAAGATCGTGATTCGAACATATGAAAAGGCCGGTGAGAAGCGTCTCACCGGCCAAGTCTAGCCTGCCCAGGCGTCTTGCGGAGCATCCTCGCAAGCGCCTAGGCATCCATCGCGAGACTCACTACTCCAGGATGTGCAGCGAGCCAACATCCTCTACCGGATCGATCCCGAGGGCGGAAAGATCTTGCCGCAGCGAGAAAGCCCCGGAGGTGGTCGGCCCGAAAGAGCCGGTGAATTGGGCGATATCTTCGTCGGCTCCTGAGACGCCTACGACGGAGAAGTTACCCACGGTCGAAAACAACAGCTCGGAGCTCGACGTGATTGCTGCCGCGTCGATGTCCTCACTACTGCTGTTGTTGAGCCCGACATCGCTACCGTCGAAGATCAGGCTGAAGGACCCAATGGTCGTCGCGCCGACGGTGCCAGTGAACAAGAAAAGATCCTCATCCCGACCGGAAGCGCCAGTGCCGCCGAAGTTTCCGTTAGTGGAGATCAGCAGGTTGGTGCCGCGCAAGGCGATCGCGTCGATGTCCTCACCGTTGCCGGTCAGCCCCACATCGCTACCATCGAAGTAGAGACTGAACACACCCGCGGTGGTGGTACCCAGGGACGACGAGGTGAACAGAACGATGTCAGAGTCGTCCACCGCGATACCGCCTATGGTTCCGGGCTGAGTGAAAGACAACAGCAGGTTCTTAGTACCCGGAACGATCGCCATGCCGTCGATCTCCAAAGCGCCGAGGCCGACGTCCGAGCCGTCGAACTCAAAGGACCACACACCCGTGACTTCGTTGTACGAGACGATGTCCTCGTCTCGCACCGTGCCCACACCCGGGACCACGGTGTTGCTTCGGAACGACATCCAGAGTTGCGGTTGCACTCCACCGCCGCCGCAGGTGTTGGTGGCCTCGTTGCAGGTCTGGCCGGGACACGGATCAGTACCCGCCTGACAGTCGCTCACCGTGTCACAGGTCTCCGCACCGTTGCAGAACAGACCATCGTCACAGTTTGAATCATCTGCGACGTTGTCACATATATCGGCGCCTTCGTTGCAGGAATCGTTGGTGCAGCTGACTCCATCGTTACAATCGACCGCGGTGCCAGCCTGGCAGATGCCAGTACCGACGTCACAGGTCTCGCCGCCGTTGCAGAACAAGCCGTCGTCACAGTCGTTGTCGTTGGTGCAGGGAGGAGGCCCGCCGCAGGTCGGGAACGTGAAAGCACAGATTTGAGTGTCCCAGTCGACCGAACCCGTGGTCTGCACGTACTCGTTGGTTACCCAGAAAGTACAGTCGTCAACCGGATCGACGCTGACCGACGCGTAGTCCCCCCAACGCCCGACCCCATTCTGGGTCCCGGTCTGGATGCCCGTACCGTTGATGCACACCGATTCCGTCTGCAGGGTTCCGGGGGGATCGATCGTCTCACGGCCGGTGAAGTACACCGATGGGAACTGCCCCGCACCACTACCCGAGCGCGAGTACACCACCGCGATGTTACCGGTCGAATCGATGCCCGCTGCCGGCATCCAACGGTGCTGACTGTCAGGCGGCGCCAAAGTCCCGAGATCGGCGAGAGTGATGCCCGCCAGGCTCGGCAACGTGAACTCCGCATAACGCAGACTGTGGTTGGTTCCGACCGCCACGTCGTGCGATACCACGCCGCGGAGCGTCCCGCCGATCACTCGGGTGCTGAAGCGGTACATCGCGCGTCCGGCAAGCACGTCGAGCTGAACCGCCGTTCCTGGCTGCGGTACGTTGTTAGCTGGCACAGTAAAGGCCGCCGTCGGCACAAACGGGCCTTCGGTGAACGTCGAGTTGCCGGGGTTGTTCCAGTCCACGCAGTAAGCCCAGAACTGGAAGCCATCGGGCTCAGTTCCGGTCAGGCCGGTGAACGCACCATCATTGAGCTGGGTGTAGTAGTTACAGGTCCCGGCGGCTGGCACCGGACCTTCGAGATGTGCAGGTTGCAACGAGAACGGAACATGGCCGGTTGCACTCGGGTTCGTAAAGAGTCCTTTGAAGAACTCGATCGACTGTGCCGCTCCGCCGACCAACATCGCGTCGCGCTCGAAGGCGGTCACCCGCACGCCGAGGAAAGAGGCGAGGGCCGGCAAGTCAAATTGGTTTGAGCTCATGTGGTAGGCGCTCTGCCCCGCGCCGTCGGTCCACACACCGATCTTCTCGTAGTCGTTGAATTCCGCATTAGGCGGATTC
>JAJCXQ010000379.1 GCA_029263355.1 Acidobacteriota bacterium | reverse complement strand
CGCGAGCTGCTGCACGGCTTCTTCGCCTACGAGACCACCCTACGGGTGCCATTGATCCTGCGCGGGCCGGGGGTGACGCCAGGGCGTCGCCTCGAGCAGGTCAGTGGCCTGGTTGATCTTTACCCGACGGTACTCGATCTGCTGGCGGTGCCTCGGCCGGTAGTCGGGGTGGCTGGCCTCGACCTGTCCGGTCGTAGCTTGTCGGCAGCTTTGGGCGGCGCTGAGGAGCCTCCGTCGACACCGTTTTACGGCGAAACCTTGGTGCCAAAACTCAAGTTCGGTTGGAGCGATCTTCGGGTGCTGCGTGACGGACGCTACAAATACATCCAAGCGCCCCGTCCCGAACTCTACGATCTGCAAACGGACCCTGGAGAGACCACCAATCTGGTCATTAACGAGCGTGCTCGTGGGCGTGATCTGCGCGCGGCGTTGGCCGAGATTCTCGATCATGAACGGCTGTCGCCGGTGTCGGGTGCGGCGCCCGATTCGGAGCTGGTCGAGCAACTCGGCGCCCTCGGATACGTCGGTTCGGTGACCGCTGAAACCGCGACTCCTGACGCCGACCCCAAGGACAAAATTGCCGAGTTCCGGGCGGCGAACGCTGCGATGCGGGAAGGCCTGACCCTCTTCCACCGCGGCGAGTACGAGGCCAGTGCGTCGCGACTGCAAGAGCTGATCGAGCTCGGGATCCAAAGCTCTGAGATCCATCTCGACCTGGGACGCGCCCATTTCGGTGCTGGACGTTTCGGCGAAGCTGCCAAGCACTTCCTGGAAGCGGCGGCACGGGCGCCGGGTGATGGCGGGATCTGGCTGCGGTTGGCGGCAGCTCGTGCCCGCTCAGCGGATCGGGAAGGCGCCCTCGAGGCATTGCGGACCGGCCAAGTTCGGGCGCCTAAGGATCTGAGTCTGCGTAAGGAGGAAGCTCGTCAATTGCGTCTCGCAGGTCGTGCCGCCGAAGCGCGCGGGGTCTTGGAAGCCTCGGTGGCGTTGGCGCCCGATGATGCGTTCTTGCGGGCGGGGCTCTCCGAGGTGTTGCGTGACCTCGGGGATATTGACGGTGCTGTCGAGCGTTTGCGCGAGGCGGTTGAAATTGAGCCGACCGGCGCCGAGTATTGGAACGCGTTGGGCATGATGCTCGGCGGAACCGGTGAGCTCGCCGAAGCCGAGAGTGCATTTCGTGAGGCCTGGCGTCTCGATGATCGTGACCATCGCCATGCCTTCAACCTCGGGCTGGCCCTTTTACGCCAGGGGCAGCCAGTTGAAGCTCGGCCGTTCTTCGAACGCTCCTTGGAGATCAAACCCGACTTTCAGCCGGCGCGGGATCAGCTCACCGCGCTCGGCGGCTGAAGACCGGATCGCGCCCTGGGTTTAATCCCAAGGCGCGTTCAGTCTGTTGCTAGAGCCGGGCTCAGAACCGGAACTTGACGCCGAGCTGGACGCGTCTCGGGAAGACAAAGTCGTCCGGCACGTTGAAGGTCGACGACGTCGAGTCCGAGCTCACGACCACCTCATAGGCATCGTCGTTGAGCACGTTGAAGATGTCGGCGATGATCACAATCGATTTGTCGTTACCGAAACTGAAGTCCTTCTGGAGGCGCAGATCGACGAGGTTCTGCGTCGGCAGTCGGCCGAAGGTGCCACGCTCCTGGCCGAGGATCCGTGTCCTCAAGTTGGTGACGCCGCGGGGCGGGCTCACTCGCCGCACCCGGTTGGCGCCACTGCGCACCGACAGGTTGACGGCGACCAGGAAGTCCCTGGGTAGTTGGTATACGAGCTGCGATTTGAACTGCCAGGGGAGATCGCCACGTAGGCGCCCACCAGAGTTCACGAAGTCGTTTGGATTGCGGCCGAAGTTGCGGAATTGGAGCCCGCCGCGTTGCTGAACGCTGGACGGGCCACCGCTGTCCGGGGTTCGCCCTTCGGATTGCAGCCAGGTCAACGATGCGTTGAGAGACCATTTGTTGGCCATCGGTCTGACGAAACCGAGACTCGCAGCCCAGATATCGTTGTCCATCTCGTCGCGATTGGTGATCAGGAAGTCTCGGTCGCCGCCGATCAGGCGCTGGAGGGTGATCGGCGTGCCGGTGGCGAAGGGATCACCGCCGGGGTCGACCTGACCGTCGAGGTCGCCCGCACCGTCACCGTCGAGGTCGATCGAGCACGCCGCCGAGACCGGATCTGCACAGCCGTAGTCGCCGTCAATCCACACAAAATCTTCGTAGATGCCGCCGATGTCGCGCCAGGCGGCAAAGTTTCGCCCGCGTTTGTGCACCACGTTCAAATTGACACCGATATTGCGACCGAATTGTTTCTCGAGGCTGAGAATAAATTGATCGGTACGCGGGGCTTCGTAGTCGGGATCAATATTCAAATTCGAGTTGTCGGTGAGTTGAAAGAGGTCGTCGAAAGAGCCGCTGGGCAGGTCATAAAAGCCGGCAAAAATTGGTTTGATCGAGGGTCCCACCACGTTGGCGAACTCGCCGGTGGCGATCGCCCGGTGGTAGCGCCCGACATGACCCTTGAGCACGGTTCGCCCGTCGTCGGTCAGCTGATAACTGAAGCCAAGCCGAGGCGAGATGTTTTCCCAGGTGTAGTGCTCTACCTCTGGGAACACCACCCCGGTGGGTTGAAGGTTGATATCGAGCTCATTCTGCTCTTTCGAGAACGCTCGATTGCTGTCATAACGCACGCCGAGGTTCAAGGTCAGGCGATCGGTCACCCGCCAGGTGTCGTCGATGAACAGTCCCAGCGCTTCAGTGTTGCCACTGTAACTGAAGGGGACCCGGGTGTAGCCGTAGCCGTAGCTGTAGCCCGGGCCGTAGGTCAGAACAAAGTCGTTGTAGCCATAGACGCCACCGGCTTCCGACTCGTTGTATTGCACCCCGAATTGGAATTCGTGCCCGCCGTCCAAGAACTCGTCGGCGAGGTGTGACACTTTGACGTTGAGGGTCGAGCGCGAGGGCTCGAGATCGTAGAAGTAGTAGTGGCCACCGCTGATGTCGCCGGTATCGAGAGCGTAGAAGCGAGGCAGGTCGGGGGGCTGACTCGGATCGTCCGGACCTAGAAAAACGGTGCTGTAGAAGCCCGTGAAACGGGCGTCGAGCACGGTTTTGTCCGATAACACACCGGTGTAGCCGAGGCCCGGGGTCGGAGTCTCGCGACTGCGGGAGAACTTGGTTGAGGGTGACTCGCCAGGCGACAGTGAGCTCGGCTCGATAGCTTCGTCTCGGCTGTAGGTGAACTGCAAGCTGTGACGGTCGTTGATGTGAAGGTTGAGCTTGGCGAAGTAACGATCGTTTTCTTCGGTTGCGAGACCGATGGCTGGATCGACGCCGGCGTCCGAAAAACCGTCTTCCTGGTGCTGATAGGAGGCGAAGAACCACAGTCGATCCAGCTTCAGCGGACCACCGAGCTGGGCGCTATAGTCGATGTAGTCGTCGCGGTCGAAGGCGAAGCCGTCATCTGTGTTCTCATCCGTCAAGCCGGAGGGCTGAGTGTAGAAGTTGAGGTCACCGTGAAATTGATTGGTGCCCTGGCGGGTGACGATGTTGTAGACCGCGCCGGTGAGATTGCCGTATTCCGCTGGCGCGCCGAGGGAAAGCACCTCGATCTCCTCGATCGCGTCGATGTTGGGTTCCGCCAGCTGCTCATTGAAGAAGTTGTCGTTGACATCGGCGCCGTCGAGCTGAAACGAGTTCTCGTCGTAGGACGAGCCGTAGACCATCGTCCGGCCGCTGCGATCACCGCCGCGCAACGAGCCCGGCGCTGCGGCGACCAAGTCTTCGAAGCTGAGTCGTTGAACCGGTGCGCTTTCCACCCAGTCGCGGCCGTAGTTGGCGCCGACCTCGTTGGAGTCGGTATCGATGATCGGCGCTTCGGCGATGATGGTCAGGGTCTCGGTGAGCTCGCCGAGGCTCATCGTTACGTTTTCCGAGGTTGTGGAGCCCAGAGAAACCCGCACGTTGCTGCGGCCTTGGGGTTGAAAACCTTCCAGGCGAAAAGAGATTTCGTAGTCACTGCCCGGTGGCAGGTTGAGGAGTCGGAAGTAGCCGTTGCCGTTGGTCACCGTGGTGCGTGTTCCGACCAGTCGGGAACCGGTAAGGCTCACCGTGACCCCCGGCAGCACCGCCCCGGAGTCGTCTTTGACGGTCCCCGCGATCTGGCCGGTCACCCGCTGAGCGTGCAGCGGAGTCGACAGCAGGAAGAGGAGCATGCCCAGTACCGAACCGGCCGATCTCAAGCGGAGCGTCTTCATACCCGATCTCCTTTCTTGGTTTACCGAGCCCTCGGCGTTGACCCATGAGTTGACACTTGTTGCGTCCCGCGAGTCGAGATCTGCGAAATGTCAAACGATCCTGATCATCTCTATAGGGTAGATTGACAGTGTACCTCTGCTGAGAAGGTCCGGCAAGGTGAAGCCCGGAACAGTGAGGCAGGCACGGTGAGGCCCGGCCGGCGACGTCTGGCGCTTGGCCTGGGTTAGGAGTGGTGCCGGTGCGGGTGTGGTGAAGTGCCGGGGGTGGGGCTGGCAACGGAGGGTCTTGCGCCCGAGCCGGACCGGGACGCAAAATGGGACAATGATGCGTCTCGCAGCTCGAATTCTCACCGTCCTCGTGATCGGCAGCCTGCTGACCGGCTGCGCCACAGATCGCGAGCCTGCGCCAGCATCCTCCGCAGGTGATCGACCCAACCTGCTGTTGATTACCCTCGACACGCTGCGTGCCGATCGCCTCGGCAGCTACGGTTATGACGCGGCCCAAACTCCGCACCTCGACGCACTGGCCGAGCGCGGGTTACGTTTCGAACGGGCCACTACCGTCATGCCGTTGACGTTACCCGCCCATTCTTCGCTGATGACCGGAACGTTCCCGGCTTATCACGGGGTCCGTGACAACGGCGGCTTTTACCTTGGCGAGGAGCAACAGACCCTGGCTGAGACCCTGCGCGACACCGGCTATCGCACCGGCGGTTTTATCGGCGCCTTTGTGCTCGACTCACGCTGGGGGATCGCTCAAGGTTTTGATCACTATTTTGATGATTTTGATCTCACCGAGTTCGGCGATACGGCCGGGATGGATGCCATCCAACGTCCCGGTGAAGTCGTCGTCGACCGAGCCGTCGAATGGCTTGACGCCGAAGGTCAGGCGGGCGTGCGTCGTTCGCCGTTTTTGTGTTGGGTCCACCTCTACGATCCCCACACGCCCTATGATGCGCCGGAGCCTTTCAGGTCGAGTTTTCCTGCCACTCGTTCGGGGGCTTACGACGCGGAAATTGCCTCAACCGACGCCCAAGTCGGGCGCTTGCTCGACACTTTGGAGGCTGCTGGTCGGCTCGACAACACGGTGGTCGTGGTGGCCAGTGACCATGGCGAGATGCTCGGCGAGCATTCCGAGATCACCCATGGTTTTTTCATCTACGACGGCGCGGTCCGCATTCCGTTGATGATCGCTGGTCCCGGGATCCCGGCCGCAGTGATCGACGAGTCGGTGCGCATCATCGACGTGCTGCCGACCGTCCTCGGGCTGCTTGGCGTCGAGCCGCCCACGGTGGTGCAGGGCGCCGACTTGATGCCGCTGGCCCGCGGCGAGCGGCTGCGACTGGTGGCGCACTCGGAGAGCTGGTTCCCGCGTTATCACTACGGTTGGAGTGAGCTGCAATCGATCCAGGATGGACGCTACAAGTTGATCAAAGCGCCGCGGCGTGAGCTCTACGATCTTGAGCGAGATCCGGGGGAGCTGGACAATCTCGCCGACCGCCAGAGCGAGCAAGCAGACCGCATGGAGACGGCGCTCGATCGTCTCCTGGGAGAGATCGCTGGCGCGCCGAGTGCCGGGCCGCAGCCGATCGACCCCGAGACCGCGGAGCGCCTGAGGGCGCTCGGTTACCTCGGTTCCTCGGCGAACGCGCAGCGTGACGAAGACGACCCGGAAGCCGGCCCGCGCGGCGATCCCAAAGACAAAATTGGCCTCTACAACTCACTCAAAGAGGCGACGGCAGCGTCGGCGACGGGGGATCTGGAGAGTGCGATCGCCATCATCGAGGGCGCTCTGGCCGAGGATTCGGGTATCGTCGAAGCTCATGTGTTGCTCGGCAACTTTCACCGCAAGGCAGAACGCTTCGACGCTGCGGTCGCCGCCTACCGCGCCGCTCTCGATCTCGATTCGGAACACCCCGAAGCCTTGATGAGCCTGGCGCTCGCCTACAAAGACAGCGGGCGGCTAGCGGAGGCGGAGGCCGGTCTGACGCGAGCCGCAGCCTTGGATGAGCGCAACGGCAAAGTGATTTGGCAGCTCGCCGATGTTCATATGCGTCAAAGTCGGTACTCCGATGCGGAGGCTGGGTTACTCAGTGCCCTCGATCTCGACCTCGATCAACCACGTTTCCTGCTCAAGTTGGGAGAGTGTTACATCGAGATGGAACGTTTGGACGATGCCGAGCGTCGGTTGCGCGAGGCTTTGGGCCAGAACGCTGGGCTTGCCACCGCCCACTTCAATCTTGGGCTGGTTTACGAGAAGCGCGGCCAGCTCGACCAGGCGATCGACGCCTACCGATCCGAGATCGCGTCGAATGACGAGGCTTATCGCGCTAGTTTCAACCTCGGTAAGCTGCTGCGTACAGCGCAACCGCGGCAGGCCTTGACATGGTTCCGCAAGACGGTGGAGATTCAACCGCAATTCGGCACGGGTCATCTTTATTTGGCCAAGGCCTTGCTCGACGTCGGGGACCTCGACGGGGCGGCGGCGGCCTCACGGCTCGGCTTGGATCGTCAGCCGGATCCAACCATCGCGCCTCTCGGTCATTTCATCCTGGCGGACATCTACAACCGACGAGGTCAATTCGATGAGGCGGCACTGCAAGAGGCAACTGCCCGCCGTTTACAGGCTGCGTCGCGGTAGACACAGCCTGCTCTAGCAGGCCGTGGCAAAAGTCAGACCGCGCTGAGAACGGTCCTTTTCCGCCAACTCTGCGTTACGAAATCTCTAGAGATCACCAATATCCATGCGATTTCAAGCCTTGATTTGGCGAAAAATTCCGCGCTCTCAGCGCGGAGCACTTTCACCACGGCCTGCTAGCCGAAGGTATCGCAGTTGTCAGCGTTACCGGAATCGAGGCCGCGCCTGAACCACTGCATCCGCTGCTCGGCCGAGCCGTGGGTGAAGCTTTCCGGATTGATGTAGCGTTTTCCTGACATGCGTTGTATTCGGTCGTCTCCGACCGCCGCAGCGGCGCCCATACCCTCTTCGATATCGCCACGCTCGAGCAAGTTGCGTTGGGCGGTGGAGTGGGCCCACACCCCTGCCAGGCAATCGGCTTGCAGCTCCATACGTACCGACAGGTCGTTGGCTTGACTGGGATTCTGGGCCTGAGCGCGCCGTACCTTGGTGGAGATACCGGTCAGCGTTTGAACGTGGTGGCCGATCTCATGAGCCAGGACGTAAGCTTGGGCAAAGTCGCCGGGGGCGCCGAAACGTTGACTCAACTCTTGGTAGAAACCGAGATCAATGTAGACCTTTTGGTCCCCGGGACAGTAGAACGGCCCACTCGCGGCTTGGGCGAAACCGCAGGCGGATCGTACCGAATCGGTGAACAAGACCAACTTGGCGGGGCGATAGCCGTTGAGCTTCTGGGTCCAAACATCTTGGGTGTCATCGAGAACGAACGACACAAATTCTTTGAGCTCTTTATGGGGGTCCTGTCCGGGGGGTAGGCTGGTGTCGGTGGTCGGGGTTGAGGCCACGCCGCCGCTGCCGGGGCCGACGCCGACCAGGGAGAAGAAATCCTGTTTGAACACGACACTGAGCAGCAGCAGCATCAGAAAGCCACCGCAACCAATCTGTGTCCCGCCCCGTCGACCGGGCATACGCATTCCGCGGCGACCTCGGCGATCCTCCACATTGGCACTCACATGACCTCGTGTCCAGCGCATGACGCCCCTTTCCTATACGGATGACAGTCCGCGAGACGGTCCAGTTCTCGATCTCCGATAGGCATACGACGTCGGGGAACTGAGTCCTGCGTTCTCTGATTGAAGTTGACGATAGTTTATCACGCCGAGTCGTCATAACCTTGTGTGACGAGTGCGTCTATCGAAACCACGTTCGGGGCTATGATTGTCACTGGAAGATCCAAAAGATGACCGTACCTTCTCTCGACTTCGGCAGCACCTTCAGTGGCATCGTGCCGCCGTTGACCACCCCCTTCAACGCCGACGGCGCTCTCGACCTCGACGCGCTCTCGGCCCATATCGAACACTACAACCGAGCTGATCTGGCGGGCTATTTGGCTTTTGGCTCGAATGGTGAAGCGGTCCACCTGAGTGAGACGGAGCGTCGTCGAGTGCTCGAGACCCTGCGTGGCGCCGCGGCGCCAGGGCGCATCGTCATCGCCGGAGTCAATGAACAATCAACGGCGGCGGCGATTGCAGCAACGCAACAGGCAGCAGCCGCCGCCGCCGATGCGGTGTTGGTCATCACCCCCTACTTCTACAAGTCGTCGATGACTCAGGATGTATTGCGGACCTTCTTTCGCGATGTCGCCTCGGCCTCGCCGTTGCCCGTGCTGGTCTACAACATCCCACAGAACACCGGGGTGACAGTATCCCCAGCGACTCTCGCCAGCCTGGCGGAGCATCACAACATCGTTGGAGTCAAAGACAGCTCCGGTAATCTGGGAGCGCTCGCCGAGACGGTGCGTCTTGCGCCATCTGACTTTGCGGTCATCGTCGGTAATGCTGGGATTCTCTATCCGGCGATTATGATGGGCGCCGCGGGCGGTATCCTGGCGGTGGCTTGTGTAGCGCCCGAGGCCAGCATCGAGTTGTTCCAAGCTGCGAAAGCCGGCAAACATTCGCAGGCCAGAGAGCTCCAGCAGCGTCTTTCGCCGTTGGCCAGTCTGGTGACCATGGAGTTCGGTATCCCCGGTCTCAAGGTGGCCTGTGAGTTGGCTGGCATGGCGGCCAGCCTGCCGCGCCCACCGTTGCAGCCGGTGGACGCTGAGCAACGCCAGCGGATTGCGGACGTGCTGGCGGAAACTCGTCTGGTTCGGAGTCCATCAAAGACAAACTATCAAGCGCTAGGAGATTGAACTTCAGAATCCGCATCGAGCCAGCGCGACATCACAACACAAGCGGTGAGGTCGCCAGACACGTTGACGCTGGTGCGCGCCATATCAAGAATGCGATCGACTCCCAGAATGAGGGCAACACCTTCAGGTGGCACACCGAGGCCCTGGACGATCGTGGCGAGAATCACGATACCCACACCGGGTGTACTCGGCGCGCCAATAGACGCGCCTACTGTGGTGGCAGCAAGCAGCGCGAGACTGGCGAGCGTTAGCTCAATCCCGTAGACCTGTGTGAGAAATACCGCAGCATCACTTGATAGAGAGCCGTCCCGTCCATATTCACGGTGGCACCCAGCGGTATAACGAACTGAGAGATCGGCTTTGGAACTCCGAGCTTATCCTGCGCCGTCTTCATTGACAGTGGCATCACGGCAGCCGAGCTGGAGGTCGAGAACGCGAGGAGCTGAGCCTCCCGGATCTTGCTTAGAAAAGTCACAGGATTGCGACCAGCCAGTACAGTGACGATGAGAAGGTAGAAGATCAGAAGGAGCAGCAATCCCAACAACACTGTGCCGACATAGGCGGACATCCCCAGAATTGCATCGAGTCCTGCTTGGACACAGATCTGCGCCAGTAGGCCAAACACGGCCGCCGGTGCCAATGCCATGGCCCAGCTGACCACCTTCATCGACACATCTTGCAGCGACACGCACAGATCGAGCAGCGGTTTGGCCCGCTCGGCGCTAATAGAAACCAGTGCGACTGCCATGAGGACAGCAAATACGACGATCTGGAACATTGCGCGATGGAGAATCGCGTTGGACGGGTTTTCGGGAACTACTTCCACGATGCGATCGGGCAACGGGACCCGTACCTGTGTTTCGATCACGGGTAGGCTTTGCGAAGACGGCGCTGTCACGGAGGCCGCTTGATCTACGTACTGACCCGGTCGAATCCATAGAGCAAGCGAGGCACCAATGACCACGGCAACGATGGTGGTGCAAAGGAAGTAGGGTGCGATTCGCGTACCGATACGGCGCAGAAAGTCGGGACTCCCGCCAGACGCGATACCAAGAATGATCGATGTCAGAACCAATGGCACGACCACCATCTGAATCAGCGCCAGGAACAATCGGCCTGGTAGGGCAAGCCATGATGCAATGATGTTGGCAGTTGTGGCTTCGACGAGAGCGCCACCCATGGGCGACAATGCGAGCCCCACGCCGATCCCCAGAGTCATCGCAATCAAGATCTGCGCCCAGAGCCTACTGCGAATCAGGTAGTCCAGCCGTTTGACCAGTCGATGAGCACCTAGCGGGCGCAATGCTCTTGGGTTATTTTTTGTCATCTCCTTAGTCGCTTTTTTAAAGAACTTGAGGGCAACTTGGGAACGATCGAATCTTCAAAGATACAAAAGGATCGTGCCGAGGTTAACGCCTAGTGCTGGCAGAAAATGGTTTCGTTTAGAGGTATGTGATCTGAGGCTACTCGGCCCGTAGTGCGATCGTGGGATCGATCTGCGAGGCGTGACGGGCGGGCAGAAAGGCCGCCACCGCGGCGACGGTGGCGAGAACCAAAGCGACGGTTGCAAAGGTCGCTGGGTCGGTGGTGGCGACGCCGTAGAGTGAGCTGGCGAGGACCCGGGTGGCTGCCAGCGCGCCCGCGACACCGAGGGCGACACCGACCAACACGGGGGTCAGCTCTCGAGCCATCAGGGAGCGCAGCATGACCTGCCGTTGCGCTCCCAGCGCCATTCGGATGCCGATCTCGCGGGTGCGTTGGCTAACTGCGTAGGATCCGACGCCATAGACACCGATTGCGCCGAGGGCCAGCGCCAGGGCACCGAAAGCGGTGAGTAGCAGGGTGAAGAAGCGTGAGCTCGCCAACGAGCTGTCGATCACCTGATCCATCGACCGATGGCGGATTGGTACGTCGGTGTCGACAGACCAGATCGCTTGCCGCACGGAAGGGGCCAGACTCGAAGGCGGGGCTGCAGTGCGGACGGTCAGGAACATGGCGCTGCTCAGCAACTCGTCGCCGGCTTGATAAAGCGGGCGATAGACCGCGGATCGAGCCTCGCGATCTAGGCGGTGCTGCCGGACATCTCTCGCCACCCCCGCGACGGTGAACCAAGGAGTCCCGTCGTCCCAGAAAATCTGTTGGCCGACGGGATCTTGATCCGGCCACCATTGCCTAGCCAAGGTCTGGTTGATCCAGCCGACTTCGGTGGCGCCCTCTCGATCCGCTCGAGTCACGTCACGGCCGGCGAGTAGCGGGATGGCCATCGTGCGGAAGTAGTCGGGAGCGATCGCCCGGACGCTGGCCACTGGCGCCGAGGACTCCGCGGCGGCCAAGTGCTCTGACGTACTGTAGGACATCCGCACATTAGGAGTCGTCATCGGCAGGAAGTTGATGGCGCTGGCCGCGGCGACTCCAGGCACCGTCTCTACTTCGTCCAGCACTTGACGGTAGTAGTTGGCGAGTGCGTCGGCTTCCGTGTAGCGGGCGGCCGGGGGAGACAGGCGTAACGCCAAGAGGTTGTTGCTGTCGAAGCCTGGCTCAACCTGCTGCAGCAGCCACAGGCTCTTTAGCATCAGGCCGGCGCCCGCGATCAACACCACCGAGAGGGCGATTTCGGCGATTACCAATCCTTGGTTGAGGCGATGTTTGCCACGTCCCGCTGACGATCGACCGCTGGTGGCCCGTAAGGCGCCGCGAGTCTGTAGACGAGTGGCACGCAAGGCTGGGAGAAAACCCGCCATCAGCGCCGCGGCGAAGGAAAGTAGTGCGGCAAAGCTGAGTTCCTGAGCGTCGATGCTGATCGCGGTAGCGCGAGGGATGCCGGCGGGCAGGTTGTTGACCAACAGCGACTCCAACCAGATCGCGGCGAACAGTCCGACACTGCCACCCAAGGCCCCAAGGAGAGCACTCTCGGTGAGCAACTGGCGGATCAAACGGCTTCGCTCGGCGCCCAAAGAGGCGCGGATCGCCATCTCTCGTTGTCGTCCGCCGGACCTCGCCAGCAGCATGTTGGCGATGTTGGAGCAGCCGATCAGCAGCACGAAGCCAACCGCGCCGAGCAGGATCCACAGAATCGGTTGAACGTCGCCGATCAGTATCTGGTGGAGAGGGATGACCCTAGCAGAGCGGACCTGCTCGTCGTTGTGATAATCGGGATTGGCCTGCTGAAGCCTCAGGGCGGTGGCGTGAACTTCGGCCTCGGCGTGTTGGGTGGTCACGCCGGGAGCCAGCCGAGCGAGGGCTTGGAAACCCATCATGTCTCGGTAGTCGTCGGGATTGCTGGCGTCAAAAGTAACAGGAACCCAAAACTGCGCCCCGCTTTCCAGCGGCTCGAAGTCCTCAGGCATGATCCCAACCACCGTGCGGCTGCCCTGGCCCAGGCCATCCAGCGAGATGTTGCGACCCAGGAGGTCCGGGTCGGACGCGAATCGCCGCTCCCAAAGGTCATGGCTGAGGACCACCACCGGCACAGCGCCTGGTTGACGGTCTTGGCGACGAAGCTCGCGCCCGAGGGCCGCTCGACCGCCGAGGATCTGGAAGTGGTCTGGGGTGACGGCCAGGCCGGTCAGTTCTTCCGGGACCTCGGTGCCCAACAGCGAGAGGTTCGCTGTGAAGTGACCGGAGATGGCCGAGAAAGCGGCACTGTTTCCGCTAGCGGTTGTGTCTTCGAAGGCCGCCAGCATTTCTTTGCTGAACCGTCTTTGCGGCCAGACTCGAACGATCTCGTGTGGGTTCTGATAGGGCAAAGGCTCGAGCACAACACCCTGAACGACGCTGAAAATCGCCGTGTTGGCGCCGATTCCGAGAGCGAGGGTGAACGCTGCCAAAACAGTGAATCCTGGCGTCTTCATCAGACTGCGGATCGCGAATCGAAGATCTTGCCCCAGAGTCATCATGGTGAGTCTCCCGCCGAGTCGTTGGTGCGAGCTTCCCTTTTGCTCAGCTGCTGACTAAAGCAACGTTGATGCCAGGCTAAACCCAGCGACGAAGCGGTCTCGAGTCACTGCTTGGGAGGCGCCGCTGTCCGATCTTGGGAACCTCCGTGTCGATAACGAACCTCGTACGGTGGTTGTGGATGACGGGGTTGGTTGATTACCAGTCTCGAAACAGCTGAGCCGCCAACTCCTCGTAGCCGGACGCGACCCACGTCGGCTCCACGTCCGAGTGCTCCAGATCCTGTTCGGTGGAGATCCCGGTCAGTACCAGCGCGGTGCGGAGGCCGGCGTTGACGCCGCCGCGAATGTCGGTCTCGAGGTTGTCGCCGATCATGACGACATCCTTCGCGGTTAGACCGAGACGTTGCAGGGCGACCTCGATCAGCGTCGTTTCCGGCTTGCCGATGATCACCGGTTCAACGCCGGTCGCAGCGCTCAAGGCGGCGAGGATCGAGCCGGTGCCAGGGACGATCCCGGACTCGGTGTTGAGCGCCTTGTCGGGATTGGTGCCGACAAAAGTGGCGCCGGCCAAGATGTATTGAGAAGCCGCTGCGAGCTTGCTGTAGGTGACGTCGCGGTCGAGGCCAACAGCAACGTAGTCCACGTGCTGGTCGTCGAGCGGTTGAGGCTGGATCAGCCGCAGACCGCGGTTGGTGAGCGCGGTGGTCAAGCCATCCTCGCCGATACAGTAGACCGTTCCAGAGCCGATCCAGTCCGCTGTGGCTTCGGCTGACGTCAAGACTTGCTCGGGCTCACAGCTGATGCCGTAGCCTCGCAGCTGGTCACAGACCACCTCGGGGGCACGACTCGAGCGGTTGGTGACAAAAAGGTGGCGCACGCCACGGTCGGCGAGGTTGGCGATAAAGTGGATCGCCCCCGGCACGGCTTCACTGCCGCGATAGACGGTGCCGTCGAGGTCGAGGAGTAGGGCTTGGATCATGCCCTACGTTCTATCACCCGGGGGCATCGAAGTCGTGGGTAAAAACGAAAAAGCCCGCGCCCAGAAGGCGCGGGCTCGTCGCGAGGATGAGTTGCTGGCTACCAGCTGCCAGTGATCGGCGTATCGCCGCTGGCGCCGAAGATGTAGCCCAGGTCGGAGCCGGCGGCCCACAGACCGTTCTCGTTCAGGTCGAGCAAGAAGAGGCGGTTGGCCGGGCGGTAGACGCCGATGCTGTCGTCGCCGTCTCCATTCCAATCACCGATCAGGGGCTGGTCACCCAGCAGCCCCAAGAGGTAACCGAGATCAGTGCCAGGGTTCCAGGCGTTGTTCTCGTTCAGATCCAACAGGAACAATCGGTTCGACGGGCGATAAATGCCGATCTCGTCGTCACCATCGCCGTTCCAGTCGCCGACCAGAGCCTGGTCGCCACTCACGCCGAACAGGAATTGGCTATCGATACCGACGTTGAACACCCCATCTTCGTTGACGTCGAGGCGGAAGAGCCGGTTTGCTGGACGATAGATGCCGATGTCGTCGTCGCCGTCACCGTTCCAATCACCGATGATCGGCTGATCGCCAGCCGCGCCGAAGAGCAGCGCAACATCGTTGGCGGCATTCCACGTGCAGCTCTCGTCCAAGTCGAGCAGGAACAGGCGGCTGCTTGGACGATAGACCCCGATGTCGTCATCACCGTCACCGTTCCAGTCGCCGACCAACGGTAGATCGCCAGCGACCCCGAACTGGCAAGCGGTGTCGATGCCTGGATTCCAGGCGCCGTTGCCATTGGAGTCGAGAAGGATTTGCCGGGTACTGGGACGATAGATACCGATCTTGTCCGTCGTGTTGGTTTCACATTCGCGGCTTACCACGACGTCGTCGATCATCCAGCCGGTGAATTCGTTGGCAATCTCATCCTCACTGTCGAAGCGGAACCGGATCTCGATGCTGCTGCCGGCGAACGCAGCGAGGGAGATGGCGCCACTCGATGCCCACGCATTCTCAGAAGCGTCGGTGGAATTCCGCGACCACACGGTCGTCCAGCTGCCGCCGACCGGTCTGACCGAGACGATGGTGCGGTCGGCATTGAAGCTGTCTTCACTCTCGACTTGTCGGAAATAGTCAAAGGTCAACGTCGAACCAGTGTCGATGTCGGTGACCTGTGGGGAGATCAGATTACCTTGGGTGGTATTTCCGGTGTCGTAGTCGCAGTTGGCGTCTTGCCCGTAGTAGACCGCGCTGGTGGGTGACGAATAGCCTGGGCTGGCACAGCTCGAGCTGGTCACGTGGTGCCATAAACCACTGGTTGTCCAGCTGCCGATGCCGCTCTCGAAGTTTTCATCGAGACCGCCAGCGCCGCAGCTGCCGGAGCCGGTGACGGTGACCGTGACGGTAGACGATCCCGACAAGCCACCGCTATCGGTGACGGCGGCGGTAAGGGTGTGCGAGCCCACGGTCAATACCCTGGAGAATGCACCACCGGTGCCGATGTTACCGTCGCGACTGGAGGTCCAAGTAAGACTGGTGGTGAGGTTGCCGTCCTCGGTGTCGCTGGCGGTGCCGGCGAACGAGACTGAATCGCCTTCAGCGAAGTTGGCGCCATTGGCCGGTGAGGTGATGTTGACCGTCGGCGGGTTGTTGCCGGGGGCGGTGACGGTGACGGTGACCGACGCTGAGCCGGCGAGCCCACCACTGTCAGTGACCGCCGCGGTGATGGTGTGGGCGCCGACCGACAGCGTCTGCGAGAAGCTGCCGCCGCTGCCAATGTTGCCGTCGCGGCTCGAAGTCCAGGCGAGGTTGGCGGTGAGGTTGCCGTCCTCGGTGTCGGTGCCCGAGCCGGCGAATGAGATCGAGGCGCCCTGGGTAAACGAGGCGCCGTTGGAGGGGGCTGTGATCGTCACTTGGGGTGCGGTGTTGCCGGGGCTGACCGGGATACCGGCAGCGTACACGTCCACCGAGTCACCGCCGCCACCACCTTCGGCACGGTTGTCAGTGTAGATCGCGATCAGATCCGACATCACGATGTCGAGACCGTTGTAGTCACCGAATTCAAAACTGTCGCCGATATTGGGCGACTGCGTAGCGGTGACTCGGGTCGGCGTCGACCAGGTTTGAGCGCCATCGGAGGAGAACGCATAGAAGAGGTCGACGCTGGCGCGGTTGGCAGCGCGTCGGGTGTCATAGAACACGACGTGGACTCTGCCGTCAGGCCCGACCGCTAGCCATTGATGCCAGCGGTCGACGTTGTTGGCGTCGGCGGTTTCGTGGGGGGTCGTGACCGTCCACGTCGAGCCGCCGTTGCGGGAGTAGGCGACTTGGATGCGGGCGTGGTTGTTGGCGGCGGTGGAGCCGGTGGCGGCGGTGGAATCCGTCCAGGCGGCGTAAATGCTGCCGCCGTAGGTGCCGTTCGAGAGATCAGCGTCGGCCGACACATACATGAAGACTTCACGGGTCTCCATCGAGGGCACCGGGAAGGCGAAGCTGCCCTCGGTGGCGGAAACCTCGGTCACCGCGGCGAAACTCGCTCCGCCGTCTGTCGACTTGCGAAGTAGGATGCGGCGGCTATTGAACGCCGGCCACAAATAATAGACATGGCCGTTCTTGTCAGTGACGATATCTGAGCCGATGCCTTGCTGGTCGGAGGCTGACGAGAACGCTTGCCGGGCCCAGGTCTCGCCCGAGTTAGTCGAGCGGGAGAACTGCATGACGTTGCCGGAGTGCCAGGTGGCGTAGATGTTGTCCTTGAACGGCGAGCTGGCGTATTTGTCGACGTGGATGAATTCTTTGTCGTTGGCGCTGCCGGTGCTGAGGGTCCGGCGCGGAGTGCCCCCTGGCAGATCGTCCCAGGTTTGACCACCATTGGATGAACGATAGAACCAGATTTGGCAGCCGGCGCCACCACAGTTGCCGAGGGTCGCGGTGTAGGCCAGGCTACCGTCGGACGACCAGTCGACGGTCGGATCGCAGCACGTGCCGCCGCCGGGTAGTGCCGCCGCAGACGACCAGTTGTCACCGCCGTTGGTGGAGTAGAACATCTTCTGGCCGGTTCCCGGGCCGTTCGAGCCTGCGATCACCTTGTTGGTATCAACCGGGTTGACTTTGATCGCCGACTCCGCGGCGCCGTTGGGGCTGGTGATCCGGACTTCACCATTGAGAAACTTCTGGCGCCAGAACTCCTTTTCTTCGACGCCGCCTTTTTCCATCAGGACTTTGTACTGACCGTCCCGCAACTCGGCGCCGTTGTAGATTTTGCCGTCGACCTTGTAGCCGCCATACATCAAGACGAAGATTTGCAACGCGCTGCGCGGATATTGGGTGGGACCGGTGCGTCGCATCTCGGGGATGGCGCGTCGCATCTCGACCCGGAAGAAAGCCGGAATCTGGGCCTTGAGCTCCGCCTCATTGGGGGCCAACAGCTCCAGATCATCTTGGGTCAGCTGGTAGTTGCGATCGTCCCACGGTCCAATCTTGGTGAGGTCAGCGTAGTCAACTCTCGAGTCGAGACCACGGATCTGGTGCACCTGTTGCGCTTGCACCGCAGTGACCGCCAGTATGACGAGGGCGAAAATCAGCAGCCAGGCCAAGTTCCGTACGCGCTGGCCAGGAAGGGTGCGAGCTGAAAGAACGTCGGCCGAGGGATTCGCGACCTGGCGTGTGTGGCGGGGCTGTTGGTTCTTGGTGTGGTGTGGATACGACATCGTGGCCTCCTGAGATTGCGGACAACCCTGGCGTCCGGCTGAGAGCGGGTGATTTTTTTTGCCTTCACTGGTAACGCGCTGGAAGCATCGAGGATCCGCAAAGGAAACCTTGATGAATATAAATGTTTCAATATTCGGGTTCTGTCTTGCGGGTTTCGTGACCATCCGTCGCGTTCACAGTCAGCGCCTACCTTTCGCTTTGGGCGATCGTGGCGAAGGCGATGACTCACTGAACACTGACAGGAGGCTTCGATGAAGCATGCCCCTCGGCCCTACCTCAATCCGATGTTTCGTTTTTACAAAGCTCTCACAACGAACTTCATGATGACTCTGGTGGTGGTGAGTCTGTTGGCCGAGGCGCCGGCTGCTCGAGCCGGAATGACTCGGTTACCAGAGAGCTTTCTACAACCGGTTGCCGAGCTCTCTGGGGTACCGCGTGTTGAGATGCCGTCGATTGATGTCGCCAGTCTCAAGGCGCAGGATGCGCGACGACCGGCGCTCCGCGGTGGCCTCTTCCGGTTTGCCACAGCGATCGAGGTTAGCTACGAATTGACAAACTCTGGACGTTGGGAAGTTCTCGCTGATGGCTCTCGACTCTGGCGGTTGCGGATTGTGTCGCCCGGTGCTCTCAGCCTCAATCTAGGGCTTTTACGTTTCGATATGCCGTCAGGCACTGGCCTGTGGATCTACAGCCCTGATGGTGAGCAC
Source organism: Acidobacteriota bacterium (assembly GCA_029263355.1). Lineage (GTDB taxonomy): Bacteria > Acidobacteriota > Thermoanaerobaculia > Multivoradales > J023 > JAAELT01. Next base: position 847 of record JAJCXQ010000379.1, on the reverse strand, counting down.
ATCGAAGGTCCCTACACGGCCGAACATCGCAATGCCGCCGGGCAGCTGTGGACATCGATGATCGCCACCGACGAGCTTTTGGTTGAAGTCCATGTTCCGGTGGGAGCCAGCGAGCCACAGATCGAAATCGGTCGGGTCAACCACGGTTATCGGTTCTTTGGCGCCGACGCACTGAAACAGGGCACTTGTCAGAACGACGTGGTGTGTTCCGAGGGGAACGGTTGGCGGAAACAAATCCGCTCGGTGGGGTGGTATAGCGTCGAGGGTGTTGGAGCCTGTACCGGGAGTCTTGTCAACAGCCGTGATTCGAGACAGCCGGCCTATTTCCTGAGCGCAGAACATTGTGAGATCACTCGTTCGAACGCCAGCACGATGGTGGTTTACTGGAATTACGAGTCGCCGACCTGCGGTCGTTTGTCCGGCGGAAATCTCTCAAACAATCAGAGCGGCGCGACACTGCGTGCCGCCTACCGACCGTCTGATTTTGTATTGGTCGAGCTCGATCGGAAGCCGGATGCCGGTTACAGAGTGCACTATGCGGGTTGGGACGCCACCGGCCGAACTCCGAGTCGAGTGGTCGGCGTACATCATCCCAATCTCGACGAGAAATCGATCAGTTTTGAGAACGATGGATTGTTGGACGACGGTACCCATTGGGAGGTAGCAGCCTGGGACGACGGCACGACAGAGCCGGGCTCATCGGGATCGTGCATCTTCAACAACGCCGGGTTGTGCGTCGGTACCTTGACCGGTGGCTACTCTGAATGTGGTGGGCCGGCGGGGCCAGACTACTACGGCAAGATGAGCGTCCATTGGTCAGGTGGCGGATCTCGCAACAATCGGCTGC
>JAJCXQ010000378.1 GCA_029263355.1 Acidobacteriota bacterium | reverse complement strand
ACAAGCAGCGTCAGGGGTAGAGCGATGGCACGGATTGCTGGGGTCGACCTGCCCCCAAACAAACAGGTCTGGATCGGGCTGACTTACATCCATGGCATTGGCGTTTCACGCGCCAAGTCGATTCTCGCCACCGCCGAGGTCCAAGAGACGGTCAAAGTCAAAGATCTCACCGAGGACGAAGCGCGGAAGATCCGCAAGGTCGTTCAAGACGAAGGCCGAGTCGAGGGTGATCTGCGTAAGGAAGTCGTGCAGAATATCCGGCGCTTGATGGAGATCGGCTGCTATCGCGGTGTACGCCATCGTCGAGGGTTGCCCGCTCGTGGGCAGCGGACCCACACCAACGCGCGGACCCGCAAGGGACCGAAACGGATGACCATCGCGAGTAAGCGACAGGTCAAAAAGTAGAACAGGCAGGGGCGGCATATGGCTACAGCAAAATCGGATAAGAAACCCGGTAAGAGGAAAGAAAAGCGTGTGGTTCCACATGCGTTGGCGGTAATCCACGCGACCTTCAACAACACTCAGGTTTCGATCGCGGACCCGGAAGGCAATGTCTTGGGCTGGGCATCAGCCGGCAAGGCTGGTTTCAAGGGTTCGCGCAAGGGAACGCCCTTTGCCGCCCAGTTGGCTGGCAAAGAGGCGGGTACCTTGGCACGAGGTCTGGGTGTGAGATCTGTCGATGTGCTGGTCAAAGGCCCGGGGGGCGGACGCGAGTCGGCCATTCGCGCTCTGCAGAGCACAGGTATCAACGTCAATTCGATCAGGGATATCACCCCAATCCCGCACAACGGATGCCGACCGCGCAAGCGCCGTCGGGTCTGAGGGGTAGATTCAAGAGTGGATTCGCCGTGCTTCCCGGGTGTGCCGGGAAGTCGCTATTTTGACTTCATAAAGCTTGCGTCCCGTAGCTTCGGGGCTTATTAGGATCCGAAGGAGAGAACGTTGGCTAGATACACAGGTTCCGTTTGCCGGCTTTGCCGGCGGGAACGGATGAAGTTGTTTCTCAAGGGCGATCGTTGCTTCAAAGAGAAGTGTGCAATCGAACGACGCGCATACCCGCCTGGCCAGCATGGCCAGCGCCGCGGACGTCGAACTTTGGGCTACGGCTTACAACTGCGAGAGAAACAGAAGGTCAAGCGCATCTACGGCATCCAAGAGCGCCAGTTCCGGACCTATTTCAAGAAATCGGACCGGAAGAAGGGCATCACCGGCGAGAATCTTCTCATCGCCCTAGAGCGTCGACTCGACAACATCGTTTACAGCTTGGGCTTTGGGGCTTCGCGGTCGCAGGGTCGGCAGCTGGTCCGTCACGGGCATATTCTCGTGGATGGAAAGAAGATCAACATACCGTCCTACCAAGTCAAGGTGGGTCAGGTCATCTCCGTCAAAGAGGGTAGCCGCAAGAACGAGTTCATTCGTTCGAGCGTCGAGACAGCCCGCGGTCGGGGAGTACCTGAGTGGCTCGAGCTGGATCCCGAGAACTTCAGTGGGAAGGTTCTTAGTCTGCCAGAGCGTGAGCAGATCAAGATTCCGATCCAAGAGCAGCTAATCGTTGAGCTCTATAGCCGCTAGATTAGTCCACGGTTCTATCCAACATCGGGCAATTTTCTCGAGGAAGGAGCTCCTCTAATGCTTTGGAAAGGTTTCCAGCGCCCAAAGCGCATTGATATCGATAAGAGTACCGCTACTCCGACGTTCGCCAAATTTACGGCGCAACCGTTTGAGCGCGGTTTTGGAACTACGATCGGCAACGCACTGCGCCGATCTCTTTTGTCCTCCATCGAGGGCGCGGCGGCCACCGCCATCCACATCGAGAGCGTCTTACACGAGTTCTCGTCAATTCCTGGCGTGGTCGAAGACGTCACCGACATCATTCTGAATCTGCGCACCGTTCCGATCAGCCTCGCTTCGGAAGAGCCGAAGGTTCTGACACTCGATATGATGGGTCCGGGCGTTGTCACCGCTGGTGATTTCGTCGGTGATCCAGCGATCGAGATTTGCGACCCGGACGTTCCGATCGCGACCCTCAATGAAGAAGGGCACCTCAAAATGCAGGTGCAGGTCAAGCAGGGTCGGGGTTACGTCACTGCCGACAAGAACTTCGATGAGACGATGGGAATCGGTTGGATTCCGATCGACTCAGTACACAGCCCGGTCAAGCGGGTGAACTTCAAGGTCGACCCTGCCCGCGTCGGTCGTGCGACCGATTACGAGCGACTGACTTTGGAGATTTTTACCAACGGCACCTTGCCGCCGGAGGAGACATTGTCGTTGGCTGCGATGTTGCTTCGTGACCACCTCGGTATCTTCACCCATGCGGAGGAGAGTCTCCGAGAGGATGTGCCGGCGGTGGCTAACGAAGAGCTGAGCGGTCTCGACAAATTGTTGTCGAAGTCAATCGACGAGCTCGATCTCTCGGTCCGGTCAGCAAACTGCCTCAAGAATGCAAACATTCACACCTTGCGCGATCTCGTTCGTCGAGGAGAGCGCGAGATGCTTGAGACCAAGAACTTCGGCAAGAAATCCCTCGAGGAATTGCAAGACGTTCTAGGTACGCTGGGACTCCATTTCGGCATGGACGTTCCGGAGCACGCACCCGGAGTGGGTGTCGAGGCCTCGGCCTGATCTCGCAAAGGAGACAACCATGCGTCACGCTGTACATGGCCGGAAACTAGGCCGAACCAGTGCCCATCGTCGGGCAATGTTCCGGAACCAGTTGGCGTCGTTGGTGGAGCACGAGCGAATCATCACGACTGTCGAGAAGGCCAAAGAGATGCGGCCAATCTTTGAGAAAGCCATCACCCAGGGTAAGCGAGGTACCTTGCATGCCCGCCGACGGGTGCGGAGATTTCTCTCGAATCGCCATTTGGTGAAGAAGCTGTTCGACGACATCGCGCCGCGCTTCGCCGACCGCGATGGTGGGTATACACGGATTACCAAGCTTGGTCCACGTAAGGGTGACGGTGCAGAAATGGCTGTACTCGAGCTGGTGGACTACGAACTCGGTAAAAAGGTCGCAGAAGCGGGCGACAAGAAATAGTCTGACCGCAGTTGCGACTTGGAAAGTGGCCGGCGTCTTGCGCCGGCCATTTTGCGTCTGAGCGGGTTGTGTTGGAGCTGGTTGCGTCGAAGAGCGTGTGGCAGGCTCCCCAAGTTCTGTCCGGATTCTTGAGCGGGGTCGTGGACTCGGCTTCGCGAGCTACCAAGATCTGTTCGGACAACAGAACGCGCTTGACCGGAAACCGCAGCCTCTTTCTCGCCGTCAGATTCGCCACTGATGGCTGTTCAAAGACCTGCTCGGGGGCCGCAAATGCGAATGGGGATTTCGGATCGCGTTTTCAGCAGCTGAAAACCCAATTGGGCAAACTCGAACCCCTCTTGTGACGGGTGAAGATCCGATTGGGCAGATCGGACCCCTTCCGCGGTGCCAAAAACCCAATGGGATGGATCGACACCCCTTTCACGGTGGCCGAAGAGCTGATTTGCAACCCCCAATTTGTCTTGCGCCGGGAGAAAATGCGATTGGGCGGCTTGACATGGCCGTTGTTGGAGCGAAACGTCGGCCTGGAGGCGCCATGTTACGCCACTCCAGGGCGGTGGGAGGCGGGGGCCGCAAACCCGGGGCTAACGCCGCGTCGCTGGGGCTCCGTGACGCCAGCCTCGGGCTGCACAATTCGGCTCCTCTGGCCCAGCGCCGAGGCTGACGCTATGACCCGCTCACCGCCTGACGGTGAGTTCTAGTGCTCGAGCATAACGTTCGAGGGCCGACGTGGCTGCCTGTTGGGCAGCCGATGCGTGGGACGGCGATGCGTCGCAGCCTTCCTCGTAGCGCAGCGACAGGACATGCAGGCGACCTGCCTTACGATCGGCCTTGAGATCGAAACGCGCCACCAACCGGTCACCCGCCAGCACCGGCAGGCAGTAGTAGCCATAAGACCGCTGAGGCGCGGGCTTGAAGATTTCGAGGATTTGATCGAAGGCAAACAGCGTTTGCACGCGCTTCCGATCCCACAACACAGGATCGAAGGGGGACAACAGTACGCCGCGATCTCTTGGTGGGCGAATGCGTCGTAAGCTTGCCGCGAGCTCGAGATCTTGGGGCCGGATCCACCCCACGAGACGGCGCTGTCTGCCGAGTTGCGGTCTGCTGAGCTGCTGTTTGCCTAGACGGAGCTCGCAGGGCACAATGTCTCCTTCCTCACGCAGCTCCTCGAGGGCGGTATGGATCTCTGCCCGCAGATTTCGCAAGCGCCAGGTTGCCGCCAGAGTGCCGGTCTGGGTCCAGCCATGGCCCGCCAGGGCCCGCAACAGCAGGATCTTGATGGCGACCTGAAAAGGTGTTTCTTCCGCCAGCAACTCAGCGGGAACCACCCGTTCCGTGAGGTCGAAACTGCGCTGAAAGTTCTTGCGCTCGCGGATCGCGAGGATGCCAGAGGACCACAGTTGAGTGGCGACCTTCTTGGCTACCTTGAGATCCCACCAGCCGCGTCCACCTCGGCCCTCGAAATCGACCGAGCGCAGCGCACCCTCGTCGCGAATCCTCGCTAGGAGATTGTCGGCCACTTTTGGGTGTTCACGGACCAGATCACCCCACCAGGGATGGGCCTGAAATGCGCGACGACGGAAAGCAAAAACGGGATACAGCTCCATGGGGAGCCAAGACGCTTCGTGTCCCCAATACTCGAACAGCGGTTCGCCAGGCTGCAACAGCTCCTCGGGCAGTTTGGCGTCGAGTCCTTCGAGCCGGGACAACAGCACCAGGCCATGGCTGCGAGCGCCAGCGATAGCGACGGTGTCGAGTTGCAGATAGCCAAAACGTCGGACGATCGCGTGTATCCCTTGGCGGGCACGTTTGCCGCGCCCCGCAGCGCGTCGCGGCAGACCGCTCCACCGGGACTCGAGGAGGCCCGCGCGAGCCAGCGCCAGGCGCCGAGCCTCCCGGACGGAGATCGAGTCCATCAGCGTTTCCTCGGCTTGGTCCCCAAAAAGGAATTCAGGCCGGCCTCGACCAGGCCGACGCCGGTGCGGACCACACTCTGGGTCGTCTCATGAAGCACCTGGGTGGTTCCCTGGAGCACCTCGGCGGACGGGATCGATGCAACACCATCGAGGACACCTTGGCGAACCTTGGCGCCAATGATGTCGCCAGCCTTTTCGGCTTCTTCGTCGAGCACTTCCCGCAGGCGCTCGATGGCGTCGTCCATCCTGTCGTCAACCTCTCGCCGGATTTTCTTCTCGAGATATCGAGTGAAGATCGTCGCTGCCAGAGCGAGGGTCAACACACTCGAGAGTATTGCGCCGAGCAGCGTGAGAAAAATGTGGTCCCACATACTGTTAGTCGCTGGAGATGCGCACTCGTTGACGGCTCTCGTAAATCTTGAGATTGATCAACAACCGGCGTTGAACCGCGCGATCGCCACCGATCGCTGCTTGTTGGATGAGCCCTCGCTGCCAACGGATCGCCTCCTCGAACTGGCCAAGCTCAGCCAATGCCATACCAACCGTCTCGGCGTGGACCAGCGAGTTCTCCAAGCCATAAGCCTTACGCGCCAAGGCCACCGCACGGCGACCGTCGCGGGCTTCGCTGGCGGGAGAGGTCGCTAGCAGGCGAGCCAAGGTGTTGTTGAGACCCGGGTGTTCGGGGCTGATCCGGAGTGCCGTATCCAGTCGCTCCCGAGCCGTGGCGAATTTCTTGTCGAGAATCCATAGGCTCGCCTCGGATAACCATGCTGTCGCGTTCTCGGGATCTAGATCAACAGCCCGGGCGAACAGCTCGCGGGCTTCCTCCCGATGATCGGTCAACTGCAGGGCATTGGCGAGGTTGGTGAGGGCATCACTCGATGCGGGCAGCAGCTCGGTGGCTTGTCGCCAGTAGACGATGGCCAGATCTGGCTGGCCCAGTCGCCAAGTGACCTTGGCGAGAGGGTTGATCAGCTGGACTTTTTCCTCGGCCGGAATGTCGAGGTCCAAGCCTGCACGATAGACCTTCGCAGCCGGGCGGTCCTTTTTGCCTTCTTCGAGGATCGACCCCAAGGCCAGCCGTGCGACGGTGTTGGTCGGTTCCTCTTCGAGCAGCTTCCGTAGTTGCTGGATGCCGGCTCCGCTTTTTCCTTGATTGTGCCAGGTGAGCGCCGATAGGTAGCGGGCGCGAGGATTGCCTGGATCCAATCGCGCCACTGCCTCGAGGTGTGGCCTGGCCTCTGCCCACCGCTCGAGGCCAATGAGGACGTTGGCCAGGTTGAAGTGGGCAGACGTCAGCTTGGGATCAATCTCGACTGCTCGCTGAAACGAAGCCACGGCTTGCGACATGAATCTTTTCTGCAAGTACGCGTTGCCCAGATCGAAGTGAAGCCATACCTCGTCGGGGTTCGATTCCGTTGCAGCCTCCAGTTCCGCGATGGCGTCGTCGACCTTGTTTTGGCGCATCAGCACCAAAGCCAGGTTGCGGCGGATCTCGCTGGACTCTGGATCCGCTACCACAGCCTTGCGAAATGCCTCCACCGCCTCGTCCAGGCGACCGGCGACCAGGGCGCGATTTCCCCGTTTGAGATGGGCTCCGGAGCTGATAGCGAGAGATTCGAGGCGTTCCAGCAGGCGATCCGGTGAAGAGACCTCGCCGGTTGACTTCTCCGCCAGCGCGGCCTGCGCTTCGTCATCTCGCTCGAGCTCACGCAGCGCCATGCCCAATGAGTGCCGAACGATTCCAGCCTCCGGCTGGCGATCGAGTGTTTGCTGAAAGTATTCCACCGCCCCCGCGGCATCGCCCTGCGATTGGGCGATCCGGCCGAGCCCAAAATAGGCGGCGGCAGCAAAAGGGGCCTCATCGACGAGGAGACTGAAGTGTTGGCGAGCAGTCTCCAGATCGCCGAGTGATAGCCGTACCTCTCCGAGCCTCACCTGAGCAGACAGATCGTCGGGCTGGTGGCTCAAGGCGCGCTCCAGGCTCGATGCCGCCGCTTGCAGATCGCCTTCCGATTGTTGGATGACGCCGAGGTAGTAGGGCCAAAGAAAGCTTTCCGGATCGAGTCTCTCCGCGTTGCGATAACAGGTGGCGGCGGGTGGAAAAAGCTCGTAAGCGTGGTAGAGCTCACCCATGCCGCCAAAGGCATTGGCCAGCGCGCGGAGATCTCCGCCCTTCTTCAGCCTGGCGTCGAGTGTGGAGCGCTGCCCCTCGAGCTGCTTGCGCGCCACGTTTTCGACCGTCTCGAGGTTGGGATGAACGACTGTTTCCAGGTCTGCCGGTAGCGGCGGGCCTTGTTGACCACAGCCGCTTGTAAGCCAAAGCGTGACCAGGCCAGACACGACGAGCCTGGCGGCGGGTCGCCCTGCTCGAACCCACCCTGACTCCAACATGTGCCACCTCTTGGGTTGTCTCGGACTCTTCATTCTTGCTCTCCGTCCCAAACCTGGCCAGTGCCGCGGCGCAGGGTGGTGTAAGCGTTCAGGCGTATCTGCTCGGGTCCCCATTGCTCGAGACTACCGTCTGGCCAGTGTACGATGATTTTCGAGACTGAGGGGTCCTCTCCAAGGCCGAAAAGGAGCCGCGGATCGCTCGCCGACGCATAACTCGAAGTTGATCCGACCCGCCGCCAAAGTTTGCTACTGGAGCGGACCACCATCGCCGCAGCGCCGTAACTATCGCGTTCTACGATCTTGCCGACGAGCCGCAAGCCGAGCCAAGGTTGATCCTGGCCGACCCGATTGATCAGCAAACGTACCGGCCCGTTGTTGTTGCTGATCACAACATCGGTATCGCCATCGTTGTCGAGATCACCGAAGGCTGCGCCCCGACTGACTTCACTCAGCTCGAAGGCTTCCCCGGCGCGATGACTGACCTCTTCAAAAGTCGCCGCGTTGGATGGTGCATCTTCGGCAGAGAGGGTACTCGGTCCGAGGTGGCGAAAGAGTTGGTTGGGCTGGTGGAGGGGAAAGGGGTCACCCGCCAGGCTCAGAGTCTTGATCACCTTGACGGCGCCGTTTACGGTCAACTGGTCGAGCCAGCCGTCATTGTCGTAGTCGAGCCAGCCGGTGCCGAAGCCCGTGCTGGCATAACTGGGGGCGCCCAGGCCACTGACCGCGGAGCGATCATTGAACTGTCCCCGGCCGTCATTGACGTACAGGGTGTTGGTTTCGCGACGCAAATGGGTGAGAAAGAGGTCCTCGTCCCCGTCGGCATCGAAGTCGGCGACCGCGACCCCCATACTGGCTTCGGGGTGCCCTTGTCCGCTGACCGCTGCCCCTGACATAAGCCCACGATTCTCGAAAATGGGTCCATCCTGCCGAGTGTCGCCTCGATGTATCCACAGCTGGTTCGGCAACCCGTCGTTGGCGACGTAGAGGTCGAGCCACCCGTCGCCATTAAAATCCGCCGCGACTGCACCGAGGCAGCCGCCGAACGCGCTCTCGATTCCACTCTCGCGGCTCACGTCCTCGAAGGATCCGTCGCCACGGTTGCGCAGCAGCAGGTCCGGGACCGGCGCGAAGGCCAGGGGGCCGCAGTAGTTCGGGGCGCCAAGCTCGTCGGTGCAGCTTTTGTTGGCGCCGACCGAATAGTTGACGTAGTTGCCAACGAAAAGATCGAGCCAGCCGTCCCGGTCGACATCGAAGGCGATCGCTGGCACGCTCCAGCGAGTCGACCCGGTGCCGGTGCTCTCGGTCACGTCCTCGAAGGTTGGCTTACCGACATCACCGCCGCGATTTCGGAACATCCGATTGTTGCCGAGGTTGGTGATGTAGAGATCGATCCAGCCGTCGTTGTCGAAATCGGCTGCCGTCACACCCATGCCGTAACCTTCGGACACCAGGCCGCTCTGCTCGGTGACGTCCGTGAACCGCAACTTAGGAGAGCCTTCGGCATCAATGGAGAGGTCGTTACGAAACAGCCGGTCGCGAAGCGGCAGCGTGCCGGGAGGTGGAAAGAGAGCGTCCGCAACGCCTTCCTCAGCTCCCAAGAGATTGCCTTGAACCAGATAGACGTCGAGGTCGCCATCGTTGTCATAGTCGAAGAGAGCAGCCCCCGACCCCATCATCTCGGGGAAGTACAACTTTCCCGTCATCCCGTTCCAATGCTGGAAGTCGAGGCCGCTAGCGGCGGCTTCTTCGGTAAAAATGGCATCTTCCGGCGGCGGTCGTGAGGGCACTTCCTGACCGGGACGTGTCGCCATCGCCTCGGTGTCGAGGGCCGTCTCTTCCGGCGGCAATGCACACGCTATCCCCAAAACCACGGCGAACCCGACGACCAGAGTACCAAGTCGGGCGTGGACATGAGCTCGGCGTGGACACACGGAGGGTCCGGCTGGCTTTGGTTTGCTCAACGGTTCGAGGCGAAGAAACGCGTCGGCGTGCGATGGATGGGAGATCGATTTGACGCAGAGGGTGGATCGAAAAACTCTGACCCAAGTATGGGCCAGCCGAGAGTCTATCTCAGCAAGGGATGGATCTTGTGTTCGTGTGGCTCTGACGGCGGCTTGCCAGCAGGCTGAGCTCGCACACCTCCCGCTAACCCTTTGCGCAGGTTCAGCGGAGGTCCTGCGTTGCCCGTTAGGTGTTTGCTCGATGGAGCAGGCAGTCCGCGGGCCCCGTTCACCCTCTGCTCAACTGAGCAAAGCTTCCGCGCCCGCCGCGGGCCCTTTGTGCCAACTGAGCAGTCCGTCCGCGAGTCCCGTTCACCCTCTGCTCAACTGAGCAGAGCTACCGCGGTCGCCGCGGGCCCTCTACGCCAACTGAGCAGACTTTCCGCGACCACCGCGAGCCCTTTACGCCAACTGAGCAAACCTTCCGCGGGCTCCGGTTCACTCTCCGCTCAAATGAGCAGAAGCCCCGCGGGCCCCGTTTGGCCATGAAGGCTATCGCTTCATTCGATGTGCAGCACGCACTCTTCGATGCGGTAGCTCAGGTTGCTGGAGCGGGTCCACACTTGCAGAGCTTCTTCGAGGCTGCCGTCTTTGATGTCGCCGAACACCGTGGTGGACGCGATGTTGGCGGCGAGGGCACGGCTGGCGAATTTCAGCTCCCATCCGCCTTCGGCGGCTGCCCAGCTCAAGGCATCGTGAAGCAAGGGTTCTTCGACATTGAAGGGAGCTCGCAGGCGGGTGTCTTGAGTCCACTGCCACTCGGGCCCACAGGGAGATAGCTTGTTGACGATGGGTTCGTCCGCAGTCGTCATCAGCTCTTCGCCAGCGCTGATGGTCTGTAGCTTGGCCTGGCTGTCCGCGAGCTGCACCGCTCCCTCTCGGACTCGGACGCGGAGCCAACTTTTGTCCGGGGCGACGCTGACTTCGTAGCGGGTGCCGACGTTGGTCACCATGCCCCAGTCCGTCTGAAGCTCAATCTTGGCGCCCTGAGAATCCACGTACACCGTGCCACTCTCGAGCTTCAGCGCGGAGCTCGACTGCATGAGCAGCCGGGTGCCGGCATCGAGGCGCACCGAAGCTCCGGAGGCCATCTGAAGCACCATCCGAACGGGTAAAGTATCGTTGTCAGAGGCTGTCGCCACGATGTCTTTGGCCCACAACTTGTCCCCTGGCGAGTGTAAGTTCTGTTCGACGATCATCACCTGGCTGGTGACTGCCTTGCCAGTGACTGTGGCAATCTGCGCCACGGGGGGTGCAACGCTCCGCCAGAGGCTGTCGCCGACACCGGTGTTGAGCACGAGGATCGCAGCCGCTGCGGCGGCGAGGAGACCGCCAGCTAGGCGGGTGAAGCGACGTTTTTGTCGTTCCATACGGACGGTCTGTTGCCATTCGGCGCGTGCCGCCGCTTTGACGATCGCGGCGTCTTCCGAGGGCACCGGCGGGCGGTTTCCAGCGGCCCGCAGCAGCCGCGCGACGGTATCGTCTTCGGCTGGATCTGCGATCGGTTGAGGTCCGTTGGTTTCGGCATTCATAACTGGCCACCAGTTTTTCTAGTTGATTTCAGGTGTGTCGTGCTGTCCTGCTGGGCCTCTCTGGCAGGCCGTGGTTCGAGCTGGGTCAAGTCGGGCTGAGACTCAAGCCTCCGCCATCGTTGCCGAAGGATGAATAACCGTCACGGAATGCCTTACGTGCTCGGGTCAAGAGCGACTCGGCGGCCTTGGGACGCACATCCAGTCGTTGTGCGATCTCCTTGACGGACAGCCCATCCACGTACTTCCACTCCAGTGCTTGTCCGTACTTGACAGGTAGATGATCGAGGGTCGCGTGGACCAGCTTGGCCAGCTCTTTGCGCCGCAGTGACTCTTCGGGTCCTTTGAAGCTCATGGGTGCGGTCTCCAAGGCTGCTCGAACCTCCGGCTGGTCTTCGGCCAGCTCAACCGGTGACGGTGCGCGTCGGTTCTTGCGATAGTGCCCACTGATCTCGTAACGGCAGATCGTGAACAGCCAGGCGGTCAACGAAGCCTCACCCCGGTAGGTCTTGATATGGGTGATCGCTTTGCAGATCGAGGTCTGCACAACATCACGGGTCAGATCGGGGTCTCTCAAACGCGCCAAGGCAAAACGATACAACCCGGGGAACTGGCCCTCGAAGAACTCCTCGAAAGCCTTTTCGTCGCCCGCGAGAATTCTCTTGGCGAGGGAACGGTCGTCCGATTGAAATGCGGGAAATACGTTGGATCTCATGCCCATATCCGTATCGAGTCCAAACGTCTTCAAATCCTTCGTATCTTGATGATTTAGTCGATGTTACCACCGCTGTTCACAGCGGCCGGATCTCGTCGAGCCGAACTCGATCACAAAATTTCTGCGAAGGATTTTCCGGTCGCCCAACTCGTCTCATACATCAGCAACGACACAGAAGGGGTCCGAAGCGTGCTGCCTTCGAGACCGTGTCGCATTCGGTCCTTCACAGGGGAGAACCCAAAGATTCAAGGTTCTCGAGCACTTATCCGGAAAAGGAGACGTTATGAAAGCGATGAATCATCCGAAGCAGTGGGTTGGCGGCTTGTTGGCTATTGCGCTGGTTGTCGTTATGCCGGCTGCGCTCCAGGCGCACGACCCGGCATTCACCACAGACTTCAACCGCGCCAACTGCACGTTCGCCACGGCTGGCAACAACCCTTACCTACCGATCTGGCCGGGCTACGCGCAGACCCTTCAGGGCGAGGAAGAAGATGACGGCGAACTGATCTCAATCGAAGCCATCATCACGGTCCTGCGCGAGACTGAGCTGGTGGACGGAGTTGTCACCCGTGTGGTCGAGGAACGGGAGTCGGAGGACGGCGAGCTGGTGGAGATCTCCCGCAACTTCATGGCGGTTTGTCGGGAGACGGGCGATGTTTGGTATTTCGGAGAAGATGTGGACGACTACGAAGATGGCATGATTGTCGGCCATGAAGGGGCATGGCGGGCAGGTATCGGTGGCGCCACTCCGGGTATTTTGATGCCAGGGAGCCCTCAAGTTGGCGCCCGCTTCTTTCAGGAAGTTGCACCGGGCATCGCACTCGATCGAGCCGAGATCGTCGGGATGGGTGAGGAACGTACTGTTCCCTTCGGTACCTTTCGGAACACCGTGGAAACGGAAGACACCAGTGCGCTCGATCCTGAAGAGAGTAATGAAAAGTTTTATGCACGAGGGGTTGGCATCATTCAAGACGATGAGTTGCTGCTGGTCGATGTTCAGCTGCCGTCTTGTTTGCCGGACGGGACCACTCAATGTCTCAGCGACGGGCGCTTCGAGATTGATGTGGAATGGAAAGACTTTGCGGGTAACGAAGGTGATGGCGCGGCCATCTTGCCGTCGGGGGATAGTGGTGAGTTTTGGTTCTTCAGTCCCAACAACACTGAGTTGATCGTCAAGGTCCTCGATGCCTGCGACCTACCCGGGTTCAACAGCTACTGGGTCTTCGCAGCCGGTTTGACGGACGTCGAAGTGACACTGACCGTTACCGATACGGTGACGAATGAGGTCAAGGAGTACGCAAGTCCAATGGGCACGCCATTCGAGCCAGTAGTCGATACCAGCGCGTTTCTCGGTTGCGACAGCGATCCGGGCGGCGATGACGACGATGACGACGACGATGACGACGACGATGACGACGACGATGACGACGACGACGATGACGACGATGACGACGATGACGACGATGATGACGACGACGATGATGACGAATGATCTTTACCGCTAGATCTGCCAGCCCGCGTTAAACCGAGGGGCCTCCTGGCGTACGGTGGCAGGTTAGAGATACTCTTGTCAGTCGGCCGGAGTCGGCTCGAGCGAGATCAAGAAAGGGCCGACTTCAAGTCGGCCCTTTGTGTATTTGGCAAAACGATGGGTCTTCGAAGGAATTCAACCGCCGGAGACTCATCTCTAGTGACCGACGCAAACGAGGAGGCCTTGCCATGATCCGGATCCAGCGAATTCAGGAGATCTCCCACGTCGCACCGCGATGGGGGAGGGGCTTGGTCTTGATCTTCGCTGTCCTGCTGAATGGGCCGCTGCTCGCGGAAGAGGTGACTGGGTATGCGGGGCGCCCGTTGGGCGAGGTTCTACGAGAGCTGGAGTCTCGTGGGCTCGAGATCTTCTTCAGCAGCAACTTGGTCCGGTCCGAAATGCGGGTGGCGATGGAACCCACCTCCCTTGAGCCGCGCCAGATCCTCGATGAGATCCTCGATCCCCATGGATTGATGGCGGAGGCCGGACCCGGCGGTCGGCTGGTGGTGGTGGCGGCGCCAGCCAAGCCGGCGAGTCTTCGTGGCCTGGTGCGCGAGCGGTACAGCGATGCGCCTATCGCAGGAGTTCGAGTTTTGATTCCAGGCTTCTCGGCTGAGGTGTTCAGCGCTGCTGATGGTAGCTTCGAGTTGACCGATCTCGAAGCGGGGCGTCGGACCTTGGAAGCCCATCTGCCGGGTTTTGTCGTCGAAAGCGTCGAAATTTTTTTGCCGCCGGGGCAGACTGTCGAGCTCATGATCCGGCTGGAACCGGCGCAGTTGGCGATCGACGAAATCATCGTCACCCCCAGCAGGGTCTCGCTCATGCGTGAGAACCCAGTGGCCGGCCTCGATCTCGATCGGAAAGATATTTTTGCTCTGCCGCATCTGGGAGACGACATCTACCGTGCGTTGACCCTGTTGCCAGGAGTTAGCGGGGAGGAGGCTTCCGCCCGTTTCAACGTCCGTGGCGGACGCACCGACGAAGTCCTGATGCTGCTCGATCGGGTGGAGCTATTCGAGCCTTATCACCTCAAGGACTATGGCAGTGCGCTGTCCATCGTCACCCCTAGAGCTTTGGACGAAGTCAACTTGATCACCGGTGGTTTCCCGGCCGAGTACGGTGACCGCATGAGCGGGGTGCTCGATATGAGCACCTTCCAGCCCGAGCATCGGAAAACCCTCTTGGGGCTTGGCCTCTTGACCGCCGAGATCGGTAGCTCCGGCGCCTTCGACGACCAACGCGGCGATTGGATCGGGTCGCTGCGGCGCGGTCAGCTCGATTTGGCTCTCGAATTTTTTGGCCAGCGGCAGAAACCACGTTATTGGGATGGCCTGGGCAAGTTGCGATACGAGATTCGGCCCGGGCAACGCGTCGGCTTACACGTGCTGCATGCGGATGATTCCCTCGACTTCTTCAATGTAGATCCTGGCGATACCGAAGAGGACTACCTGACGAGCTATGGCAGCTCCTACGTTTGGCTCACCTATCAGTCCATTTTGGGCTCGAGCCTATTTGTCGATACCGCAGTCTCCTACGGAAGGGTCGATCGCGATCGTCAGTCCCGCGAAGTCGAACTCGATGTCGAAGATGAGAATGCCGGGTTCACGTTGATCGACAAACGGGTTCTAGAGGCCGTTGGCATCAAACAGGATTGGAACTTTCAGCAGTCTAAAGGGCACTATCTCAAATGGGGGTTTGACGTCCGTCAGCTCGAGACGGACTACGACTATTTCAATACCCGCGAGCTCGATGATCCGTTGGAAGATGTCCGTTTCGAACCGCGGACGGGCACCACCGAATTCCGTCGGCTGTTGAGCGGCGACCAATACAGTGCTTACCTGAGCAGCCGGTCGCGGCCGATCGATGCCCTGACCCTGGAGCTCGGACTGCGCTACGACGAGCACACACTGATCCCCGAGCACAATCTGAGCCCACGGGTCAATCTGGTGGTCTCCCCAGGAGAGCGAAGCACTCTGCGTTTTGCCTGGGGGTACTTCTACCAGAGTCAGCGAGCTTACGAATTGCAAGTCGAAGACGGCGTGACGAAGCTGGCGAAAGCCGAGCGCACCGAGCAGAGAGTGATCGGTTACGAACGCACCATTGGCACTAAAGGATCGGACCTGTTGCTGAGGGTGGAGGCTTACCAGCGCGAAGTCACGAATCCACGCTCACGGTACGAAAATATCTTCCAACCGGTTGAGATTTTTCCCGAGGTTGAACCCGACCGTGTTCTGTTTGCGCCTGAGCGCGCTGAGGCTTATGGACTCGAAATTTTTGCACGCGGTAGCGCTGGGCGCCAGATCGAGTGGTGGGCGAGTTATACCTATTCGAATGTCGAAGACCGGATCGACAACGTGTGGTTACCGCGTCGCAACGATCAGCCGCACGCGTTCAAGATCGACTTCAACTACCGTGCCGGCAAACATTGGAACGTCAATATGGCTTGGCGGTATCACACGGGATGGCCGACAACGGCGCTGTTCGGAGTGCTCGAGGAAGACGACGAGGGCGAGTTCGAAATTGTGACGTCGCTCGGGCCGCTCCATGGCGAGCGCCTGACGGACTATCACCGCCTAGATCTTCGCGCCAGCCGTGAATGGCAGAGAGAGAGGGGCGTCTTGGGGTTCTTCCTCGAGATACAGAACGCCTACAACCGCAAGAACCATGCGGGATTTGATCCCGACCTCGAAGAGGGACCCGATGGGTCGATTGTGCTCCACAAGGCGACTTGGAGTGAAATCCTGCCCTCCTTTGGGGTCACCTGGGAATTCTGACGACACATACGACCCGGGGACCCGATCGATTCTCGCGTCAGGTCCCGGCCGGGTAACTTGGAGGCACGTGATGAAGTATTCAAAGGTTTCGCAGCAGCAGGTCAGCTTCACTGGCGACCGTTCGATCGCCGAAACGCTCCTCGAGACCCTCGGCCAACGTCCTGATTTTGAGGCCCCCGCTAAACGCCGTCGGTCGCGCAAGGGGCAAGTCGTAGTAGCGGTCATCATGCTCGTGGCAATCGCTGTGGTCAGCTACGCTTTTCTCCGACCCGGGCAAGATTTTCTGCCAGCGGCGGGAGATCCGGTGGCGTTTTTGGAGGTGGTTCGGGGTTCGGTCTGGAGCGGCTCACAGCTGCACGATTCGGCCTCGACGATGCCGGCTGCCGTCAGCTCGGGTGCATCCGGTCTGTTGACTCTGTCTGCCGGCCAGCCGATCCACGCCGGTGCTGTGCTCACGACCGCGTCGCTTGGTGATGGGGTGGCCGGGCGGGCCGCTTTTCGGTTGGCAGGAGGCCAGTCGATGCGGCTCGATGCGGATACCCAGGTCCGAGTGACGTCCGAGCGTGGTCTCGAGCTCCAGCGCGGTGCGATCTACATTGACTCCAATGCCGGAGCCAGCGTCGAGGTACGGACGACGCTGGGTGTGGTGCGTGATATTGGAACTCAGTTCGAGGTCAGGCTCGAGGGCTCCTCACCAGACGTCGCCGACCTGAGAGTTCGGGTTCGCGAGGGCTCGATTGTCCTCGAGACTGGTGGCGAATCGCACCACGCCGTCGTGGGCGAAGAGCTGTCGTTGACCGCCGACGGTGCTCTCTCTCGCGCCACGAGCTCGATTTACGGTCCTCACTGGGACTGGGTGCTCGACACCGCCCAGACCCCGGCCGTCGCGGGGCAGACGTTGAATGATTTTCTCGGCTGGGTCTCGCGAGAAGGCGGTTGGAACGTCCGTTATGCGGATCCGGCGATTGCCGACGTTGCTGCTGAGGCAGTGCTGCACGGAGACATCCAGAATCTGAGTCTGAGCCAAGCGGCCTCGATGGCGCTGGACAGCAGCAATCTGGCATACCGTGTAGAGGGCGGCGATTTCATCGTCGGGCCGAAGTCGGCAGCCGAGTAGGCTGACAGCCGGAGTGCGCGATCCGCGAGGTTGAAAAAAACGCCAGCGCCGCTGAAGCCTCGAGATCCCACCTAAAGCAACCGTAGGCCGGTCATGCGTGTGGGCTGCGCCCGGCCTGCGTGACTCGCGGGACCCTCATCGAAGTGCGTAAACGATCGTGTTGGCTCAGACATCCTCGGCCGTGCTCGCTCCACACGCACGACCTCGACGGCTCGGGAATCCTGTTTCTGGAGGACCCTCCTGATTGCGTTGGATAGAGTCGATTGTCTGGACACACGGCTACAAAGCCAGGCCGTGTTCCTGACAGAGCTCCAAGAAGTCCGGGTGCCTCCAGCCTCTCTCTTGTAGCTTCGTCACCATCGGACGGGCGTCGTCGATGCGGCCGAGGTAGAGCAAGGCCAGAGTGTGGGTGTGTAGGAACGCGACGAGCTCGGAGTTTGGGGTGAGCGCTGCCATCATCTCTTCGGCGCGAGTCCACGATTCGGTGGCGCGTCGCGTCGCACCGGCGGCTTGATACACCCTTCCTAACCCAACCTTGATTGCTGCCAGACGATGTCGGGCGAGGGCGCTATTGGGCTGCTCCGCCTGCGTTTGTTTGGCGCTCGCTTGAGCTCGCAAGTAGAGTCTCTGAGCGTCTTCGTGGCGACCCTGACGGCCAAAAAGGTCCGCCAGATCGGCGACCGTGATCGCGACGCTGGGGTGGTCGCGGCCAAAAGCGTTTTCTTGGATGGTCAGGGCACGGCGATAGAGTGCTTCGGCGCTCGCGGCGTTGTCGGACCCTTGGTACAGATCCGCTTGATGATTGAGCGTCACCGCAACGCTGGGGTGGTCACTCCCGAAAGCAGTCTCCTGAATCGCCAGAACCCGTTCGTAGAACGCCTCGGCCTGGGGCGCTTCGCCGCGAGCACTGTGCAGATCGGCGAGATTGCTGAGGGTGATCGCGACTCGGTGGTCCGACGCCCCGAGAGCCTGCTGCTGAATCGCCAACGCGCGTTGATAAAGCGGCGCGGCTCGAGAGTAGTCGCCGACACCGCGATAGAGCTCCGCCAGGTTGTTGAGACAGGTCGCGACATCCGGGTGCTCAGAGCCCAGGACTTTCTCGTAAATTTCCAAAGTACGCTCGAACAGCGGTTCGGCCAGGCTTGTGCGACCTTGCTCGTGATAGATCACGGCGAGGTTGTTGAGGCTGGAGGCCAGGCTGGGATGATCCGGGGCGAGTAGCTGTTCCTGTAGATCGATCGCGCGCCGAAGATTCGCTTCGGCCTGGTCGTACGCGCCGCGAGAGCGGTAGAGATCACCGAGGTTGGCGTGGGTGCTCGCGACGTCGACATGTCGCTGACCATAAGCCTTCTCCTGGATCGACAGCGCACGCAAAAAAAGCGGTTCTGCCGAGTCATTATCGCCGCGGGTGCGGTGAAGGAACGCGAGGTTGTTGAGACCGGCGGCGACGGAAGGGTGCTCGTCGCCGAGCGCTTGTTGGCGAATTTCGAGGGCTCGTCGAAAAAGTGGCTCGGCGCGCTCATAGTCGCCCTGGTCATGGTAGAGGTTGGCTAACAGGTCCAATGCGAACCCGGTGTCCAAGTGCTCGTCGCCGAGCAGGCTCTGCTGAATCTCGAGCCCTTCCTCGAGCAAGGGGAGGGCCTGGTCGTACAAACCCAACTGGCGATAAACCCTGCCCATGGTGAGCATCAGGCGAGCCCGGCTCGAGGGTTGGCTGTCGAGCTGGGTCGTGATCTTAGTCGCGCCGTAATCGAGTAGCTCCCGGGCCGTAATCGAGTTGCCGCGGGCCGAGCTCGGATCCGACACTGCGAACAAGCTCACCAGGAACTCGGAAACTTCCTCCGCCTCGCGGCTGGCAGCGATTGCTTTGTTGCGTTCTCGCTGAATTTCGAAGGTGTACTTCAGGAGTCCCAAGACCAACACTACAACCACCGCGACCGCGATGCGCCGCAACATCCGTCGCGCTGGCTTGCCGCGAATCCATCGCAGTCGATTTGCGGTTTCGGTCGCCGAAGGTCGCTGCTGCGGGTCGAGGGACTTGAGCTCGGTGATGAGGTTGGCGAGATCTGGATCGACCCCGGTGACCGTTAGAGTTTCTCCGCTGCCGACTTTGAGCAACATTTGTAGTAGCTCGAGGCCGGTCTCGTAGGCCGATTGCCCGGTGAACAGCTCCTGCAGTATGAGGCCGAGGGAGTACATGTCTCCGGCGACGGTGGCCCGTTCACCGCGCGCCTGCTCTGGGCTCATGTAGGCGACAGTACCCATCACGATGCCATGTTGGGTTTCGATGAAATCGGTTGGGGTCGTGTCTCCGGAAGGGACGCTACCCGTGGCCAAAGCTTGTCGGGTTCCGGGTCGGGTAGGAGACAAGTCGGCTGGAATCCCGGTGTCTGCCCCGCGATCCCAGACCACCGTGGGGTCGAGTGGAGGCAAGGACCCTGTCGCGGCTGTCGCCGAAGTCGCTGATGCGGCTGAAGTGGCTGAAGTGGCCGGTGTTGCCGCGGCGAAGCTCGACGAGCCGTCTCCCTCCAACGCTGCGGCCACGTTTTCGTCCACCGTGTAGGCCAGGCCGAAGTCGAGTACTTTGACCCCACCGTCGGTGGTCAACATGACGTTCTCGGGTTTGAGATCCCGGTGTGCGATGCCCTTGGCGTGCGCCGCGACCAGCGCATCGGTCACCCGCTCGGCGACGTGAAGCTTGAACGACTGACTGAGCTCGCTGTCCTCGAGAGCTTTCTTGAGGGTTTCGCCGTCGATTAGCTCGAGCACCAGGAAGTCGCTGTCGTCCCCTTCGATGAACTCGTGGATCTGGCAAATGTTGGGATGATCGAGTTGCGAAAGCACGCGGGCTTCACGCAGAAACCGCGCTTTGGTCTCGGCGTCCAAGCGCCGTTCGTCGCGGATCGCTTTGAGCGCAACCTTGCGCTTCAGGGTTTCGTCGTAGCCGACGTAGACGTCACCCATACCCCCTTTGCCAAGAGGCTCGACAATGCGAATACGTCCGAGCGTCGTGCCGACGAGGGTCATGGGTTACCCTTCATCAAGTCACCCAAGATAGAATTCTTGGAATTGGCACGCTGCGTTCCCCACAAGAGAAGAGAGTCCTGGCGCCACGATTTCCTTCGTGCTGGCGGTCGCTAGTTCTTGTCGTGAAGCGCTTCGATGTCGGTGATGTAACGATCCTGGACCACCTGACGTTTCAAGCTCATCTTGGGAGTCAGCATGCCGTTGTCGACTGAGAACTCTTCGCTCAGTAGCTTGAAATTGCGCGGTTGCTCGTAGCGTTTGAAGTCTTTGCTGTATTGCTCGAGCTGGGCTTTGAAGAGTTCTTGTGTCTTGGCGTGTCCAAGGATGGCGTCGAAGTCCGACCCGATGCCCTGTTCCGCGGCCCATTGTTCGAGCGCCGGCCGATCGGGCACAATCAAGGCGATGTTGTAAGGCTTGTTGAAGCCGTGGATGAACGCTTGATTGACATAAGGGCTGAGCTGTAAGAGCTCTTCTAAGGGAGCGGGCACGACATATTTGCCATTCTCCAGCTTGTACTGTTCCTTGATACGGCCGGTGATGTAGAGGAAACCATCCTCGTCGAGGCGTCCCAGATCGCCGGTGCGAAAGTCGTGGGCGTCGTTGATGACCTCAGCGGTTTCTTCCGGCAGATTGTGGTAACCCTTCATCACATTTGGACCGCGCACGATAATCTCACCATCACCGGAGTCTTTGTTCTCGACCACGCTGGTGTCGATGATCACTTCCACGCCGGCGATCGGCTGACCGACTGATCCGAGCTTACGAGCGGTGGGGTGATTGGTGGTGACGATTGGGCTGGTTTCGGTCAGTCCATAACCTTCGCAGACGAAGATCCCGAGTTTGTCGATGAAGTCCCCCACTTCTGGGGAGAGCGCGGCGCCACCCGAGCATGCGTAACGGAGCCGACCGCCGAAGCGCTCACGCACCTTGGAGAACACGAGCTTGTCGAAGAAACTGTGTTTGGAGTCCACCCACCATGAACTCTTGCCAGCTTCCTCGAGCTCTTTCTTGACTTGGGCGTTGGCCATCCCGGCTTCAAACAGGGTCTGCTTGAGGCCACCTTCCGCCGCCATTTTCTTCTGCAGGCCGTCGTAAATCTTGTTGAAGATCCGCGGCACCGCGTAAAGCACCGTCGGCCGGACTTCGGCAAAATTGTCGATCAACTTCTCGACGGATTCAGCGATTGCGATCGCGGCGCCTCGCGACAGCATGCTGTGCAGCTCGCAGGTCTGGCCAAAAGAGTGGGCCCAGGGCAGGAACGACACCGAGACGTCTGAGGTGTCGACCGGGAAGATCGCCGACACGCCGTTCAGATTAGAAGTGATGTTGGAGTGGGTGAGCAACACCCCTTTGGGTTTGCCCGTCGTCCCCGAGGTATAAATGAAGCCGCAGACCCACTCGGGGTCGATCTCGACGGCCGGCGTCGGGTTGGCGGCGCCTTTCTTCTCGAGCGCCGCGAAGCTGGCCTCGTCTTCGGGCGGCAGCGCCATGCAGAAGACGTGCTCGATCGCACCCACTTTGCCGACCCAATCCCGCGTCGCCTCGTAAATCGCATAGGTCGCGGCGATCAGGATCTTGGCGCCGGAATCATTGGTGATGTACCGCCAGTCTTTCTCCAGCTGGCTCTCGTACATTGGGCAATAGCGAGCCCCCAAGCCATAGGTGGCGTAAGCGCCGATCGCCCACTCAACACGATTGCTCGAGATGACCGCAACGGTATCGCCTTGAGTGATACCGAGGCTGGCGAGAGCGCCGCGGAAAGCGTCGACCCGTTTGCCGAAGTCACCATAGGTGATCCACTGCCACTGGCCGTCGATCTTGGTGCCGAAGAGATTGCGTTGCGCGTGGGTGTCGACGGAGCGATTCAGGACATCGACCAAATCGGTGTAGGCGCTTTGTTTCATGCGGAACCTCCAAGGCTAGGCTGCGGGCAAGGGGCGATTCTTTAGAGAGTAAGACGATGCACGGATCATATCCGAGCGGTGATCAGCCGTCGTCGCTGGTGGCAAAGATCTCTGTTTCGAGGGCGGCCTTGCGCTCGGGATCGAGCTCAAAAGCATCCGCCAGGCGATTCAGCCAATGGCGCTCCAGATCTGAAGCGTCCTGGTCGGCTAGGGTCACCAGTGCGCCGAAACGAAAGAGCGTCTCGCGCGTTTCGTTGTCTTGTGCCAAGGCAGCAAGCTCCGCTGGCGAGGCCGGTAGGACAAGATCGCGATGGATTTGCTGGGTCTGCTCTTCTGAGAATCCCGAATCGCTCAGGTGCTTGGTGATGACCGCCTTCTCTTCCGGGGCCAAGTTGCCGTCGGCGAGGGCAGCGGCAACCATCGTGCGGACGATGGCGTAGCTCACCTCTGATGATGGCTCGTCGGCATCTTGTGGAGCGGCGTCCTCCGCCGAAACGGTGCCCGGTAGTGGTGGCGGCGGAGCGGCGGTTTGTTGTCCTGGTAGTGTTGGGGGGGGCGGTGGAGCAGAAGCCGACGCCGTCGATGCGGATGGGATAGGCGGTGGCGGCGCCTGAGGAGTGCCGCTAGCCGCGTCTGTGCTGGCCGCGCCTATGCTGGCCGCGCCTTGTCCGAACATGCCCTTCTTCTCGGCCAGAACACTAGCT
>JAJCXQ010000377.1 GCA_029263355.1 Acidobacteriota bacterium | reverse complement strand
AGAGGCGGTTCAGCTGAGCCGCTTAGCGATGCGCTCTAAAGCTTATTGGGGCTACTCGACGGAGTTCATGGAGGCGTGTCGTGAGGAGCTGACCGTGACGGCGGAGGACATACGGGCGAAACCAACCTTTGTCGCCGAGTGGGTCCCTGACTCCACCCGCCAGGTCGCAGGCTTCTATACTCTGACCCGCCTCTCCGCGACCGAGGTTGAGCTCGGTATGCTTTTTGTCGAGCCGGCGGCGATTGGCCAAGGTTATGGTCGTGCATTGATCGAGCACGCCAAGAGTGAGGCGCGCTCGCACGGCTACGAAACGATGAGCATTCCGGGTGACCCCAACGCCGAGCGTTTCTACCTCGCCGCCGGTGGCCGGGTGGTGGGGACAACCCCGTCGGAGAGCATCCCGGGGCGCGAGTTGCCGCTGCTGCACATCGATCTCTAGCGTGATCCCATCCATGTTTGGCCTTTTAGCCTAGATAGGGAGGCCTTGTGGAGCGAGCACTCAGCGAGTATGTATGAGCATGAGATCAAGCCGATGGTCTGCAGACTATTGTAAAAAAGTGAGTTGGCTGTCGCGAGAGCGCCGAGGCGAGTCACGCAGCTGAGAGCGCAGCCCACAAGGCCGACCGACCTCGCCAGCGTTTTTGGATGGGATCTAGCGTGTCACCATTCGAGCTCGAGCGCTTGGGTGAGGAACTTCGTCAGCGGCGCACCCGCTCGGCAGTACTCGGTGAAGCGGTCGAGAAAGTCGGGACGGAGGGCGTCGGCTTCCTCGAGCTTGAACATGGCGATGAAGTCTTTGCGCTTCAGATCCTCGATCAGGGGATGGTCGGGATCAAACCCCTTGGGGCCGCGTTTCAAGGATTCGCCCCCGAGCTCGAAGGTCGCTTTGAACGACTTGTCTGCGAGAACTCGCCGCCAAGCCTGGGGACGTTCGACGATGGTGTCGCGGATCTTCTTGAGGCTCGGTGCGTCGGGATGCCAGATGCCGGTACCGCCGTGAATCTCACCGGGAGCGAGACTGAGGTAAAAGCCGGGGGCGTGGACGTCTTTACCTTGTTTGTGGCGGAACTGCACCGCAACGTTGGTCTTATAGGGGATCTTGTTCTTCGAGAAGCGGGTATCACGGTAGATTCGGAACAACGAGCCGCCGGATTTTCGCGGATCCGCGACGAAGTGCCGGCTGATCTTGCGCAGCGGACCGCCGAAATCGCTGACCAACTGCAGAATCGGCTCACGTACGTCGTCCTCGTAGCGCTGTTTGTTGGCTTGAAACCAGTCGCGGGTGTTGTTCTCGGACAACTCGCGCAGGAAATCGAACAGCTGTGGGCCGATTTTGGGGAGGTCGGTCATGGGATCCTCCGATTAGCCGTCATAACAAGGGTGGACACAAGGTCCACCCCTACGCATCTCGACTCTAACAAGGGATGGTTCGGCGCTCACAGTGGGTAGCCGATGTCCTCGATTTCGTCGCGGATCGTGCGTAGCCGAGCTTTGGGGTTGAGGGATCGAACCAAAAACTCGGTCAGGCGTTCATGCTTGTAAATCTGTTCGACGGCATTGGGATTGAGACGGTTGCCGAAATACTCTTGGCCCCAAAGTCGATAGGTCTCGGGATTGCCGTCGAGAAAACGCAACAGCTTCGCCGAGCCGTCCGGATCTTTGACGGCGGGGAGCTCTACCGGTCCCGTTTGCCAATGGTCGTCGGACGTCCGCTGCCAGAGGCAGAAAGTTGTTTGATCGGTGGCGAACGCCAGCTCCCCCAAGAAGTCGGCGAAGTCCTCCGGCACTTGGTCGAGGACACCGGGCCAAGGGCAGCCATCAGCCATCTCGGAAGCGACCACAAAACCCTTCATGATCGCCCCGCGCGAATTGAACAGGATCAGCCAGTCGTCACCTTCGCCATTACGCATCGACGACAACATCTCGCCTGGGGCCCAATCAGCGTTGAACGAGAAGTAGCGATACTCCCATTCTGGGCACAAAATTGCATCCAAGGTCGCAAGAGACTGGCAAAGAGAGCGCAGCTCGTCGCGACTCGGCAAGGCCTGCAGGTTTTCGACGGAAGTCACGATCGAATTATACCGAGACTTGATCCTTACGGAGAACGTCTCGTGCTCTTGGCGGGAAAACGTCGCATGATGTCGGGACGTGAAAATGATGCTCGAGTCGGTCAATGGACCCAGGTGGTGGTGGTCGCCTGTTCCAGCTGGCGCTGTTCCTCCGCATCCCAGGCCGCGATTTGCTCGTTGTCGCGCTGCCGCCGGCGCTTGAATGCCCACAGGGCGAGGGTAGTGATCAGCATCCACAGCGTCGCCGAACTGGACAGAAAAGGCAGCCACTTGTTCCAGAAGTCGAGATGCCGCCAAAAGTTGCGCTCTTCGAGCGCCAGGGTGGTGCCGGTCGCTCGGCGAAAGGCCTCGGGGAAAGAATGCCGGAGCGCGATCTGGTCGAGGATCTTGGCGGCTACGAAGGTACCGTGGCGATCACGCAGGAACCGCATGAACGCGGCGGACAACGCATAGGCGCTGGAGGCCGAGTAGGAGCCGGCGTTGAAACGACGGTTGATCTCTTGCAACGACACACCGTCGCGCCGGACGGTGGCGACCGCCACCCGGGCGCGGTCTTCGAAGCCCCACTCGCGGGCGGCATGAATCGCGAGGCCTTCGTTGAACCAGCGTGGAATGGGTTGGTGGCCGGCGGCACGGGCGATCAACACGTGAGCGATCTCGTGCGTCAACACGGTACCGAGGGTGTGGTCCGGGTAGCCGGGGACGCGGCTCGGGATGAGCACGACCAGGCCGGCGCCGGCGATGGCATAGGCCACCGCCCACGACGGCGCGCGGCGTGCGGCGGCCGAACCCTCAGGGGCGAGTACCACTCGGATAGGTGGCCCCGCGTCTTCGAGGCCAAGTAGGTCCATGGCGGCGATCACCGGTTCGCGGTCGAGTTGCTCGAGGATGGCGACTTGCGGCGCCAGCTCTGGAGGCGACTCAAAACGTAGTTCTGGTAGCTGGCGAGCGCTGGCGCTCTGGGTGATCAGACTGTGCGTCAGCATGACCAGCCCGAGAAGAGTGCCGGCGAACCGCCAGCGCGGTGGCCGACGATCGGGCACGGCGCGCCTTGGCTCATCAACTTGCGTCGAATCGTGACTTGATTTGAGTTCTAGATAGGGCATTTGGTCCACCGACTGGCGTCCGAAAGGATATCCCGAGTGCAGAGCATGATAGAACACACCCTATGGCGTTTTGTCTTTTGTCGTCGTTGGCCTTGGGAGCTCCCGAGGCAGCCGAGGATTCTGCCGGAGTCCGGGAATGAGCCCTACCGGTGTGATCGGTGAGCCACGGCCGCGGGACCGGACCGCGCTGTTGGACCGCGTCGGTGAGCACAAGGCCAAGATCTACCACATGGTGCGCACCATCCTCGACGATCTCGAAGCGGTGGCGCCGTGGGATGGTCTTTATTACCCGCCAACCGGAACCGTTGAATTTCTGGGTATGGAGACCGCGCTGGTCGGCATGATTCAGGATATTCCGCAACGGGTTGCGACCCTGACCCGAGACCTGGCACGAGCCGACGTTGACGACGCCA
>JAJCXQ010000376.1 GCA_029263355.1 Acidobacteriota bacterium | reverse complement strand
AGCGAAAGAACCGTCGCTACGAGCACGTCGCCAAAGGGGCTTGTGATCCGGCCGATGTATCGCAACGCGGGCACCCAACTGATCTCGCTTGCCTTGGTCATCTAGCAGGCGCAAACCCAGCCATGATTGATCTTGGCCGATGGTGTTGATCAAGAGACGTGCCGGGCCGTTGTTGTTGACCAATAGGACATCAATATCGCCATCGTTGTCGAGGTCACCGATGGCGATCGCACGGCTGACCTCGGAGCGATCGAAAACCGAGCCACCTTTCACGGTGACATCTTCGAACTTGCCGTCGCCGCGGTTTCGAAAGAGTTGGTTCTTTTCATGGAAGGGATAGGGGTCTCCCGCGTTGGCTAGCTCTTCGATGACCTTGACCGCCCCGTTGGCGATCATCAGGTCCAGCCAACCATCATTGTCAAAATCGAACCAAGCAGTACCCCAGCTGGTGTGAGACCAGCTAGGGACACCGAGACCGGTTTCGATGGTGGCATCCTCGAACATCCCCTGTCCATCATTGAGAAACAGGGTGTTGGTTTCTCGAACGAGGTGGGTCATGAACAGATCGTCGTCGCCATCGCCGTCAAAATCTCCGGCATCGACTCCCATGCTAGCTTCCGCTTTGCCGTGGGCGTTGACTGCTGTACCCGCCAGCAGGGCCTCATCACTGAAGCCCCCTTTCGGACTCTGGATCCACATTTGATTCGCTGCCAAGTCGTTGGCGACATAAAAATCGAGTAAGCCATCGCCGTTGAAGTCGGCGGCAACAACTCCCAAACTCTTGCTCGGCTGACGCACCATCCCGGCTGTCGCGCTGACATCCTGGAAGGCCACGTGGGAAGCGGGGGCCGGTGAAGCGCCACGATTGCGAAGCAAGCGATCCGGCACACCACGGTAAGCGGTCGGTCCGCAGTAGTCCTGAGCGCCAGTGGCGGTGCGGCAGACTTTGTGGGTCTCGAGCGTGAAGTCGAGATAGTTCCCGACGTAGAGATCGAGCCAGCCGTCGCGGTCGAAATCGACAAAGGACACCGGAACGCTCCACCCGGAATCGTCCGTCTTCGTCGCCTGGGTGGTGTCGGAGAAGGTCCCGTCGCCGTTGTTGCGCAGCAACGTGTTGGAGCCGAGTCGAGTGACATAGAGATCTGTCCAACCGTCGTTGTCGTAGTCGCCAGCGGCGACTCCGAAACCATAGGCCGAAGGCACGAGACCGCTCTTGGAGGTGACGTCGGTGAATCGCAAAGTGCGCCGACCTTCTGAGCTCACCTGCAAGTCGTTGCGGTAGAGGCGGTCGGTGAGGGGCAGCGGATGACGCGGTGGAAACGTGGACTTGGTGACATCTTGGGAATCTCCCAACATCTGACCTTGCACCAAGTAGAGGTCGAGGTCGCCATCGTTGTCATAGTCGAGGAGAGCACCGCCGCCGCTGTTGATCTCGGCCATATAGAAATCGCCTGACATGCCGTTGAAGTGCACGAAGTCGAATCCGGAGTTGTTGAGCTCGTCGAATATTTCAGTAGCCCCCACTGGGGTCCATCCAGGTACAACCCACCACAACATGCCAACAAAGCACAGAGCGTTGCGAATATGCGCGGTAATACTCATCGCGAGTCCATCCGTGACATCTAGGGAGCGAGCGGTAACCGCGAAGGGTGGGCACCCTTACCGGCGGGTTGTTGGCGTTTCGACTCGGGCGCAGTGGGCGGGAGGTCGCCGACTCCGAGATCGTAGCATAGCCGGATCGCCTGAATGCTTGATAGCGCGACAGACCAATGGGTACACTGACCAAGGCTTCCATTCGAGAAGCCACTTCTCAAGGAAAAAGGGGCGCAATTGATGGTATTCGATCGACGAAAATGCATCCTTCTCGGGCTCGTTGTTCTGTTGGCGTGGCTTCCGCTCCGGTCCTCGCAGGCAGACGAGGTGCCGCAACCGCGTAAACGCTTGCTCGTACCCGGTGATGTGGGTGAAAGTGCCTTGAAAGAGCGCGCCGCCGCTCAGCTCAAGACCCTGGATCAGTTCAAAGTCTTCTACTTCTTTGGTTTCACCGACCGCACCGAGGAGAGTGGCATCCAATTCCGGCACCAGATCGTCGATGACGCCGGGAAAGACTACAAGATGGTGCACTACGACCACGGCAACGGCATCACCGTGGCTGACGTCGATGGCGACGGGTTGCATGACATCTACTTCCTCACTCAGGTGGGGTCCAACGAGCTCTGGCGAAATCTTGGCAAAGGCAAGTTCGAGAACATTACCGAGTCCGCGGGGGTCGCGCTGGGCGACCGCATCAGCGTGGCGGGTTCGTTTGCAGACATCGACAACGATGGTGACGCCGATCTATTTGTGACTACGGTCAAAATGGGAAATGTCCTGTACGAGAACGACGGTAAGGGCCATTTCAAAGATATTTCAAGTTCGGCGGGTGTCGACTACGTCGGTCATTCATCCGGCGCGGTTTTCTTCGACTACGACCGCGACGGTCTTCTCGATTTATTCGTGACCAATGTTGGCGTCTACACCACCGGTCGCCAGGGTCACGCGGACTACTACATTGGCGTCGAACAAGCGTTCTCTGGCCATCTTTTCGACGAGCGAACCGAGACCAGCATTCTCTACAAGAATCTTGGCCGCAGCGAGGACGGGCAGATCCGCTTCGCCGATGTCTCGAAGCAGGTCGGGTTGGTTGATGGCAGTTGGAGTGGCGACGCCTCGACGATCGACCTCAACGGTGATGGATTTCTCGATATCTACCTGCTCAACATGCAAGGTGACGATCACGTCTACCTGAATGTCGAGGGCCGAAGCTTCAAAGATGCCTCCGCCGAGCTGTTTCCCAAGACCCCC
>JAJCXQ010000375.1 GCA_029263355.1 Acidobacteriota bacterium | reverse complement strand
CCAAAGGCCTGCGTATCCTCGGCGATCGCAACGACAATTGGGTAGCGGCCCGCGGCTTGTGGAACCAGCACGCCTATAACATCTCGAACGTCAACGACGATGGCACCATTCCACGGGTGCCGGAGCGTAGTTGGCTGACCCACAACACCTTCCGCGCCAACCTGCCGCCGACAACCGGAGCGTTTGCTTCGCCGGACGTCTCAGCGTCACGGATCACCGTTGATCTCGGGGTCTATCCGACCTTGACGGTGGGGGCGCGCGTCGGCAACGGCGGCACAACCTTTGTGTCAGCGGGTTTACCCGTCGCGTTCTACAATGGCGATCCGGCAGCTGGCGGGCAGTTGATCGAAGTTGTAGAAACTTCGCAGGAGCTCGATCCTGGAGATTTCGAAGACCTGTCGATCGAGCTCACCTCTGCCGGTTTTGGCCTGGCGCAGATTTTTGTGGTGGCCGACGACGACGGCACTGGTTCGGGAACCCAGAACGAATGTGACGAGACCAACAACGTCCACAGCCTGAACTACGATACTGAGGATGTAGGACTGCTGCTGACGTTGGCGGACGGCGACGACGCGGTCAATCCAGGTGAGGTTGTGACCTACACCGTAACCGTGGCCAACGCCAACATCTTCGAGCGTACCGAGGTCAGCGTTAGCGATACCCTGCCGTCAAATGTGCTTTTCGTGGGCGCTAGCGATGGCGGCGCCGAGGCCGGTGGCATTGTGACCTGGCCTGCTTTCAGTCTGCCAGCGGGGGCGACGGTGACCCGTACCCTGACCTTCCAGGTTGATCCGGCGATTCCGGTGGCTGTCACAACTCTGACCAACACTGCGACGGTGACCGACGACGGCGCTAACGGTCCTGATCCGACGCCAGCCAACAACACCGCCTCCGACACCAATCGGGTGCTCACTGTGCGTGCTGACGCTGGCGGGCCCTACAGCGGAGACGAAGGCCAGCCGATCGTCTTTGACGCCTCGGCCTCTTCCGACCGTGACGGCACCGTCGTTGCCTACGCGTGGGACCTAAACGGCGACGGCGCATTCGACGATGCCACCGGTGTGTCTGCCAGTCGCTCATTCCCAGACAACGGCACCTTCCAGGTGTCGGTTCGGGTGACCGATGATTCCGGTGAGCAGGACACCGACAGCGCTGACGTGACCGTCGGTAATCTGCCGCCGACGCTTGATGCCGGCCCCGATCAGACTGTCACCGAGGGCGACTCGGCGACGCTTACAGCGACTACCTTCAGCGACCCCGGTACCGGTGACACTCACACTGCCAGTATCGATTGGGGTGACGGTACGATCGATGTGGGTGTCGTCACCGAAATCGATGGCGCCGGCACGGTGGCCGGTGGCCACAATTATCCCGACGATGGTGTCTTCCTGGTGGAGGTCTGCGTCACCGACGATGACGGCGACACGAGCTGCGACAGTTCCACGGTGACGGTGGAGAATGCCGACCCAATCGTGGTCGCCGAGGGTGATGTCGATTTACAAGGCTGGACCGCTGAAGGCGCTAGCTCCAATTGGGTGGTCGAGCCTGATGGGCTCACCGTCGAACAGCGGATCAACGGTGGTCCGACCTTCTTCTACGGCGATTTCACTGCTATCGGTGTGACCCTCGAGGGGCGAATCAAGGTCGACACCGCCAACGACGACGATCTGATCGGCTTTGCCCTCGGCTTCAAGCCGGGTGACACTCAAAATCCCAATGCCGATTACCTGCTGATCGATTGGAAGCAGGGCACCCAGAACTTCAGCTTCGGAGGCTGCTTCGGGAGCGTGCGTCGGACCCGCGGCCTGGCGATCTCGCGGGTCCGCGGTGACGTCAACTCGGCGAGCCTGTTCGGACATCTGGCGCAGCCCTGTGACGGCGTCGGTTCGGTGACCGAGTTGCAACGCGGGCTGACTCGCGGCAACAGTGGCTGGGGCGACCGAGTAACCTACACCTTCACTTTCGAAACCAGCCCAACCAACATCAAAGTGTGGGTCAACGGCACCCTCGAATTCGATATCGACGGCGTGTTCAATTTTGGTAGTGGACGGTTCGCGTTCTTCAACTACTCCCAGGGTGATGTCATCTACAGCTCGTTCTCGTCTCAAGGGCTGGGTATTGTGGAGGGTGAGGTTGCCGAGATCGAGGTGCCCTTCAACGACGTCGGCGTGCTCGATACGCATCAGGCCACGATCGATTGGCAAGACGGAACTATCGAGCCCGGGGCGGTCGTTCAAACCAGCGGCAGCGGCGCCGTGACCGGCAGCCATCTCTATCCAGACGACGCCGTGATCGACATCGAAGTCTGCGTCACCGACGACGACGGCGGTTCCGGCTGTGGCACCATCCCGGCAGTCGTCAACAACTTGCCGCCGGCCGTCGAGGCTGGCGACGATCGACTGGCTTACGTTGGCGAGGGGCTGGACGTGGTCGCGATTTTCAGCGATCCGGGGCTCCTCGACACCCACGTCGCGACCATCGATTGGGGCGACGGAACCGTGGAAGCGGCGACCGTCGACGAGACCGACGGAGCCGGTACGGCAGTCGGCTCCCACGACTACGCCACCGAAGGCGCCTACACGGTCGAAGTGTGTATCACCGACGACGACGGGGACACTACCTGCGATGCGTTCGAAGTCATCTGGCGCAACCCGATCCTCGATATCGGGATCGACAAGAGCGCGAGCTTAGTGGCTGCGCGGCCGGGTGAAGCTCTGGTGTATTCGCTGGTGGTCAGCAACCTCGGCACCCGGGAGCCTGTGAACGTTGTCGTCACCGATCAGTTGCCGGACCACCTCGTCTTCCTCGGCGCCAGTGCCGGCGGCATCTTTGACGCCGCGGCTCGTTCCGTGAGTTGGACACTTCCTGTCCTGGCCTTCGAGTCGCAGGTGTCGCTGTCGCTGACCGTCGCGGCAGAAGAGGTCATTCCGTTTGACGCCACGGTACTCAACACCGCCAGCGTGACGGACGATGGCAGCTTCGGAGCCGACCAGAATCCATCGGACAATACTGACTCCGCCGAGGTCGTCTTGTGGGACGGCGTCACGCCACGGATCGCGTCGTTGGATCCTGCGATGTTGGTAGAGGGTGACGAATTGCAGCTCGTGGTCGGCTTTGACGATGCGTTGAACACCACCGGGTCGGCCGTCGTTCCGGTCGCCGGGCTAGTCGGCTATTGGCCCTTTGACGATCACGGTGATCCCTCACTGGACGCCTCCGGCAACGGCCACTTCGCGCAACTCGGTGCCACCGAGGACGTCGACGCCAATGATCCGACGTACGTGTGCTCCGCCGGCATCGCGCCGGTGGCGGGCAACGTCTGTGGGCTCGAGCTCGAAGGTATCACCGCTGCCGCCACCAGTGATTTTGCGGCAGTGGCCAACGACCCCGCCCTCGATTTCACCGGCGCCTACACGTTGAGCGGTTGGGTACGGATCGACAGCGGCACCAACACCCATCGGCCGATCTTCTTCCGTGGCGCCAACGATGGATCAACCGACGCCAACGACATCGAAGTTTATGTGCAAGCCTCCAGCCAGGATCTGCTGGTGGTCCACAACCGTGACAACGGTGGTACCCGGTCCGCCGGCGGCTTCCCTGATCCGCCCAAGAACAGCCTGATCCACCTGGCGGTCACATTTGACGGCAGCACCGTCCAGGTTTATTACAACGGGGTATCGCAAGGTAACCGCACCCTGTCACCGCCGCTCGCCACAGGTCGTGATTGGATGTTCGGTAAAGTGGCACATTCGGACTTTGCCAGTAGTCGATTCCGGGCTCTCGACGGCATGCTCGACGAGATCCGTTTCTACGACCG
Organism: Acidobacteriota bacterium; assembly: GCA_029263355.1. Taxonomy (GTDB): domain Bacteria; phylum Acidobacteriota; class Thermoanaerobaculia; order Multivoradales; family J023; genus JAAELT01. The sequence continues at coordinate 12,588 of JAJCXQ010000375.1, read as the reverse complement.
GGCCCTGTCGCCGGCCGAGATCGCTGCCCTGGCGACGGTTACCGGTGCGGCGGACGGCGCACATACTGCCATCATCGACTGGGGCGACGGCATCGTCGAGCCAGCAACGGTGAATGCTGACGGCACGGTGTCGGGCAGCCACCTCTATCCCGACGACCTGGTGTCGACGATCGAAATCTGCGTCACTGACAACGACGGCAATACCGGCTGCAGCGAGACCAGCCTGACAGTGGAGAACGCGGCGCCCGACGTCAACGAAGAGGGTGACGTCGACCTCCGGACCTGGATCAAGGAGGAATACAACACTGGCAGTGACCAAGGTTCCGCCAATTGGGTGGTCGAGCCGGATGGTCGTAGCGTCAATCAGGTGGTCAACAGTCGGCCGTCGATTTTTTATGGCGACTTCAATGCTTTCGGAACCCGCATCCAAGGCAAGATTCGGGTCGATACCACCGGTGACGATGATTTTATTGGCTTCGTGTTGGGCTACCAGCCCGGTGACAATGCCAACGCCGATGCCGATTTCCTGCTGCTCGACTGGAAGGAAGCCAACCAGAGCTGTGCCAGCCAAGGGATCGCGGTGTCACGGGTCACCGGTATCCCGGGCAGTCGTTTCTGCTCGCAGGAGCTGTGGGCCCACAACACCACCAGTCGTTTCCAAGAGCTCGCCCGCGCCAGCAATCTCGGCAACACCGGCTGGCAGCCCTTCATCGACTACGAGTTCACCTTCGAGCTCAACGAGGAGCGTCTGCGGGTGTTCGTCAACGGCGTGCTCGAGATCGATCTCGCCGGCAGCTTCCAGGACGGCCGCTTGGGCTTTTACAACCACTCCCAGTCGAACGTCAACTACAGCGCCTTCACCGTCAGCTCGGTGGTCATCGACGAAGGCCAGGTGGCGGACTTCGAGGCGACCTTCACCGACCTCGGCGAGCTCGATACCCATGGCGCCACCCTCGACTGGCGAGACGGCTCCGTGACGCCAGGTACTGTGGTGCCGGCTGCAGGCTTTTCTTTGGTCATCGGCAGCCACCTCTATCTCGACAACGCGGTTTATCCGGTGAATGTTTGCGTCACCGACGACGACGGCGACACCGGTTGCGGCGAGGTGTCGGTGACGGTGTTCAACGTGGCGCCGATCGTCGATGCCGGACCGGATGCGGTCGGGAGCGCCGAGGCTCTCTTCCAATTCGCCCAGGCGGTGTATAGCGATCCCGGAACCCTCGACACCCACACCGCAACGGTCGACTGGGGGGATGGCACTTCGGAGCAGGCCACGGTCACCGGTGTCGATGGTGCTGGCAACGTATCCAGCAGCCATATCTATGCATTGCCAGGATCCTATGTGGTGGCGGTTTGTGTCACTGACGACGATGGTGACTCGGCTTGCGATCAGTTCAGTGTCGAGATCGGCGACCCTCTCGGTCCGCCGGTCCTCGGCGCCACCAAAATTGCGAGCCTGGTGGACGATGCCAACGGCAATGGCATCGCCAATCCCGGCGAGACAGTCGGCTACCAGATTGCAATCACCAACTCGGGCGAGAGTCCGGCGACGGAGGTTGTCTTCAACGACACGATCCCTGCAAATACAACGATCGTCGCTGGCTCGGTCACCACCACCGCAGGGACGGTGACCAGTGAAGACCCAGTGACCGTGGCGATTGGCGAGATGGCCGCGAGTGCCACGGTGACGGTCGGCTTCGAAGTGTTGCTCGATGCCACCTTCCCGCTTGGTGTTGAACAAATCGCCAACCAGGGCGCGGTGACGAGCCTCGAGCTGCCACCGCTGGCGACCGACGATCCGGCGACGCCGGAGCCCGACGACCCGACGGTGACGCCGGTCGAAGGCCGGCCGGATCTCGCTGCGGCGAAAACCGACGGCTTGGCCGACGACCGTGATGGCGACGGCGTGCCGAGTCCCGGCGACGTGATTGCCTACACGGTCACCCTGGCCAACAGCGGTGGCGGCGCTGCGACCGGTGTGCGGTTCCAGGACGTCTTGCCGCTGCACACTGTGATCCTCCCCGGCTCAGTGACAACCACCCTTGGGGTGGTCGAGAGCGAAGATCCGGTGGCGGTCGATGTCGGGATCCTGGCGGGCGGCGAGACGGTGACGATCGATTTCCAGATCGAGATCATCAACCCGGTTCCGGCCGGCGTGATGTCGATCTCCAATCAGGGCACGATCACAAGTGATCAGTTGCCAGCGGTGCTGACCGACGATCCAGACCTCGGCGGCGATGCCGATCCAACCGAAACGACGATCACCGCGGCGCCGGATTTGGTGGCAGAGAAGATCGATGCGCTGATCGACGACGCCGACGGCAACGGCGTGCCGTCCCCCGGTGACGTGCTCGGGTACACCGTGCGGATTTTCAACAACGGCAACACCTCGGCGACCAGCGTCAGCTTCGAGGATGCCATCCCCACGCATACAACACTGGTCGCCGGATCGGTGACCAGCGACCGCGGCACGGTGGATTCCGAGGATCCCATCACGGTAACGATTGGCGAGATCGTCGGCGGCATGGATGTTGTGACGGTGATGTTTGCGGTGCGGGTGGATTCACCCATCGCCGTCGGGGTGATGGACGTGGTCAACCAAGGTCTCGTGCGCAGCAGCGAGCTGGCTGATGTCCTGACCGACGATCCGGATGTTGGTGGTGACGCCGACCCAACCGAGACGATGATCCAGGCCGAGCCCAAGCTTCGTCTCGAGAAGGTTGATGTGTTGTTTGACGATGCTGACAGCGATGGTGTGGCCTCACCTGGCGACACCTTGCTCTACCAGTTGACCCTTGACAACGATGGCAATACCGCCGCCACCAACGTAGTGCTCAGCGATGAAATTCCAGCGCAGACGTCACTGGTGGCAGGTAGCCTCCAGACCTCGCAGGGGGTGATCGTTACCGAGGATCCGATCGCCATCGAGCTTGGCCAGGTTGACGTTGGAGTCACCGCAACGGTGAGCTTTCATGTGCGGATCGACGATCCGTTCCCAACGGATGTGTTGGCAGTCTCCAACCAGGCGACGGTGACGTCAGTCGAGGTGGCCGACCTGCTGTCAGACGATCCGGATGCCCCGGGCACAACCGATCCGACAATTACCGAGGTGTTCCTCACGCCGGAGATCGGGGTCCCCGACGTCACGGTGACCGAGGGTGATCCGACAACCAACGTCGAGGCGGTGTTTGTCCTCAGCTTGTCGGAGGCAAGCAACCGGCCGGTGAGCGTGACGTACGCCACGTCGGATGTCAGCGCCCAAGCCGGAGCCGACTACGAGACGGCGACTGGCACGGTCACTTGGGCGGCGGGCGAGACGACAGCCCAGGTCATCGTGCAGGTGCTGCCGGATCTCCTCGACGAGCCTAACGAGACCTTCCGGGTGACCTTGTCGAATCCCAGCGGCGGTGTCATCACCGACGGCGAGGCGATCGGCACCATCCTCGACAATGATCCAACGCCGTTGATCACCATCGACGATGTGACGTTGACCGAAGGGGATAGCGGTAGCGTCGACGCGGTCTTCACCGTCAGCCTGAGCTCGCCGAGCGCCTTTGATATCAGCGTCGACGTCTCAACCGTCGATGGATCAGCGCTCGCGGGGGCGGACTACAACGCCGTCTCAACGAGCCTGATCATTCCCGCGACAAGTCTCAGCGCGACGTTCGTCGTGCCGGTCGTGGGGGATCTGCTCGACGAGCCTGACGAGACCTTCAACGTTGTGCTGTCGAACCCGGTGAATGCCTTGATCGGTGATGCCGAGGGTCTGGGTACGATCCTCGACGACGACGCACCACCAGTGCTCTCCATCGGCGATGTGACAGTGACCGAAGGCGATAGCGGTAACGTCGACGCGATCTTCACCGTCAGCCTGAGCTCGGCGAGCGGCTTCGATATCAGCGTTGATGTGACGACTGCTGACCTCACGGCGGCTGCGGGTACGGACTATGCGGCAACCACAGGGTCCGTCGTCATTGCAGCAGGGGACACGACGGGTGCGTTCGTTGTGCCTGTGCAAGGAGACTTGATCGACGAGCCTGACGAGATGTTCACGGCAACCCTGTCGAACGTGGTCAACGCAACCCTCGGCGCCAGCGAAGGTCTAGGCACAATCCTCGATGACGATGCGCCACCGTTATTGATGGTGAGCAACGTGACGGTCACTGAGGGTGATGCCGGCGGACCCGGCGTCAACGCCGTGTTCAGCGTTAGCCTGTCAGCCCCGTCGGGCTTGCCGATCAGTGTCGACTACACAACCGCGGACGGCCCAGCGACGGCGGGAGCGGACTATCTGACCACCAGCGGCTCACTGAGCTTCGCGGTGGGCGAGACCACCACAACGGTGACCGTACCGGTAATCAGCGACGATATCGCTGAGGACACCGAGACCTTCCGCTTGGTGCTGTCGAGCGCGGTCAACGCGACGCTCGGTGACGTTGAGGGCCTGGGTACCATCCTGGACGACGACGTGCCGCTGCTCGTCGCCACCAAGATTGACACCCAGGCGAGTGACCCGGACAGCGACGGCACGGTCAGCCCGGGAGATACCGTGCGCTACACGGTAACTCTCAGCAATACCGGCACGGGTATCGCCACTGGGGTTGTTGTCGACGACGCAATCCCGGACCACACGTCTCTTGTGGTGGGCTCGGTGACGTCGACACAGGGGATCGTCGAGTCCGAGGATCCGGTGCGCATCGCGGTAGGTGATGTTGCGGTGGATGCCTCGGTGACGGTCACTTTTGAGGTGACGATCGATAACCCGATCGCGACCGGAGTGCGCGAGATCTCGAACCAGGGTACGGTGAGCAGCAACGAGCGAGCCCCCGTCGTCACCGATGATCCGGACGCCCCCGGCGCCTTCGATCCGACCCTAACGTCGATCACAGCGGCGCCAGACCTCGTCGTCACCAAGGTCGACACCTTGGTCGATGACGTGCTCGGCGATGGCGGCGCCTCACCGGGTGACGCGTTGGAGTACCTCATCACCGTCGTCAACCGTGGCAACACCGCGGCGACCGAAGTGGTGCTGGTGGATCCGATCCCCCTCGACACGGTGTTGATCGAGGGCTCGATCGTCAGCAGTCGAGGACCGGTATTGATCTTCGACGATCCAGAAGGCGAGTCCCTGGAGTGGACGGTCGGCGAGATCCTTGGCGCCAGCCTCGAAGAGCTGACGCTGAGCTTCCAGGTCCGGATCGGGCAGCCGCTGCCGGGCGTCAATGAGATCCTCAATCAGGCGCTGATCAACAGCGTCGAGCTCGCCGAGGTGCTGTCCGACGATCCGGATCATCCCGGAGCCGACGACCCGACGGTGACACCTGTCCTCGGTTGCAACTACGGCCTAGCGGTCGACTTCGCGGAAGGCTGCGGTGTTGTTTTTGTACCGGATCCTTGTAATGACTGCGACGGTAAGGTGTCGATCCTGACCTTGGAGTATCAGGGCACGGAGCCCGATGCCTTCGTCGAAGTGGTGCAGCACGACGACACCGTGGTCTTCTCGGGCACCGTCCAACCCGGTGAGTGGCTGACCTTCGAGGGCGCCGACAACCAAGGGACGTTGACCAGCAAGATCAAGGTGTATGTCAACGGGATCGAGGATACGGAGATCCACACGAGTTGCTCGCAGCCGATTGGTCCTGGTTTGGTGGCTGGTGACTTCGTCGTCGTCGACGCTGAGAGCCGCTACGGAGGTCCGCTGTGTCCGGTCTTCGGCGGCGGGTGCAGTGCCTGTGACGGGAAGGTCACCGAGCTGACCCTCGACTACATGGGTGATTCCGAGGTTTTCGTCGAGATCGTCCAAGACGATGATTCCGATAGCGATTCCGATAGCGACTCGGACAGTGACAGCGACTCGGACAGTGACAGCGACTCGGACAGTGACAGCGACTCGGATAGTGACAGCGACTCGGAGAGCGACAGCGATGCCGGTGGGAGCAGTTCGAACACTCCGATCGTGGTCTTCTCCGGGACGGTCCAGCCTGGCGAGCCGTTCACCTTCGAAGGAGTCGATGCCAACGGTACTTTCGGCAAAGAGATTACGATCTTCGTGGACGGTATCGAGCACACCCGGATCCACACCAGCTGTTCACAGCTGATCGGTCCGGGTCTGCTGAGCGGCGACTTCCTGGTGACCGCGGGGACCAGTCGTGATGGCGGTGCGTTGTGTCCGATTCCAGATCTCTGTGATGTCGCGGGCACGGGCCGACTGGTGGTTGATGGCAACAAGGTGAGCTGGGAGTTGACCAACGTTGGCCTGGATCCAGTGACGATCCGTTCGATCCATCTGTTGTGGCCAGGCGCCAACGGTGATCTCGAGAAGATCAAGCTCGAGTCGAAGACGATCTACGATCAACCCGTCGCCCCCCCGGCGGCGGTGATCGACTCCGGCTGGAGCGGTCAAGACACGGATCGCGAAATCCTGCCTGGCGACACTGAAGAGTTGCGTTTCGAGTTTGACCAGGACGCTGAGGCTGGCAACCTGGTGTGTGAAGGTGGTGCTGACGATGAAGATTCGGATAGCGATTCGGACAGTGACAGCGATGCAGACAGCGATAGCGATTCGGACGGTGACAGCGATTCCGATGGTGACAGCGATTCCGATGGCGGGATTACAGGGAGCCGCGGCGGTGCTGGAACCGGCGGGTCGCCCCTTGCTTTCGATAGTGGTGGGTCGGTCGCGGTGATGCCAGAGGGCGGCCAACGTGTAGCCTCTTCCTGGTTCGCTGAGACTGCCGCATTTCTTGGCCGCTTGTTCGACTGAACAAGACTCGTCTGCAGTGGCCGGCGTGTCCGCTGCTGTGGCTAGCCAATCTGCCTGGTGGCGATCCAATTGCCGCCGTTTTCTCGCCCTATAAGCGGGAGCCGTTCTATAGCGGCTGATAGCCTGCTCCGGTATTTCGTAGTCCGTACGTTGGTGAGCCCGAGGAGTTCCATGATGCACGATCCAAGCAAGAGTCGTTCGAACCGAGCCGGGCAAAACGACTCCCGTCTCTCCATAGTTCAGCTGTTGTGCTTCACGCTGTTCTTGCAATCCACCGGCATCGCCCAAGCGTTGCCGACAAGACCGGAGAAGAAGACTTGGATTTCCCAAGAAGAGGTCACCGATCCTGGGCGCGGTGACGTCCACACAAGATCGAGCATTTCGCCAGAGCCCGATGGCAGGGCGAAGGTTGGCAAGTTCCTGGCCATTTCTCGCGAGATTCTGGTCGACGCCTGGCAGCCGCTCGGACAGTGGATCGCCTCAGGTTGGCAAGAGTTCGAACCGTTCCGAATCGCCTCGGTGCTCCCGGCTTCGGATTCGCTGGCTGCGTCGTTCCTGGTCCAAGGCGACGGTCGCGGGGTAGCCGGCGGTGAGCGGCCGCCGACACCGCCCCGTCGCTCCGGCAGGTCTGTCGCCACCGCCTCGTCAGCGGCCACCGTGCCTACCAAAGCCACCGGCTCGGACATCCCGCTCCTTGCTGGTTTCAATCTGGTTTCGATCCCCAACGAGCCTCCAAATACAGATCCCTCGGTGGTGCTCAGCGCCATCACTGGTCAGCTCACCGCCGCCTTTGCCTACGACGCCTGTGACGCCGCCGATCCCTGGAAGCTCTACGACCCGGCGGATCCGGGCGCCAGCGACCTTGCCACCCTCGACCACACCCAGGGCCTGTGGCTCGATATCACCGTGCCGACTGTGCTGCCGGTTGCCGGCGCACAACCCGCCACCACCCAGATCCCTCTGTGCACCGGCTGGAACCTGATCGGCTACCCGCTGGCACAGGCCCGCCCGGTGCCGGCTGCGCTGGCGTCGATCGCGGGTAAATATGTCCGGGTCTTCGGCTTCGAGGCCGGCGACCCCGCTGACCCGTGGGAGGTATTCGACACTGCAGTTCCGGCCTGGGCCAACGATCTTCAACTGATGCAGCAGGGGCGCGGCTACTGGGTATTGGTAACTGAGGATACAACCCTCGACTACGAGAATACCGGGACGCCGCCGGTAGTGGAGATCACGGCGCCTGTCGATCTCGGCGAAGTCACAGCTCCGACCGAAGTCATCGGCAACGTCGAGAGCAATTCTCTCGATCGCTGGACCCTGTCGTTCCGTCCCGCGGGTGAGCCAGATGCCACCTTTATTGAGATCGGCACCGGCAGCGTACCCGGCACGGGCCTGAGTCTTGGTTCGTTCGACCCGACGATGCTGTTGAACGGGATGTACGACCTGAAGTTAGAAGCGGTCGACTTCGCCGGTCAGATTGTCGAAGACGTGGTCACAGTGGTGGCTGATGGCCAGATGAAGATTGGCAACTTTACCTTGCTGTTTGTCGATCTTGCGATCAAGCTTTCGGGTCTGGACCTCGAAGTCGTCCGAACATACGACAGCCGTGACAAGCAGCGACGAGACTTCGGTATCGGCTGGACTCTCGATTTACGCCGTGGCTCCTACCGTAACAACATCAAACCGGGAGATGGCTGGCAGATTGTTGCAGGCGGGCCGTTGCCATGTCAGAGCTCGCTCGAAACCAAACCTCATTTGACGACAATTCGGCTGTCTGATCAAGAGTTGTATCAGTTTCGCCTCGACCTCGAGCGCCCAGCCGTAGTTCTCGGTGGATGTTTCGCAGAAGCTACTTTCAAGTTCGTTGACGGGCCTCTGGGAGCAGGCGATCCGACACTGGAGATCCTCGGAAATCGAGATGTCATCTTTCAGAATGGCGGCAATGAGGTTATCGACTCGGATACGCTAGAAATCTACGAGCCTGGCCAAGTCAGATTGCGAACCGGCGACGGTCGTGTCTTCGACCTCGACCTGGAAGATGGCGTCACCCGGATCCAGGATCTCAATGCCAATGAGTTGACAATCTCTTCTACTGGGATCTCCCACAGCTCGGGAGTGAGTGCAACGTTTGTTCGTGATGCCGACGACCGAATCGTGTCCATAACTGATCCACTGAATCAGTCCATCGCCTACGAATACGATGCCGCCGGTGACCTGGTGACCGTCACAGACCGCGATGCTGCATCCTCTGGTTATACCTACAACGATCGGCACGACGTGTTGAAGATCGACGGGCCTGATGGAACCGGAGCCATTCGCAATGAATACGATTCTGATGGGCGTCTCGCTCGACATATCGATGCGTTTGGCAATGTCTTGGAATACAAGCATGAGTTAGCAGATCGACAAGAGATCGTGACCGATCGTGAAGGGCATTCACGACTTTTCGAGTACGACGAACGAGGTAATGTGATTCGAGAGGTTAATCAACTTGGCGCCGAGATCCTTCGAGTTTTTGACACCAAGAGCAACCTCCTCAGCGAAACCAATCCCCTTGGGCACACTACGTCGTATGCGTACAATGCTGATGGCAACCGAACCGAGATCATGGACTCACTGGGTAACAAGACCACGTTCACCTACAACGAGCGTGGTCAGATACTGACCGAGCAAGATCCGAAAGGCGGACTGACGACCAGTGTTTTTGATGCGGCAGGGAACCTCCTATCCACGACAAATGCACTCGGAGCGACCACAACGTTCACCTATGATGCCAATGGCAACCTTTTGTCGCAAACTGAGCCGTTGGGTGCTGTGACCCGTTTTGAGTATGACGGCATGGGTAACATCCTCAAGGAGATCAACACGCTCGGTCACGAGACGCAATCAGCCTACGACGCCAACGGTAATCGTGTCTCTAGATCAACAACGCGAACGACGTCGACCGGTGTCGAGAATCTGACTTGGACCTTTAAATACGATGCTACGGGTCGCTTATTGGAGACTGTGGAACCTGATGGATCGCGTTCGTTCAATACCTATGATGTGCGAGGAAGTCTGGTGGCCCTGCAAGACTCGCTCGGCAGGATCACTACTTTCTCTTACGATGATCTCAATCGGCCAACAGGAACCATCTTTCCGGATGGCAGCACCGAGCTTCAGACTTACGACAAAGAAGGTCGCCAACTTACGATGGTCGATCGCGGCGGCCGAACCACGACCAATGTGTACGATGCGGCCGGCCGCCAAGTGCAAAGGACCTTCTCGGATGGGACGTCGACTCAGACGGTTTATGATGCGGCAGGTCGAGTTGTAGAAGTCATAGATCCGCGCGGCAATGCTACCCGTTTCGAGTTTGATGCGGCCGATCGGAGGACCCGGGTGATCGATGCCCTTGGAAACTCGGTATCCTTCGCTTACGACAGTAGTGGGAATCAAATATCTCAGACAGATCCGGCGGGCCGAACGACTCAATTCGAATATGACGCCCTTGATCGATTGACGCGAACCATTTTCGCCGATGGGACGGATCAGGAAACTGTCTATGATGTTTTGGGACGCAAGGTTTCCGAGTCAGACCAGGCTGGTAATACGACACACTTCACGTACGATCTGTTGGGACAGCTGTTGTCGGTGACGGACGAAATGGGAAGCGCTACGACGTACACGTATGATGAGCTAGGGAATCGGATATCTCATCGGGACGCCAACGGTCATGAGACGCTCCTAGAGTTCGATAACCGTGGCCGTTTGGAGCGCAAGGTACTTCCTGACGGTGCTGCTGCGAGCTTTACCCATGACTCCGAAGGCAATCTCCTGTCGCAGACGGATTTCGCCGGGGCACAGGCGACCTTCTCCTACGATGCTGCCGATCGTCTGATTTTGGAATCTTTCGCCGGTGGCGCCACCAATGCATACTCCTATAGCCCCACTGGGCAAAGAGCGCAGGTTGTTGGCAGCACTGGGACGATCCAATATGAATACGACGGGCGTGATCGACTCGTTCAACTCACTTCTCCGACGGGGCAGTTGAGGTATTCATACGACGCGATTGGAAATCGAACGTCTCTCACTGCCGAAGTTGGTGCTGCAACGTTGACGACGTCGTACACCTACGATGCCCTCAATCGCCTGTCGATGGTCACCGACCCGCAGGGTGGATCCTATTCCTATGGCTACGATGCCAGTGGCAATCGTTCGGATTTGGTTTATCCGAACGGTACGACGACGGAATACGCTTACGATATTCTCAATCGCCTGGTCAACCAAACGACGACGGACAACACGGGGTCGGTGATCAATTCGTTTGCCTACACGCTGGGTTCGGCAGGCAATCGAGAAAGGGTCGACGAGCACGACGGAACTTCGCGCTCTTACACGTACGATGCTCTTTACCGATTGACCAGCGAAGTCATCAGCAGTCAATCAGGCGATAGCGTCAGTCGGAGTTTCGAGTATGACTCTGTCGGGAATCGACTGCGGCAGATTCTCACAGAGGTTGCAGGACCAGCAATTCAGACGGACTATACCTACAACGAACGAGATCAACTGCTGCTGTCAGGATCTAGCGTTCAGAGCTGGGATCCGAACGGTAATTTGACGGCTAGAGATGGCTCTTCATTCTCCTGGAATTCTCGAGATCGACTGACGTCTGCGGCCCTCGACGACGGGACGACGGTGTCGTATCGCTACGATGCTGACGGCAATCGTGAACGAACTGAGGTCACCGAACCGTCAGGAGATTCCTCATTCAGGCAGCTCTTGATTGACCCACGCCACATTCTCAGTGCCGCCGTGTCGGAGGATCCGGTCAGTCAGGCTGTGGTCGAGATCGACGGGAGTGGCAGCGTCAGTGCCTATTATGTGCGCGGCGATGATCTGCTGGCGGTTGTACGTCCGTCGAATACGCGGTACTTCCATGCCGATGGCCTGGGATCGATTCGGACCCTGACCGATGAGACGGGTATGGTGACGGACCGTTACACATTCTCCGCGTTCGGTGAATTGCTCGAACATGACGGCGTCGATGAGAATGCTTACCTGTTTGCTGGTCAGGCCTTCGACTTCAATAGCGGTTTTTATTACCTGCGTGCCCGTTGGATGAATCCACAAGATGGACGATTCCTCAGTATGGATCCATTTCCAGGAATGGCCTTCGAGCCGTCAACTCTCCATAAATACACATATACACTCAATAATCCAGTCAACAGAGTTGACCCTTCTGGCCTGTTCTCCTTCGCCTCAGCTGTGACCGTGGTGGCGATCGTAGGGCAGGTATTGAGCGCCTTCATGGTGGGTTGGAACATAGGTACCATGATTCGGTTGGCGCGTCGTGGTGAGTTGACGTACATTCGATTTCTAAGGGGGCTCGCTGAGATCGCACTTGCATTCATCCCTGGGAAGCTGCTGAGTACGCTTGCGAAGTCGAATACGTTACGAGTCGCTCGCTTGTTGGAGGGCTTTGGCTTCAAGGTCAGGCCGGTGGCATGGGATCTGGTTCCGACGGCCCTTCAAGGAGGGAAAACAGGTGGTGTTTTCTTCCACTTCGTTCGTCGCATGTTTGAGCGTGGAATCTCCGTGCGAGACATCTTGAGAAGCGTTCGTAAAGGAAAACTGTTTTATGACACCAAGCTGGGCTCTTATATCCATTTCTTGCCGGTTCAAGGTGGAAAGGGTGTCGCGGTAATTGTCAAGGACGGTGCACTCGCGACTGCGTACAAGACAAAGAAGTTGGGTAAACGGTTTGTAGAGGTGGCGTTTTGACCCAGCCGATGTCACGGGCAGAGCTCGAGCGCCGGGTCGAGGAGAGCGAACAGTTGGAGAACCTC
>JAJCXQ010000374.1 GCA_029263355.1 Acidobacteriota bacterium | reverse complement strand
GCCCAACGGTCGTCGGGTTTCGGACGACGTGACCGACTTCGCCCTGCGCGCCGTGGTCGGTGTGCTCGCCGGGCCACCCTTTGACGGTTTTCCCCACAACCGCGTGGGCGATGGGGTCAACGCCAACGACGTTCCCTATCGGGAGACCTTTCCCTACGTCGGCTACGCCCATTCCGGCGTCGAGAGTCGTCATGTCGATCCGGGTGAGATCGGCTGCACTGGCATCTGCCCGTAACGTCGTCACCGTCCTTCCTCGTGCTGAGGGAGGGCGGTTCTCCTTTCGATTGTGTGTCATCGGCCGTCAAAGGAATCCTCGTCATGAACCATTTCCTCCGCCGAGCTCTCGTCCTGTCAATTCTGGGCTGGCCATGGATCAGCTCACCAGCTACGGGTGAGCCGTTTCGGCCGGTTGACGACAACCAGGTCATCGAAAGCCTACCGACCGGTGCGGGCCGTGACGCACGCCAGCGAGAGCTGCGACGTCTGCGGTCGGAGCTCGCAGACGATGCCGATAATCTCGATCTCGCAGTACCGCTAGCCCGGGGCTACATCGCCCTTGCCCGCGCCGAGGGTGACCCTCGGTTTCAGGGGTATGCGCAGGCGGTCCTGGCGCCCTGGTGGGACCTACCGCAGCCTCCCCCCGAAGTGTTGATGTTGCGTGCGACCATCCGCCAGAACGGTCATGACTTCGACAGTGCTCTGGAAGACCTGGAGCATCTACTTACCGTCCGACCGCGACATCCGCAGGCCTGGTTGACGCGGGCGGTGATTCTGCAAGTGCAGGGACGCCACGCCGAAGCCTATGAAAGCTGTTGGCCGTTACAGAGATCGAATCGCCTATTGGCAGCAGCATGCCTGGCGGGCGCCGCCAGCTCGAGCGGTCATGCTGAAGGTAGTTATGACATGCTGCACCGGGCCTTGTTGCAGGCGCCGGGTGCTCGCGTCGAGGATCGACTCTGGGCGCTCACCGGACTGGCCGAGATCGCCCTCCGCCTGGGACGTCACGAGGATGCTGAACGGCATTTTGATGCAGCTCTAGCGCTCGGCGTCAGAGATATCTATCTCCTCAGCGCCTACAGCGATTTTCTGCTCGATCTCGACCGGCCACAGGAGGTTCGCCGTCTCCTGGCTGAGGAAACCCGCTCGGATACGCTGTTGTTGCGGCTGTCCTTAGCGGAATCTCGTCTTGGGGCTTCCGAGCTCAAACAACATGTCTCGATGTTGGACGATCGTTTCTCCGAAACCCAGAGGCGTGGTGATCAGTTGCATCAGGGCGCCGAGTCCCGCTTCCGCTTGGAGCTCATGGACCAACCGGCTGAGGCCCTGCGCCTGGCGCTCGACAATTGGCGTGTCCAGCGTGAACCGGTGGATGCCAGGCGAGTTCTCGAAGCTGCTCTCGCCGAAGGCGACCTCGAAGCCGCGGCGCCTTTAATCACTTGGCTCAGTGAGACCGGACTTCAAGATGTGCGTCTGGACAAACTTGTGCAGCAGCTCCAGGAAGCAGGCTAATGGGTGCCTCGGGCGTCTCGATGATCCGGACGGTCGGCGTTGTGTTCTCGATCCTCTGGCTCGCCTCGGCATCCGCCAGCTGGGCTCACAAGCCGAGTGACAGCTACCTCAGCCTGCAGTGGACAGACGAGAGGGTCACCGGCCAATGGGATATCGCCCTGCGCGATCTCGAATTTGCTCTCGGTCTCGACACTGACCAGAACGGAGAGATCAGTTGGGGTGAGCTGAGGTCGCGTCACGACGCGATTGCGGACTATGCGTTGGCGCGACTCGACATCAGCGCGGACGGCGCCGACTGTGCGCTACGCACCAGCGATCAGCTCGTCGACCATCACAGTGACGGCGCTTACACCGTGTTGCGTTTTGTTGCCGAGTGCCCCAGCGTCGGCGCACTGGCACTCGACTATCGCTTGTTCTTCGATCTCGATCCGTCACACCGCGGGCTGCTGAAACTCGACTCGGCGCACGGGGTACAGACTGCGGTGCTGTCCCCAGATTCCGCTCGGCTCGAGCTCGTGTTCCACCGGTTGGGAGTATGGCGTCAGCTCGGCCAATATTGGCGCGAAGGGGTTTGGCATATCTGGATCGGCTTCGATCATGTGCTGTTCTTGTTGACGTTGCTGCTCGCCGCGGTGCTGCGACGAGACGCTGGAGAGTGGCGCTCAGTTGAGTCGTTTCGTCCGGCGCTCATTCAGGTGGCTGGTATCGTCACCGCCTTCACCGTCGCACATTCTCTGACCCTGCTCGCCGCAATCCTGGGCTGGGTGAGCCTGTCTTCACGCTGGGTCGAGTCGGCGATTGCGGCGACCGTGGTGTTGGCAGCGGTCAACAACCTGCATCCGTTTTTGCCGGGACGACGTTGGGCCGTCGCCTTTGTCCTCGGTCTGATCCACGGTTTCGGCTTTGCTGGCGTGTTGGTTGATCTCGGCCTGCCCGGCGGCGCCTTGGCGGTTGCCCTCGCTGGTTTCAACCTCGGTGTCGAAACCGGCCAACTGGCGATTGTGGCGCTCTTCTTGCCGATCGCATACCTGATGCGCGACTCGTGGTTCTACCGTCGGGTGGTATTCACTTTTGGTTCGGTGTTTGTCGCCATTCTTGCCACCCTGTGGTTGCTCGAACGGGGATTGGATATGAGCTTGTTGAGCTTGTAGCGGTAGGTGAAGGGAGCAAATTGTCTCCCGCTGGGAAACTTCTCGCGGTTTCGCCTCTTACCCTATGTGATTAAGCGAATAAGGTCTGAGGGTGCAGCCGCTGACACCTTCAATGGAGAGCGCACGGAGGCGGTCACAGTTCTCGACCGTGCTGGCGGCGAAGATGCCTTGTATGGCCGTCAAATAGGGCACTACCTTGTCCGGGAGCAGATCGGTAGAGGCAACATGGGAGTGGTCTACCGGGCCGAAGATCGTCGCCTCGAACGCTCCGTTGCTCTCAAGTTTCTGCCCCACAACGTGGCGGACAGCTCCTGCTGCCATCAACGGTTCTTGCGAGAAGCGCGGGCGTCGTCTCGACTCGATCATCCCAATATCTGCACGGTGTACGAGATCGGTGAGACCGCCGCTGGTCGGCCATTCATCGCCATGGCCTATTACCCGGGCGAGACGCTACGGCGCCGGATCGCACGGGGTCCTCTGGAAACGGCGTTTGTGCGGTGGCGTTTGCGCCTGTGATGCGGGGCGCTTTAGACCGACGACGTGGCGATCGGCTGCTCGAGGTGTCGTAGGCGCGAAAGTACAGCGCGAAAGTATGGCGGAGAGAGCAGGGATCGAACCTGCGCACCGAGATCAACGGCGGCCTCCGGGTAGCAACCGGGCACATTACCGCTCTGTCACCTCTCCGTTGGTGGCTCCGGTGGGATTCGAACCCACACTCTACGCATTTTGAGAGCGCAGCCTCTGCCAGTTGGGCTACGGAGCCAAACTAAAGGGTTATAAATATGGTGCCGACGAGAGGATTCGAACCTCCAAGTTCCAGACTCTCAGTCTGGCGCCTCTGCCAGTTGGGCTACGTCGGCGATGGGGTGAAACGATAGGGTTGATGTCTTCTAAATGAAACCTTTTTGAACACAAGAATGGTACCGCTCCAGGGATTCGAACCCTGAACCTCTGGAGTCTAAGTCCAGCGCCTCTGCCAATTGGGCTAGAGCGGCATGATGGGGATGGAAGGAATCGAACCCTCCAGGCAGCACTCAGGACTTACGCGACAGGTCTACAGCCCGCCCCGCCTCCATAGCGGTCTACATCCCCAGTCTTTTGTTTAGTTGACTACTTCTTTCGAAATTTGGCGGAGGGTAGAGGAGTCGAACCCCCAACGTGACGTCGCCCTGGTTTTCAAGACCAGTTGCCAGCCTACCCAGCAGTACCCTCCGGATGTTCTTGGTTTGAATGAGTGTTGTTTCGAGTGGTGTTGTTTCAAACGGCGGCTGTTTGAACAGTAGTTCGTTGAGAAAAGTCCGTAAACGCAAAAACCCCCGGATGCTTGCCAGCGTCCGGGGGTCGTTACGATCGCGTTGTGCGCGTGGTGTAGTTACACCTCTATCCCCCTGACGATGGTCAGCATCGAGTAACTTAGGAGGGATAAGGTGATAGCTTTCATGGCGGGAGAAGAGTACCGGAGAGGTCTGTTATAAGTCAATATATTTCTTCGAAAAAGTGTTTCAGCTCGACGACAGCAACTTCGCCGAGACGCTGGGCATCGAGCCACGTGAAGGTTTAAGAACGGTCGATCGAGGTGCCATCGGCTATTGGCGTGATACCGTGGTCGAGGCTGGAGCTCGGCCGCGTACGATCCGCCGACGTCTCTTAGCTCTATCGAGCTTGTTGGCTGACCTGGTGACGCATGCTCTTGTGGAGCACAATCCTGTGCGTGACGTCAAGCGACCACGGCTCCAAGCATTTCCGAAAGTACTTCTCCTGTACTCTCGGCGAGTATCGTCGGCGACTGATGGTCAAGCAGAGTATTCCCCTGATTCGGGAATCCAGATTGTCCCTCTCGGAGATCGCCTACTCATGCGCCTTCGCCGACCAGAGCCACTTCATCCGGACTTTCCGGCAGGTGACCGGGTTCCGGCCCAAGGACTTCCGACGCTTCTGAGTCCCCACCCGTAGGTCCCTGGGGCGTCCAGGGCGTTGGCTAATCCCATTCTATTGTTCGCCGCGCTCACTCAATACACTGGATGGAGACTTCATTGATGAGGTCACGATTCCACCGACTGAGGAGCATCCCATGGGCCGATTGCCAACCCGAATAGAATCCGCTCGGCGCTTCGCGCTCGCCGTCGCCACCGTGCCGCCGTCGCCGCCGCCAGCATCCAGGCCCAGGAACCGATCGGCTCCGAGTTCGAGCGGAAGGTTGACTCGTCACGCCGGTGCGGAATGGCTACGCGTATGGGTGGGAGATCCGTCAGACTCTCGACCGGCCGACCACAACGCATAGCGGCTCCCAGTACGGCTATTCCTCCTACATCATGCGTTTCACGACGGAGCGCGTCACGATCATCGTTCTGAGCAACAGCGACCAAACCTCGGCGACGACGGTCGCGAACGATCTCGCGGCGATCTACTTTGATGCATCCTATCAACTCCCGGAGCCACGCCTCTTTGATCTGATCGGTAAGGCAATCGCGGAAGAGGGCATCGATGCCGGCATCCTCCAGTACCATGAGCTCAAGAGAACCCAGGCCACGAAGTACGAATTCAATGAGGACCTGCTCAATGAGATCGGCTACGACCTGCTTCTTTTCGACAAGGTCAACGACGCCACCGAAGTGTTCAAGCTGGCGGTTGAGATGTATCCACAATCCTCCAACGCATACGACAGCCTCGCCGAGGCCTACATGGTTCGTAGAGAGAAGGAACTGTCGATCCTGAACTACGAGCGGTCGCTGCAACTGGATCCGACCAACTTCAATGCGGCGGAGCGTCTGAAGACGCTTCGAGGGCTACCGACGGGGGTTGGTGAAAGGTAGCCATTGTCGGTTGGCCCCGGTCCCCATACCGTGAGCGTGTCGCCTTCGCGCGCGTACTCCAAAGCGGCCTGCAACCCTGGGCGCGATGCCTTGGCTCTGCTCTCGTGATCCTCCAAGACGCGCTCACAACCGGCCTCGGTGAGTGCGTCCTTCTGAAGATCTAGGTTCTGGTCGTCGGTCGCCTCGCTAGGCTCGGGCCTCCTAGCGTATATTTTTCGGCGATTATGCCCGGGACCCTTGCTTGAGCCTTCTTGGATTTGGCCGTCCTACCTGTGGACCTATGAAGCTCCGCCGAGGCTTTCGATCAATCTAGGGGCAAGCGCCAGAAAGGCGGCGGCGACCATCGTCAGCAGTCCGCCGCCCAGCCAGAAGGCCATTTGACGGGTGCCGTTGACCAGCGCCAGGGCCCACTTGGAGAGAGCGTTGGTAGCCACCGCCAGGACGACCGATCCTGCCGCGACGAGTGGCGCCACGGCGCCCTGCTCGAGCAGCTCGGAGACCGACAACGCGACCGCGCTGGTGCTACCGGCACCGGCGATAGCGCTCGCCAGCAGAGTTCCCTGGTCTCCCAGCCACAGCCGCGCCACCTTGATCAGCCCGAAGATGGAGACGAAGAAGATGCCGAACTTGACCGCCGGCTTG
>JAJCXQ010000373.1 GCA_029263355.1 Acidobacteriota bacterium | reverse complement strand
TCGGATGGCTCCCAGCAGATGACTTGCTCGCTCGGGACCAAGCTCGCTCGGACAGGTGAGTTTGGGCTTGCCGACATCGTCGCCACACTCGATCTCGTTGCAGATCCCGAGCTCGCGGAAAGCGCAAAGCTTGAAGTGGGGCTCCTTCGGAAAATGCTTGTCCCAATTCTCGGTCAGGAAGTCAAAATCAGGAATGAACGTATCGCGCCATTTGACGACGGCGTCGTGATACTTGCCGGGCAGAAGCGCCTCTCTCGTTCGCATTTATGAAACCTCCTGGCGAGCGGACCTCAAAATCGTATCGTCACATCGACATCTACTCCCCACCCCGCAGGGTAGACCATCGACGTCTGAAGGATGTATCTACAGTAGCTTGACAAACGGCCTAAGCGGAGCTGGTTCAAAACCAAGAGACTCGAAGAAGCCGGCGATATCGCCCATCCCCTCGTCGACCAGAGTCCGTACCTTCACCGCGCCGCGACTCTTAAAGTGTTCGAGCAAACTTTCGGCGAGCCGACGCCCGATCGAGCTACCCTGGTGGTCGGGGTCGACCCCCAAGACTTCGATCCAGCCCGTCGGCTCCATCAAGCCAAATTCGCCGGAGCGAACTTCGCCGAGCATAAAGCCTACAACCTCGCCGTCGATCACGGCCACCAGTGCGGCATCGGGATCCCGACGGAGATAATACCCTATACGGCGCTCCCACTCCTCTGGATGATAACTCCCGGTGATCTTCTCATCGATCGCCGTGACGGTACCGATATCGATGGTGTCGAGCTGGCGCACGAGAACCTGGTTGGTAGTCACAATTTCCCCTTTGAGGTCGGCCGGAACGACAAGTGGATCGAGCCCTCAGAGTTCTCGATCTCGGGTGGAATCCTCTCGATTCTAGTCGCCGCTGGTGGTGGGTAGCAAACAGAGCCGCGATCGCCTGCTGTCAACACGAGGGATTAGTTGAGCCTGGCGTCTACAGTGGCGGATTGGCCGCTCTGTCGAAGCGCAGAGCCGCAATCGGGCACTGTCCATGCGAGGGATCAATTGAACCGTACGTCGACAGTTGAGATCATCGAGCTGCCAGGGGAGCACCAACGAGAGGCCTTAGCTGTTGGAGACGCCTGCTCTATACTGGGATCGTATGCTCAGCTCGACGCTCTCACCCGCTCGACGACAATCGCAGCTGATCTTGAGTTGCCTGACTCTCTTTTTATTGATCCTGCCCTTGACGCTGTCGAAACCCGGACTTCCAGTTGTGCTGAAGGCCGACGAGGCAGCCTTCTACCTCGCGTCACTGAGCCTCTGGCACGACGGTGATCTGGTATGTGAAGACCAGGACGTGCGGCGCCTATTTCGCGAATACGCCGGGACCGACAACTTGCTGCTGATGAGCAAAGGCCGCAGGCAGCCGGTCTACTTCAGTATTCCGATCACTTATCCGCTGATAGCGACACCGTTCGTGGCTCTGTTCGGCGCCAACGGCATGGTCACGCTCAATGCAGCCTTGCTGATGGCCATGGTGTGGATGGGATTCGCTTATCTGCGTCGCTTCAACGACGAGGTGGACTCGGCCCTCTTCGCCGCCGGCTTCTTTCTGCTCAGTACTGCCTTCGTCTACATGTTTTGGCTTCAGGCCGAGCTCCTCAACATGACCTGTGTCATGACCGCTTTTTTCCTGATGACACGGGCCGTCGATGAGCCGGGTCTGTCCGCTGAGCGTCAGCCTTCATCACAACATCTTGGTCGGACACGTTTCGTAAGACATCGTCTTCCACTTCATGCGGCGGGCTCGGCGGCGATGCTCGCCATAGCCTGCTACAGCAAGCCGATGTTGGCAGCCTTGGGGTTACCGATCCTCTTTTTGCTGGTCAAGGCACGGTCTTGGCGCAGCCTGGTCTCGTTTGCAGCTGCCGGGCTGCTCACGGTGGGAGCGCTGGTGGGCACCGCCTACGCCCTCACAGAGCAGGTGTGGCCCTACTTTGCACCACGTTTTGGGACTAGCGTCTCGAGTCCCGTCGACTACATGCAACGCCGGGTAGATCCGCGGATTCCCAAAGCCCCTTCCGACTCGGCGGCGAGCCAGATCACCCGCAGTGGTCGGCAGCTCAAGGTCACCATGGCGACCGTCCTGAAGGAATCGACACCGGAATTCTTGTTCGGCCGGCATGGTGGCTTCTTCATCTACATGCCGTTCGCAGTGCTCTCGATTCTGTTCTTCCTACTCCGGGAACGCCGCTGCGTTTTCAGATGGCTGATCCTTCTCTCCGCTGTCCTCACCGCTGCGCTGTTTGTCATGCTGATTCGCGGTCAATGGCTCGGCGGCGGAGGTTTCGTCGGCAATCGCTTCTTCACGGCGGTTTATCCGTGTTTCTTGTTTCTGGTGCGGCGGCTTCAACCCTCCTGGTTGATCACATTGGGATTTGTCGGCGCCGCCGTGTTTCTCGGCCCCCTGCTGATCACGCCCCTCGGCGCGTTGGTTACCCATCCAACCCTGCAAGCGCACGTCCGCAACCAGCCCTTCCCCCAGCTGCCGTTGGAATGGTCACTGGCCCGCAATCTGTCGGGCTATCGGCAGATCTCGCTGCCTGACGCCAGCCTTCACGGCCGTCGCGACGAGATCATGGCTCAAAACGAGGAGATTTGGATTCAGGGCGCCAAACGCGTCGAAATGAACCTGCTCAGCCCGCATCAGGATCAGAGCTTCGTCTTCGACGTCCGTAATCTAGCTCCCGGCAACACGATCGAGATCTGTCTGTTGAACGACTGCCGACAACTCAACTTCGATGACGACCTGCCAGGGACAGGCGGTAAGAAGCGTCTTGTGTTCGAGCCGCAACACGTCAACAAGATCCCGCGATCGGCGTGGGGAACAGATGTCTACCGGTATCCGCTAGTTGTCACCTCGGAGTGGGGCGAACAGCCACTGTGGAGGGGCTCGGGTTCGGAGCGCTTCTATCTCGGCGCCGCCCTCGCCTTCCTCGGCACCCCCAAAGACTTGGCCCGTGATCTCCACCCTGTCGAGTGGCTGAAGGTCGAGGCCCCTTTGTCGATGGACGCCAGCAACACGGTCACAGTGCCGATCATCCTGCGGAATGCGAGCACCCATCTCTGGCCGGGCTCGGGAGCCACCCAGGTCAAAGTTTCATACCATTGGCTGCGAGAAACCGGCGACCCTGTCATCTGGGCCGGACGGCGTACGGAACTCCCAGACCACATCGCCGCCGGCCAAGAGGTCGAGATGGATGTGCTCGTTGACACCCCTGAAGTTGCCGGGTCCTTCATCCTTGTCTTCGATCTCATCCGCGAGCGCATCAACTGGTTCTCGGCAGTTGACGAAGAGCAAGCGTACCGCGTGCCGGTCGAGGTTGTCGTTCCGGACGCTGGGTGAGTCTTGGTTGTCAGGGGACAACGTCCAGATAGTCGAAGGCGGTGCTCAGGCTCCGACTGTCGTTCGCGCCTTCGATCACCGCGGCTGGACGCGCGGTGTGGGCGAACCGGAGGTAGAGGATGTTGGCGCCGGAGCTCCAGGAGGATGCGGGAACGTCGATCTCGTGTTCGCTCCACTGGGTCGGTAGCTCCAGCGTGCCCAGAGGTGAGTCGTTGAGCCATAGCTCCACTTGCTGCGGAGGCGCGTCTGGATACATGAACGGCAGAGCGCGAAGTCGGATGCGCGCATCGCGGGGTTGACCTATCGGTAGCCCCAGCTCCGCCTGCTCACCGAGCGCCCAGCGAAAGCTTGCTCCTTCATCATTGGTTTCTGGAAACGACCAACCCTGCCCTTGCAGCGTCAGCCCGTCGCCGTCGAACTCGAAACGCTGCCCCATCGCCGTGAACTGCTGCTCGAAAACCGCGCCCTTACCCGCTGCGAAGCGGGTCTTCAACAAGGTCACGAAGTCGGGAAAGAAGAACAGATCCAATTCTTGTTCGGGCTGCTTGAGCACCGACACAAACTGATGCATCCAAGCCCGAACCTCATTATTGCGACGAAAGCCGGCGGTCAGCAGCCATCCTCTCGGCCGCTCGGCGATCACCGAC
>JAJCXQ010000372.1 GCA_029263355.1 Acidobacteriota bacterium | reverse complement strand
AACATCGGGATCCATCCGGTGGCTGCCGGCGTTGGACACCACAAAGTGACCAGCATTGGCGAGCTCAACCTCGGCTCGATCCGCGGCCCGGGCGTCGAGGGCGGAGAATGCTAGCCGACACGGCAGCGGCGGAGCAGTGGGCCGTATTTCCATTTCGGCAACCGACTCCGGTAGCGGCAGCTCCTGCATCCAATTGACCGCTTCCCGATAGGGTTTGCCTGCCGATGTTTGCGAGGCGGTCAATGCAACGATCTCGAACCAGGGATGTTCTGCCAGCAGGGTCACGAAGCGTTGTCCGACACTACCGGTCGCTCCCAACACGGCAACGGGAATCTTCACTTGAACTTCTCCTGTTGAGGTTGTCATGACACTCTCCGATCGATGGCGCGCAACACGTCGGCAAACACACCCGCTGCGGTCACCTCCGGACCCGCCCCAGGGCCACGCAAAACCAGTGGTGAGTCGCAATAGCGAGCGGTGGTGAATGCAACGAGGTTGTCGGCGCCGGCCAGACCGTGCGCAGGGTGCTCCGGTGGCACGGTCGCCAACGTGACCCGGGCTCCGGTCTCATCGAGGGACGCAACATAGCGTAACCGGTGACCACGGGTGATGGCCTCATCACTGAGTCGGCGGAGTTTGTCGTCGACCTCCGGCAAGGCGGCCCAGAAAGCGTCCAGGCTCATGTTTCCCCAGTCTCCTCGAACCACCGGTTCAACTTCGATGTCCTGCATCTCGAGGGTCCGACCGGCCAATCGGCCCAAAATACAAAGCTTTCGGGCGACGTCTCCACCACTCAAGTCCTGCCAGGGATGGGACTCGGTAAGGCCCTTGCGATGCGCATCCCGTAAGGCTTGGCTGAACAGCTTGCCACCGGCCAGATCCTCGAGCACGGCATTGACACTGCCGGAGAGCCCGCCATCGATTCTGACCACGTGATCACCGCTGCGTATCACGTCAGCAAGGGTCGACAGGACCGGGAGCCCGGCTCCAACCGTCGCCTCGTGCAGCAATGAGCACCGCCCCACACTGGCGGCACTCCGCAGTCGCTCGAATAACTCGGCGTCACCCGCGAATGGCAGCTTGTTGGCTGCGACCACTGAGACGCCGGCCTTCAGCAGTCCCTCGAACGAGGGTCCCATGCGGTCGCTGGCCGAGCAATCGATCAAGACCCGCTGCGCACCGACGACCTCACTTAGCGCCGCCCGAAAACGTTCGTCGTCGAGGGGATCGCTCTGCTGTCCTTCGAGGCCTTGCCGCCAGCCGGTGAGATCAGTACCGGAAGGATCGATCAGCATCCGTCGACTGTTGCACAAGGCGACAACTCGGAGATCGAGCCCCTCACGCTCTTGGAGGTTTTTCGCCACCGCTCTGAGTTGCTCGAGAAACGCCCCGCCGACATGACCGACGCCGACCACCGCCAATGCAACGCGCCGCAGGCGTGGCGCGAAGAAGGCATGGTGGATGACACTGAGCGCCGCCGCTTTGTTCGCTTGATCGATCACCAATGAGATATTGAGCTCGGACGAACCCTGCGCGATGGCCCGAACGCTGATGTCATGTTCACCGAGAACCCCGAACAAGCGCCCCGCCAACCCGGGTCGCTGACGCATCTGTTCGCCAACCACCGCAATCACCGACTGATCGCCTTCGACGATCAACGCGTCGACGATCCCGGCTTGGCGCTCGAGGGCAAGCTCCTCCTCGACGGCGAATCGCGCGCGCTTCGCATCTTCGGGCGAGACCGCAAAGCAGATCGAGTGTTCCGACGAGCTCTGGCTGATCAGAATGACGGACACACCACTTCGGGCGAGGGCTCCGAACAGCCGCATGGCGATACCCGGAACACCCACCATCCCGTCACCTTCGAGGCGCATCAGCGCCACATGATGGATCGCCGAGATGCCTCGGATCGGATGGTCGTCAGGCGGTGCGGTCTCGGTCACTAGCGTACCGGCGGCGGCCGGATTGAAGGTGTTTTTGATCACCAACGGGATACCCAGGCTGCGCGCCGGATGTACGCTCGGCGGATAAACCACCTTGGCGCCAAAGTGTGAGAGCTCCATGAGCTCCGCATAGCTCAACCGCGGTTGCGGAAAAGCATCGGCTACCGATCGTGGATCGGCGCTCATCACCCCGTCGACGTCGGTCCAGAGCTCGATCGCTTGCGCCTCCACCGCCGCACCAATCAAGGCCGCGGTGTAGTCCGAACCGCCACGACCGAGGGTCGTCGTCCGTCCCGAGGGGGTGGCGGCGATGAAACCAGTGATCACGGCGATCTCACCGTCATGATGTGACTCGTCTTGCCGTGACACGTCGTTCCGCAGTTCGCTAGAGACCTTCCGATACGACGTTTCACGGTCTACTTGGGCATTACCAAAGTTGTCATCGGTCACGATCAGCCGCCGAGCATCACAAGCGCGACTCGCAAAACCGGCTTGGCGCAAACTGAAGGCAACGACTTCGGACGACATCCGCTCGCCGTAGGATAGAACGCTGTCAAGGGTTTGTGGACTGGTCTCGCGGAGCAGAAAGACTCCATGGAGAAGGTCTCGCAGGTCTTCGAGAAGACTTTCGAGGTGACCTTCGAGGTGGCCACTGTCGACATCTGGAACAATAGGGTTCGCCGACGAAGGGTCTGGCGCCGCGAGCTCGCGAACGGCGTCCAAGTGACGCTTCCGGAGTGCTTGCCACTGCTCTTGATACTCCTCATCGTGCCGAGACGCGGAGTCTGCAGCTGCTATCAGAGCGTCTGTGACGCCTCCGAAGGCGGAAACCACCACCGCCAACGGTCCTTCAGCGCGAGCCTCACCAACAATCCGAGCGACGCTTCGAACGCGATCGGGAGTAGCCAGAGACGAGCCGCCGAACTTGAGTATCTTCACACTACTGTCCTCGATATGGCCCGCCATTGCAGGTGCAAACGGCGGTCGGAGGACTGTACAAGGTTACGCCGAATCAAACCAGAGTCCGACAGGGGTTCTTCGACCTGTTATCGTTGCCCATGAAAGTGCATCGAGTAGCCTGTTGAACTGAAACGGGGAGCCATGCCGGAACACGAGACCGGGAAACCGGGTACCGAAAAGCTCGAAGATCTGCTCACGTCGTTGGTCGAGGGCCTGCCGGCGCAACAACAACGGCTCGACGAAGACTACCTGCAACGTTTGGCGGCGATCCCGCCAGCGTTACGAGCGGTCACCGAACAAGGCCCCAGTGGCCTGCAACGCCTGTTGGCTCCCTCGCATTGGGTGATGCATCAGACCGAGCTCGACGTCAACGTCCGGGTAACGAGGAGCCGGCAGCGAGAGCTCCGAATATCGACCAACCCGCTCAATCTAGCGTTTGCGAGCAAGTACGCCTATTCCGACTTTTCTAAAGGTCAATTGCGAGTCGTCGTGGATCGCGTGGCGATCGAACCGCGACACACGGCGCCCCGCCTGAATGAAAGGGGATCGAAACGTGGCAAAACCTAAGATTCAAGAGTTCTATGATGGCCTACAAACCGTCTCCAAACTAGTAGGGGACCTCGCACTCAACATTGCCGAAGCGCAAACACGGCTCGACGAGGACTACCTCAAGACTTTGACTGGATTCGTCAAGGTACTGAAAGAGGTGGTCGCGGACCAGGATCTGTCCAACGAGCAGTTCATCGCCTTCTTCAAGAGCCTCGCCCCCTCGAAGTATCAGTTCACTGAGACGACCGTCGAGGTGAAAGCGGATCTGCAGATGGCGGGTGGCAGCGAAATCCAGGCTGCCACCGAGCTCGGCTACAAAACTCCCGTCTTGGCGGCGACGGTCAACGCGTCTTACGTCAAACGGAGTGCCTACGACTACCGAGCCGCGGCCAGTATCCGCACCGTGCTGCACGCCGTGCCACCGGATCTCGACGTCCTGCAGACACTGCTGTCTCGCACCGACAGCCAGGGAACGCTTGACCTCCCTGACGGCTCGCGGTTCCACAGCCTGGCTGAAGCCTTCACCAACCTCCTCGGAACACCCGACAACCCCGACCTCGACACCGTCAACTCGGCGGCTGACACGACGACGACCGAAAGTGGAGTCTAGGCGGCAATGGCATCGGACATTATCCGCAGCGCCCAAGATATTGCGGCGCTGCTCGAAGCTCTGGCAGAATCCCCGGATCCGGCGATCGCCAACAACCTGGAAAGCCGAACCCAGGCTCTGCAACAAGACCTGGGGCTGATCCAGCGCCACGGCAAAAATCTGGCCAGTAACAAGGCCACCGACCGGGCCAAGGCTCTGCAGGCTTTGCGCAAGGTGATGCCGGCATCGGAGGGCGCTTCCACGCCCGCCGTCGACAGCACGTCGAGAGCCCTTGCCGATACCCCGGAGCCGATGAAAATTGATGCTTTTTTCGAACAGGTCTCGGACGCCGTGGTCAGCGCTCAATCACGACTCAACGACGTATCGCTAGAGTACGTTCGCAACCTGGATCCACGCATCGCCCCCGCTTACTTCACCATCCCAACCTTGAAAGCCGAGCTCAAGGTCGGATTCCAGAGCTCCAAGCGGAGTGGTCTCAACCTGATCCTCTTCTCCAGCGCCGAAGACAAACAAGCCTATGGCGAGAGCACGGTCACCTTCGAGTTGGCTGCTGCGCCGCCACCGCCGGGATCAGCCCCGGTGGGTGAGCTCGAGTTACCGACGCCGCGATTCCTGGTGCTGGGCGAAAACCGCAGCCGCATGCTGAACGCCGTCAGCCAACTGGCCGCAAGCCAAGGCAAGAAACTCGGGGCGACCTTTGACAACACGGAACGCAACGGTCTGGCGCAAGTCCTTCGTTTCGAGCGCCAGGCTGATGATCTCGCTGCTAGGCGAATCCACTATCTCGTTCTTTGGCCTTCCCAACAAACCGGAACCAAGGATCACACCAAATGGCGTGAGCTGTTGGTAGCCCCATTGCTTGAGGACTCGGAAGGAATCCACTTCGATACCGACTTCCCATTCAGATCCGAGCAGCCGTTCTTGGTGTTGACGGCCATCAAGGACATCGGAGACGACCCCAACGCCCAGCTGGCGACCGATCTCGGCGCGACACTCAACTGTGTTGCGGTAGCGATCCGCGACTGGACCCAGACCATGCGGCTCTCCACAGTGCTGCCTCCGGTTCCGCACGCCCAGCCGTGACAGGTCCGGCCTCAGACAGTCCGGAGCTCAGTCTCGAGCAATTTGTCGATCGCGCAACCCTCTCCGTGCTCGCCGGTCAGCAAAAGCTCGACCGTGAGGTCAACCCCAAGGCCAGGCAAACTGCGCTGCCTGGCCAGGCATTGTTCTACTCCTTCCCGCGCGCCGCCTTCGCGATCGAATCGGCAATTGTCATGGACAAGAAGCGGGTACTCTTCAAGCGCCGCAGCCGTGCGTCGACCTTGTCTCACCGGCTGAGCTTCGACTTGATCGCGGTTCCAGAGCCACCAGCCCGCCCGACCCTCGCCCCGACACTCGAGCTCGCCGAGCCAGCGCTCCTCTTGTCTCGCAAAGACGAGCAACAATTATTGACGATGTTGCTCGATGGCCTTCGCAATCCCACAGGCTGGTGGATTGTGGACCAGGCGACCACAAGCCGGTTACTCACCGAAGATCCTGGGCTAAAAGATACAATCCGCCGGCTCGCGGACCAGCTGAAGCCGGACTTGTTGGTGTTCCTACGGCTCACCCGTGGTCGCTACCTGGCAGCTAGGGTGCAGGGCATGGGAAAGCGGGGCGAGAAAGGGAAACGCGACAGCCTCTTCGTGATCGATCCAGAAGGTGTACCACCGGTGACTCTCTACACGTTCCCTGGCGATCCATTCCGCAATCGCGTCAGTTACCGGCCTTTTCACAGTCTCGCGGCGACTGCCAGGAGCTGGCTCAAAGGAGAGCTCGCCGACTGTCGTTCTCCCTGGCAGCCAAGCGACAGTCTGGGCTTCGAGGCTTTGGAAGGCTTCGTTCAGAGTCTTGCTCGGGCCTACACCAAGAATCTGGAAACTCTTGCCGGACAAGAGGACAACTCCCCACTGCCGAGTTTCTACGACTTGGCCAACGTGGAGGCTACGCTGAGCTTTTCGGTCGAAACGTCCGACGGCCAAATCAGCTTCCGAGAACGATTCGAAGCAGAGGACAAGATCGCGGAACGGGCAGCCACCAGTCGCGTCGCTCTGCGGGCCGGGCGACGACAAGGGCGCCCTGAGATTTTCATCGAGCTCGAGCGCATCGAATTCCTGCCCCGGGGATCGACCAGGGAAGCCCTGATCGATCAATTGTTGGCTTTTCGAAACCAAATCGCGTTGCGACTCGACGTTGCGAACCAAGAACGTTACCTCGACCTGTTCGAGGATCCAGAGCACCGCCGTGGAGCGGTGGTGTTTCGCTCTCTCCAGATAAGAAAGATCGGCGAAGAACTTGTCGTGGTGTGGCCAGGACGCCTCGGTTCACAGCACCGCGACTTCGTCTTCGCCTGCGAACGGACCGGGGACAAGATCCACCACATCTCCAAAATCATGACCCTCGAGGAGAACCTCGACGACGTCACCATCGATCTCGCGAGCTTCGGCGCCTTCCATCGCTTCTTCGTAGCGGTGCGCCTGTGGCGTGACCGGGGTATCGCATAGCCGCCTGAGAATCGCTGACGGATAGTAGCCGGTTATAAAAAAGAGCAACGTAAAAACAAAACAACTCCTCGAGTTGCCCCGAGGAGTCGTTCGTTGTTGCAAGGATCAGAGGGCTTTCACGGTTCGCCCACGATCCCTGCAAGGATCATCAAGTTCAACCGTCCTTACTTACCCCAGGAAGTATCGAACTTGTAGCTCAGACGGGCATACCAGAACGCACCGTTGAAACCGAACGGTGAGAACTGACTGTACTGATTGCCGACGCCGGAGCGCGCCCCCGGATTGTCTTCGGGAAAGGTATCTGTCACGTTCTGTCCACCGAGGGAGATCGTGAAGTCAGCGGCGAAGGTATAGGCAGCCTCGAGATCGACGAGATATTCACCGCCGTAGACCTGGCCGTCTTCGGAATCAAACCAATCGTCGTAGTAGCTCAGACGAGCGAGCATACGCAGTCCGTTCCCGAACTTATGATTGGCTGACAGATTCCACCGGGTCTCCGGCAAGGCTTCCTGTAACTCGCGGATGCGGGTAGCGTCCAAAGTGGCCGGATTGAACTTGGTCACTTTGGTCTCGGTGTTGTTGAACAGGAGACTGAAAGACGTGTTGCCACCCAAGGCCTCAGGGACATAGGTTGCAACGAGATCAATGCCCGACGTTTCGGTATCGAAATCGTTGGTGAAGAATCGGAAGTTCTGCAAGTTGCCTGCGCTAGTAATGCCCTCGGCAATCAAGTCGTCAACCTCGTTTTGGGACAGTGAGAACAACTGTGTCACCGCCAAACGATCCTCGAGATCGATCTGGAAGTAATCGATGGTGAGGGTGAAGGGGCCGTTTTGAAAAACCGTACCCAGACCTAGGTTGGTCGACTCTTCCGCTTTCAGCGGCTCACCACCACGCAATTGAGCCACTCGAGAGGACGATGGAATCGTGCCGTTGTTGACTAGATCCATCAGCACCAAGTCGAACTCCGTCGAAACGTTGAACGCGTTCGACTGACCCGGCGTCGGCGCCCGGAAACCGGTACTGGCGCTGGCTCGGAGTTGCCACATTTCGTTGAGCTTCAAGCGGCCAGCGAGCTTACCGTTGGTCGTCGTCCCGAAGTCTTCGAAATCTTCGAAGCGAACCGCCGCGCCTATGGTCCACCTGTCGTCACCACTGGTGCGCTCGAGGTCGGCATACACCGCGTAGTTGCTGCGGCTCCAGTCACCGGCGGCAATTGGACCGAAACCAGGAAAACCGTTCGAGGCCGCACTGAAGCCCTGATCTGCCAACGCGCCGATCTGGTAGGACTCGAGTTGGCCGATACCGATTTCGAACTTCTCGTCACGCCATTCGAGGCCACCCGCCAGATTGGTGCGGTCGTTGATCGCGTACGACACATCGAAATTGAAGTTGAGTTCTTCTTGCTTGTAGAGCCCCGGATCGAAAGCCGTTGGGGTGTCTGGACCCAGCGAGGCGTTGACCGTGTTGGAGATGAAGAAGTCAACCTCGTTGGAGCCCGAGCTGACACTCACGTCCCAGTTGAGGCCACCGTTCGTGGTTCCACGCAAACCTGCGACGAGTGAGACGTCCTCGACTTCTCCACCAAAGTTCGGGGTGAAACCACCCGGGAACAGCTCTTGGAACGAGAAGCAGTTGGGGTCAGCAAAGACTTGGGCCAGCGCCGCCGGATCCGGAACGTTGTTATTGACGTTGACCGTCGGACAACCGGCCGAGCCATCGAGGATACCGTCTTGCGCATCCAACAGGTCGCCGATCAAGAGTGTCGCACCACCGTCGCCACTGAACACCGAGCCGCGATTGTTGGGGTTACGAAAGTAGAAGCCACCAGTCACTTCCTTGCTGACGTAGTTGGCATGGCCGTAGAACTGCTTACCACTGTCACTGACGTACCCAAAGTTGGCCCAGAATTTGAGATCGTCTTCGATCTCCGGCGAGCCCCAGATCTGCGCAGGATTGGCAACATTGGTGTTACCGGCGGCAATCAGGCCCGCAGCGTCGTCGCGCTGCACGCTGCGATCCGTCGCATCGTTCGAGCCAAGCTCGACGCTCAAGTTGACGAAGCCGTTCTCACCCAACGGCAGACCGATGTTGCCAGCGAAGGAGAAAGCGTCGCCGTCACCAGCTGTGTAACCGCCGGTGCGCAACTCGATGCTGCCGCCCGAACTGGAGTCCTTCAACAGGAAATTCATGACGCCGGCAATGGCGTCCGAACCGTATTGTGCCGCTGCTCCATCCCGCAACACTTCAACCTGCCGCAAGGCGATCGCTGGAATTGCCGAGATATCGGGGCCTTGGGCGCCGTCGGCCACACCGTTGCCCAACCAGTAGATAACCGCAGCGCGATGACGACGCTTGCCGTTGACCAACACCAGGGTGTGATCCGGGGCCAAGTTACGAAGATTCGCCGGACGAACCACCGTCGCCGCATCACTGATCGGCTGGGTGTTGACGTTGTAAGAAGGCGCCAAAGTCCGCAGCAGAGTGCTGACGTCGGTATCACCCTGGTTGGCGAAGTCCTCGGCCGAGATCACGTCGATCGGCACAATGGATTCGACAACCGAGCGCGGTTGCGCGCGGGTCCCCGTGACCACGATGACTTCGGAAAACTCCTCCTCGGCTTCCGACTCCGTGGCCTCCGCTTCCTCCGCCTCAGCCTCCTCCTGCGCAACCACCGGTTGCGGGATGCCTACGAGTAGGGCAAGGAGCCCGAAAATCACCAACACTCTTCTAAATCTGCTCTCGGCCACGATGATCTCCTCAGGTTTTTTTGCGGCACGGCCTCTTGCACAGGCTACGCCTGTGTCTCTCGCAGCTTTGCGGAAGCACTGCGATGCCAGGGTGGACCTGGGTGCCAGTCTCTTTATTCCTCAACCGAATCATAGCGAGCAGCGCCTAGCACGTCAATGTGAAGAGACGCAACACGTCCTGGTAAAAGCACGACTCTTATCCAGAGATTTCGGCTACTCCGCGCCCCGTTCAAAACACCACGCGACGATCAATCGATCAAACAAGTGAAGCGGGCGGTTGGTGACCAGCATTGATGCAGGATCGGCGACTCCGTTCAAACCCTCCGCCCCTCGGTGGCATCTCAAGGATCGAAGACACACACCTAGATAAGAACCACTCTCGCAACAAGGAGCAACCTATGATCCGTCCCACCCTGATACGTGCCGCTTGCTTGGCTACTATTCTCCTGATGAACCTGGTATCCAGCGCTGCGGCGCTGAAGATGACCGAAGATTTTGAATTCTCTTATCCGCTCACTGCCGACGGCCGAATCAGTCTCGAGAACGTCAACGGCGATGTGATCATCAAGGCCTGGGATCAGGACGAAGTCAGCATTGAGGCAGTCAAGCGGGGACGTAGCCAGGAGGCTCTCGACGCCGCCACCATCGACATCGACGTGCGCGCCGATCGCATCCACATCGAAACCCGTTACGATAACGACGACCGCGGCTGGCGCAACAACCGTGACTCCGCCAGCGTCGACTACACTATCTTCGTGCCGCGCAACGCCGAGCTCGACGAGATCGAGCTGGTCAACGGCTCCCTCGAGCTCGAAGGGCTACAGGGTGACGTCCACGCATCCTTGGTCAACGGCCGGGCCAATGCTCGAGGACTGACCGGCAACGCTGAGATCTCGACCGTCAACGGCCAACTCGACGTTGAGCTGGCCGCCCTCAGCAGCGACCGCTCGATCGACC
>JAJCXQ010000371.1 GCA_029263355.1 Acidobacteriota bacterium | reverse complement strand
GGTCGTCTCATTCAGAGCCGTGGGTAACTACTCCCGCCGATTTCTCGACAAGAACAATTCCAATGATTACGTCACTCTCACTTCATCACCATACGACACCACGGTCCACCCTAGCGAAAAGTGGCAGCTGGAAAGTACGGGCTCCCCTCAAGGCTGGTATATCAAGAACCTAGGAGAAGGTAATTCCTATCTTCGCGGCGATACATCTACCGGTGAGGTCTACCTGGCCGAATTTTCATCCAACGACTCCGAGCTACAATGGGCCTTGAGCCCTCTATCTGGGAACAATGGGTTATACATGCTCTACTGCTTCGGCACCGGAAATCTCAACTTCCTGTCTGGGGATACGCAGACAGGCGACGTTCAATTGGCGGAGAACTGGGCACCGGGAGACACCGACCAGCAGTGGGTCATTTTCGACGCAACCTGAGCGCCTCCATCAGCCTCGCAGATGCTCGAGCGCGGTGCGGTGTTAGCCGCACGGCCGTCCTTGAGATAGCTGGGGCCGCGGTCCCCTGGTCAGTCGACCGCGGCTCCTGCCCAACAGAGATAGATAGGCCAAAATCATCTGTTCCGGCGCTGCCAGCCGGAGACTTACAATAGGAGATTATTCAATGCATAGATCCTTTTTACCCATGATCGCAGCCACGTTCCTTTTCGGCCTCACTTGGACCCAGCCTGTGGGTGCCGACAACGCATCCAACCAGAAGAACATGGACGCATTTTATTCGCCGGACAACGTCATCAACCTGACGGTTAAGATGAGTTCCGACGAGTGGAATGAACTGCGGACACAGCAGCCCCAGGGTGGTAATTGCAACAACGAATTCATCGGCGACCGCTACACATGGTTCGAGGCTGAGAAGCTCGATATCGAAATAGCGGATCTCGACGGTAACGTAGTCACAGAGTATGAGTACTCTGACATCGGCATCAAGAAAAAATCCTTCTGCGGCTCGATCAATTCGGACAAGCCATCCCTGAACGTGGACCTTGCGAAATACGACGGCGACAACGAAGGCAAAGCAGAATCGGATATCGGCACGACGCGCCTGACCTGGAACAACTCGGTGCAGGATCCATCGATCCTCAAGCAGTGCTTCGGCTACCGTCTTTTTCGGTTGGCAGGCCTCCCGGCATCGCGTTGCAATGTCGCCTGGCTATCTATCTTCATGACTGATACCGACATTACGGAGGAGATCGGGATCTATGTCAATGTGGAGCCGATCAAGAAGAAATACCTAAAGAACCCAGCCAACGAGTTTTCCGCGAGCGACAACGGCAATCTCTACGAGATCGCGACCTTCGACATCAATCTGGATGGCGTGACCTACAACGAATACAAAGGGTATTCCGACGAGTACGAGCGTCAGGACTACGGATGGTCGGCCACCGAGATGGATCAGAACCCGTTGAGAGGCATTCTGGCCTCGGTCGACGTCGACCAGTTCATCCGCTACTGGGCCATGGAAGCGATCACGCAACATCGCGACGGCTACTCCCGCAACATCACCAATACCTACATTTACAACGACAACGATCTGACGGACGCGACGTCCCTGTCGGAAAGCAACATCGCGTTTTCTTTCCTACCCTGGGGCATCGACAAGATCATGGATCGCACCGACTGCTGGCAGATCTACTGTTGCGCCCGCGTGGCGCAAGGCCTGTTCAAAGATCAGACTTCCCTGCAGCAGGTCAATCAAACGATCTCCACCCTCCTCGCCGACTTCGCAGCCCAGCAGGATCAGATCAACCAGTACATCGACGCGCTGGCGGCGGAAGCCAACGCTACCTGGACCGGCGCCGATGTTCTCTTCGGTGAGAACGGACGTACTATCGACGACTCGGCAAACTACCTCCACGAATGGCTCGGTGCTGCGATCACCAACGCAGTGGCCTCGATCGACGGCGGAGCCAATTCATCGTGCTTCCCAGATTGCTTCAACGGTCCAAGTGGCCCCTGTAACGGCCCCTGATGGATGGCAAACCCATGCAGGCGTCTGGCATGTTCGGTCCGAAGAATATGAGGCCAGGCAGCTATGTTCCCAGGTGCCACACCAGGTCACCGGAGTACCGGTTCCAATCCAAATCTTCACCGATCGGCGGTGGCGTGCCATTCTCGTCGGTGCGGTTGATTCCCACCCTGTAAACCACTGCGCCATTGGTGGTGAGGCGGTAAACGTAGGGGCTACCCCTGAACGGATCGACGGTCGGGATCCCCGCCAGCGCGCGGGGGGGGGGTCGTGAGACACCCCGTGCTGTCCCATGACAGTCTGCCGATTTGTGTTACCGGGTACCTATTGTGACGAACTTGCAGTGCCTAGTGACGGACGGATCGCTGCCCGCCGCTGCTGAGCGACTGCAAGTAGCTCGCGTGGATCCGAAACGAATTCCCGAATGTTGCCGTCGCGACTGAGGGTGAAAACTCGGCCACAGTCTTCGTCAAAGAACGCCTCGTCGATTGCCTCCGTGCTACGAAGAATGCCGTT
Organism: Acidobacteriota bacterium; assembly: GCA_029263355.1. Classification (GTDB taxonomy): domain Bacteria; phylum Acidobacteriota; class Thermoanaerobaculia; order Multivoradales; family J023; genus JAAELT01. Next base: position 2,351 of record JAJCXQ010000371.1, on the reverse strand, counting down.
GAGCGACAGGGCCGACCGATTCCACAGCCTGGCGGTGCCGTCGGTGCTGGCGGAGAGTATCTGGCCACCATCGGCGCAAAGATCGAGAGCCGTGATTCTGCCTTCGTGCGCTTCAATGCTCGCGACGAGCTGCCAGGAGGCGAGATCCCACTTCAAGATCCTGCCGTCTGAGTCTGCGCTGTAGAGTCGCGACCCTGCCTCGTCAGCGGCCAGGCGGCGGATGTCGGCCTGATGACCATCGAGGGTTCTCAGCCGCTGGCCTAACTGTGGATTCCACACCACCAGCTGACCGTTCGATCCGCCGGTCACGAGGGTTTTGTCGCCGCCTAAAAAGACGGCGTCGTAGATATCGTCATGCTGCTCGATGGCCAAGCGTGCTCTCCCGTCGTGGCCTGAAGCTAGTTTGTACACTAGAGGCGTCGTCTGATGTTCAACATAGAGGAGGAGTTTTTGAGACGGGCTGAGGCGAAGTAACGTCAGGTTCTCGTCCCGACCCTCGAAATTGACCAGCTCTTGACCGGTGACGGCGTTGTAGACGATGGTGTCGGAACAACTGACCGCCACCAACGAGGCGTCGGAGCTGATATCGATCCAACCCAGGTACTGACAGGGGATTTCTCGGGTCAACGAAAAGCCCTGGTCAGGCGAAGTGGAGCGCCAGAGGCGAACTTTGTGACCGCGAGCACTCCAAGTTGCCAGGGTGGCGCCATCGGGGCTGGAGACGAGTCGGTCGACTCCGTTCTCGTGGGCTTGGAACAGCCTTCGGGCGGCGCGATCGGTCTGCGACCAACCGTAGACGAAACCATCGCTGGCGGCGGTGAGGACCGTCTCGGCGTCGCTCCCTGGCACCATGGCCTCAATCGACTCTGGGTAGTGGCTCAGGACCGGTAGATCGCCGCCAACCTGTGTCTCCCAGAGGCGCACCTGGCCGTCGTCGTAGCCAGCGGCTAGGTACCGTTCGTCGGCACTGATGGCGAGAGCCCGTGGCTTGTCATCACCGTTTGGAATCTGGTGGGTCACTGGCGGGTCGAGACGAAGGTCGGTCAGGGTAATCTCTCGCGTAGGTCGCACCGCTACAAACAGGACGCCGGTGGGCGAGAGGGCATGCTTTCTGACTTTGCCGTGGATCCGAGTACGGGGCGCGTAATCTAGATCGTAGAGAGTCGTTTCCAGGGTATCCCCGATGATCAGCAGACGTTGGCCGTCGGAGGAGAACTCCAAGTGATCAACATCGTCTTCGGCATCCGAATCGATGTCTTCTCCCTCGTGGATGAGGTTGAGAAAGGGGCCTTGCTTTCCAATTCCTCCCAGAAACGTCTGGTTGCTCCAGGCGACCGCCATGCCCTGCGAAGAGATCTTGCTTTCGCCGCTAGGATCGAAAGTCACGGCACTCACCCAGCCCATCTCAGGGTAAGGCCATGCCTGCCGTAGAACACCGTCAGGCGACCACTGTTTCAGGCTGCTCGACTCGGCGCTGAAGATATCCCCGGCAGCACCGATCGTTACTGCCATCGGCGCCTTCTCAGTGGTCAGAATTGTCGAGAGCGCACCCGTTGTGAGGTCCCGCACCTCGACGGTGTTGTCCTGGCGGAATCGCACGACCGTGTTGCGCTTCGCAAAGACCTGTGGGACACGGCAGGCGAGCAAATCTGTCGCTTTGAGAGACAGCAGTGTCTGTTCCCGTTCCAAGTCGACGACCTGAACGGCGCCGTTTCTCGATAGCGCTGCAACAACACCCGGCACGATCGGTATCAGCTGGCGGACCTTTGTTGGGCACTGCCCGGTTTTGGCAACCGCCGTGTCGAGCTGCAGCCGATCTAAGGGTAGTCCGGAGGGAATCGACCAGCGCAGCAACGTCCCTTTTTCAGTGCTGGCGACAAGCATCTCGCGGTCGGGCAGGAAGGTGAGGGCCAAAACTGGGCTGCCATCGCCCACCATGACCCGGCGGAGCAGATCCGCCCGTAGGCTCTTGCGCAAAGCGTCAGTGGCCTCGAAGGTCGGGCTTCTCTCGGTGGCCGCGATCGAACGTTCCAGCGCCAGGGAGCGGGCCCTTGATTCCAAGGCGCTGAGGGCTTGGGCCGCCAGGCTGCGGGACTCCGCCTGAGCCGTCTGGCGGCGGCGTGTTCGGTCGACGAACGTTAGGCCGACGACCAGGCCCGCGATGAGGAGCGCTGCCGCCAAAGGGTACCCGACAATACTCGGGAAGAGGTGAGAGAAGAAGATGCCCTGGGTCTTGTAGTCCAACGTTGCGGGGAGGCGCGCGCCGGCTTGCAAGATAACCGGCAAGATCGTCCGTGTCCCCACGTCTGGGGCGATCGAGGCGACATCGATTTCGCGCTGGACCTCGGCGG
>JAJCXQ010000370.1 GCA_029263355.1 Acidobacteriota bacterium | reverse complement strand
CAACCTGCCGTCGCCGTCCTTTCGAATCGAAGTCCCGGCTTAGATCCGGGCTGTCCGCGTGTGAGGTAAACCCATGAAGTGGATCATCGAGCTCTACCGCTCGCCGATGGCCAAAAAAGCCGTCATGGCGCTGACCGGCGTCATCCTGTTTGGCTTCGTGCTGAGCCATATGACGGGTAACTTGAAGGTTTTTCAAGGCCCGGAGAAAATCAACGCCTACGCCGAGGGCCTGCGTGAGCTCGGCAAGCCGATCCTCGGCCATGGCGAGCTGCTATGGATTTTGCGCTTCGGCCTGCTGGCGGCGGTTGGCCTGCACATGTTATCGGCCTGGCAGCTCACCCAGCTCAACCGCAAGGCTCGCCCGGTGAGTTATGCGAAGCGGAAACCGCAGACCGCGACCTATGCCTCGCGCACCATGCGTTACGGCGGCGTGATCATCCTATTCTTCGTGATCTACCATCTACTGCATCTGACGGTAGGTAACGTCCATGTCGACTTCAAACATGGCGACGTGTACCACAACCTGGTCACGGCCTTCCAAAATCCGCTGATCGCCGGCTTCTACATCCTGGCGGTCACGGCGTTGGGCTTCCACCTCTACCATGGTCTGTGGAGCATGTTTCAATCCCTCGGCTGGAGCGGCCCGCGGCTCAACGCCTTCCGGCGCCAATTTGCCATCGCCTTCGCCGTGATCGTCACCCTCGGTTTCGTGTCTGTCCCCTTGGCCATTCTCAGCGGCCTGATTTCTTAGGAGATCGCGATGCGGCTCAACGCAAAAGTACCCAGCGGTCCGATCGAGCAGAAATGGGATCGGCACCGCTTCGACCTCAAGCTGGTCAATCCCGCCAACAAGCGCAAATTCAACATCATCATGGTAGGAACCGGGCTGGCTGGCGGCTCGGCGGCGGCGACCCTCGCCGAGCTCGGCTACAACGTCAAGGCCTTCTGCTTTCAGGACAGCCCACGACGCGCCCACTCGATCGCCGCCCAGGGCGGCATCAACGCCGCCAAGAACTACCAAAACGACGGCGACAGCGTCTTCCGTCTGTTCTATGACACCGTCAAAGGCGGTGACTACCGATCGCGGGAAGCGAACGTCCACCGACTGGCGCAGGTCAGCGTCAACATCATCGATCAATGTGCCGCCCAAGGGGTCCCGTTTGCCCGCGAATACGGCGGCACCCTAGACAACCGCTCGTTCGGCGGCGCCCAAGTGTCGCGCACCTTCTATTCCCGCGGCCAAACCGGCCAGCAGCTATTGCTTGGCGCCTACCAGGCGTTGGAGCGCCAGATCGCCGCCGGCAAGGTGACGATGTATCCGCGGACCGAGATGCTCGACGTGGTACTGGTTGACGGTCGGGCGCGGGGTATCGTCACCCGTGACTTGGTCACCGGTGAGATCTCCTCCCACGCCGCCGACGCGGTGGTCCTCGCGACCGGCGGCTACTCGAACGTATTCTTCCTGTCGACCAACGCCATGAATTGCAACGCCACCGCAATCTGGCGCGCTCATCGCCGCGGCGCCCACTTCGCCAATCCGTGTTTCACCCAGATCCATCCGACCTGTATCCCGGTGTCGGGGGACTATCAGTCGAAGCTGACGCTGATGTCCGAGTCGTTACGTAACGACGGTCGCATCTGGGTGCCCAAGGAGAAAGGTGACAAGCGACCCGCCAACCAGATCCCGGAAGCCGAGCGCGATTACTACTTAGAGCGCAAATATCCGAGCTTCGGCAATCTGGTACCCCGCGATGTCGCTTCCCGTAATGCCAAGGACGTGTGCGACGAAGGTCGCGGCGTCGGCCCAACCGGTCTCGGGGTCTACCTCGACTTCAGTGAAGCCATCGGTCGCCTCGGCAAAAAAGCGATTTCTGAACGCTACGGCAACCTTTTTGAAATGTACGAAAAGATCACCGGCGAGGACCCCTACGAGGTGCCGATGCGGATTTACCCCGCGCTGCACTACACCATGGGCGGGTTGTGGGTCGACTACAACCTGATGACTTCGATCGACGGGCTTTATGCCATCGGCGAAGCCAACTTCTCGGATCACGGCGCCAACCGACTCGGCGCCAGCGCCCTGATGCAGGGCCTGGCGGACGGCTACTTCGTGCTGCCCTACACCATCGGTGACTATCTCTCCCAACACATGGGCGAAAAAATCACCACCGACCACGAAGCCTTCGTCGCCACCGAGGCGGCAGTCAAGGAGCGTACCGAAAAGCTACTGGCGACCAACGGCACCCGGACGGTGGATTCATTCCACCGTGAGCTCGGCAAGTTGATGTGGGACCACTGCGGCATGGCCCGCAACGAGGCTGGACTCAAATCCGCACTCGAGAAAATCCCGGCGCTGGAAGAAGAATTCTGGCGCGACGTCAAGGTCGTTGGCTCCAGCGATGGGGTCAACCAATCGCTGGAGAAGGCGGGCCGGGTGGCCGACTTCTTCGAGCTCGCCAGACTGATGTGCTACGACGCACTGGAACGCAGCGAGTCTTGCGGTGGCCACTTCCGAGAAGAGAGTCAGACCCCGGAAGGTGAAGCCCTACGCAAGGACGATGAGTTCAGCTACGTTTCGGCTTGGGGCTATAACCAAGATGGCGAGCCGCAGCTGACCAAAGAAGATCTCGAGTTCGAATACGTGAAGCTGACTCAGAGGAGTTACAAATAATGGATCTCACGCTCAAAGTCTGGCGCCAGGCCGGTCCCGACGCCGAAGGTCGCATGCAGTCCTACGAGGCTCCCGGGGTCAGCCCCGAGATGTCGTTCCTCGAGATGCTCGATGTCGTCAACGAGCGCTTGGAAATCAACGGCGAAGAACCCATCGTCTTTGATCACGATTGCCGTGAGGGGATCTGTGGCGCTTGCAGCCTGATGATTGATGGTGTCGCCCACGGTCCGCAAGCCGCCACCACTGCTTGCCAGCTCCACATGCGTCATTTCAAAGACGGCGACGAGGTCACCATCGAACCTTGGCGCTCGGCAGCGTTCCCGGTTCTCAAGGATCTGATGGTCGACCGCAGCGCCTTCGATCGAATCATCCAGGCCGGCGGCTACATCTCGATCAACACCGGTAGCGCCCCCGACGCCAATGAGGTGCTGGTGCCCAAAGTTGACGCCGACCAGGCCTTCGAGGCCGCCGCCTGCATCGGTTGCGGCGCCTGCGTCGCGCAATGCCCCAACGGCGCCGCCCAGCTGTTCACTTCGGCCAAGATCTCACACCTCGGCCTGGTCCCGCAAGGCCAGCCCGAGCGTGAACTGCGCGTGATCTCGATGGTGGCGCAGATGGAGGACGAAGCCTTTGGCTCCTGCACCAACCATCGCGAGTGTGAGGCGGTGTGCCCCAAGGAGATCTCGATCGACTTCATCGCTCGCATGAACCGCGACTACCTGAAGGCACGGACCACGTCGCGATCCAAGTAGTCGTCCTTTAGGTCCGCCGTCCCGCAGGAAAGATATCGCTGAGCGAGGGGCTTCATTCAGCCCCTCACCCGGGCGGCTACTTGTCCTTGTGAATCTTGGCCACCGCGGCCTGCATATCGTGGACCCAGGAGGCGTTCTCACTAGTTAGGACGGCTTCGGTGCGCTCGACCAACATCGCAAACTTGGCGTTGTCGGCCTTGGCTGCGGCCGGTAGGCCGCTCCACCAAGTGGCGACGTTGGTCAACTCGAGGCCAGCACGATTGTAGCCGGCCAGCTGAGACTCGACGTTGCGCAGTTGGAGATAAGAGGTCAAGGCGGTCGATAGTCCCACGGCCACCGGCACCCAGATCTCTTGTCCGAGGGCGGCCAACAAAGTGCCAATTCCACCGAGACCAGCGACCGCCCACTGCGTCCGGTGGTGCCGACGATCCAGAGCCCGCGCCTTGCTGACGAAGAAAGCCATCTGATCGTCGAGACGCCACTCGAGATATCGCTCTGGATCCATGTCGCTGAAACCATCGTCCTCCTCAGCGGCGCCGTATTTGGGCGGGAGCTCACCAGCATAAGGAGCGATACTGCTTTGCAGTACGTCGGTGTCCATCAAGCGGCTCGTCGCCTGACCGACTGTTTGCGACAACCTCTCGGCGCGCTCCCCGGCGGTGCAGGAAGTGCGGTCGTAACTGTCGACCGCACATCGAAAACGGTAGATCTCTCGTTTGGTGGCTTCGGCGGCGCCACGCAGCGTGACCCAATCGACACCGCGGGCGAGTTTGCCAGCACCCGTCGACAACACGGTGACCAGAATCGGCGCCATGATCATCATTAGCCAAACATAGAACCGCCAGTCGGTGAAGGCGGGCCGCTGGCCTGAGATATCGACATATTGCGAGTAGATAATCGCCAAAGCTGTCGCCAGCACCCCCGTCCACAAGACGGCACCACGCAAACTGAAGAAGCGAGCCTGGACAGCCTTCGCGTTATGGTCGAACGTAGCGAATCGGAGCCAGGCGTTCTTTAGCGCTGTATGCTCATGGGCCGTCTTGTCGCTCACAACCGTCTCCTCATGGCCTGTGTTTGAGCCAAGATTCTTACACTGTATGTTCCGTCGTTCTATCAATCATCCCGGACTCGACTGCTGATCGGACCAAATTCTTGCGAAGCGGAGAAGAATTCTACGGCGTTCAGGCCCACTGTGGACCGATGGGGTGACATGGTCGCTTCGCGATCGATGGTTGACGTCGGCTGGATCTGCGTCCCGCAGTGTGATTGGCCAAACATCTCCATAGGGCGTTTAGTCTGGACGCTTCGCACTAAATGTTGCCTGTAATGTTGACGAGCTAGCTTGCTTGGAGAGAATCGACGTAGTACGCACCAACACTAAGATCTGGCCGCACAAGAAGATTTAGTCGCACAAGTGAACTCACCCCGCCACCAGACTCTGGTTCCTTTGACAGCCTTCGTTCTGGCCATCGTCACGGTTTACTTCATGGGCCCCAGAGATTTCATGACCGGGGACACCACGCACTATCTGGCGATGGTGCGCGGTGAAATCGTACCGGCGCCGTTTGCCTACCGAGTGTTGACACCGGGCCTGGTCGCACACCTCCCCGGCTCCCCGAACGTCGGCTTCTTCGTCGTCGCCTACCTCTCGACTCTCGGCACGCTGTGGGTCATGTTCAGGCTGTTCCGTCATCTAGGCATCTCCCTGACAGCGGCGACAGCAGCCGGCGTCTGTCTGTGTTTCTCGTATCCGGTCGCCAACTATCTGGCCCGTTGGGGGCGTATCGACCCATTGGCGAATTTCCTCTTCGCGCTTGCCCTGTCATGGATCCTGCGCCACAAGCTAGCGCCAGCGGTCGCCGTGGTGGCGGTCGGCGTGCTGGCCAAGGAGACGATGATCTTGCTGCTGCCGATCCTGTGCTGGCAGCGGATTCGGCGTCAGCCATCTGACCCGCGCGCCTGGGTTGCTGCTGCCGCTCTCTGTCTGCTGCCGATCGGCAGTCTGATCACCGTGCGGTTGATGACCGACGTCCAAGAGGGTTCATTCACCGTCAACTCGGTGAGCGACCTGCCGCGAGTTCTTGACGAGGTTTGGTCCTACAACGTCGATCAATTCGGATTTTCGAAGCGAGTTGCACGAGATCTCACCAAATCTTACGGCTTCTTTTGGGCACTCGCCGGCCTCGCATTGGTGGCGGAGCGCCGGCTACGGCACGACAGCCTTTATCTCATCAGCCTCTATTTGATCGCCACCGGCTTCATGCTGTGTTTCGTCGCCACGGACTGGGCCCGAATGTTAGGCACCGGTTTCCCGGGCATCTTCATTCCGGTAGCGTTCTTTTTCGAACGTATCTGCCGTCGATCGTCATGGTGCCCGTTGCTCACAGGATTTGTGGCGTTGAGCTTTCTACAGTGTTATCTGTCCCTCCTGATCTACCGTGATCTGGATCGCGGTGGGCAATTGGCGATGGTCGCCACACAAATCCTGGTGGTGCTGGTGGGCACCAGTCTCGCGGTGTGGACAACATTATGCCACGACCAACGCCGTGTTGCGGCCACCTAACGGCAACAGGGTGCAAGGAGATGACACACCTCGATGTCCGAGCGATCAGTCGGCGACTCCTCCAGCAGCCTGCGCTGAGGGCTGCTCTCGAGCGACTCGCCAGCGGCGCGACCCACGACCTCACAGCAGCCCAGATCGAGCCCTTGATCGCGGGACGCTTGTGTCGGCAAGACGCGAATGGTCCCCATCTCACTCGCCTCGGCCGCAGCATCGCCTACCACCTCTCCGAGCTCCGCATCCAGATCGACGAAAGCGGCGCCAGCAAATACGTTTCACAGCTCGACATCAACCGCAACTCACGGATCTTGGATATCGGCTGCGGAGCTGGCTCGAGTCTGGTGGCGTTGAGTCGCGAGCAGCCCCGTCTCGCTGTTGGGATCGACTACGATCCCGTTGCCCTGGCGTTGTTTGCCGCCCTCCGCGAGGTCGAGCAGTTGCGGAACGTCATCCCGGTGCGCGGCAACAGCGAGACGTTACCCTTTGCAGATGCGAGCTTCGACCGCGTCCTCTGCCGCGGCGTGCTGATGCACGTTCTCGTGGCGCCGACTCTGATAGAAATCGCCCGAGTGTGTACAGCGGACAGTCTGGTCTACCTTCACCTGACGGATTTCTGGTTCTACTGGCGCAAGCTGGTACGTGGCCGGTGGGAGCGCGGCGGCGTGCCTTTCGCTCTGGTCAACGGCGTGCTGCTGCAATTCCTGGGTCGCCAGATCCGTATGCGCTCCACCCGAACCATGAGCTACCAGACGGTAGCTTCGATCAGCCGCCGAATGGAGAACCTCGGTTTCGACATCGTCGACATCGAGCAGGATCGGGCCAATGTGTTGGGAGCTCGCCATCGTCAACCCAAAATTCTGGCCCGCAAGCGCCATGGCGCCGGGCCAACTTTCGAAGGGGCTGAGGCGTGAAGCGCGACGTCCAAATCGACGCCATCCGCGGATTCTGCTTGGTGCTGATGACCATCTCGCACATCGAGGGCCCGGTCAACAAGCTGACCTTCGAGTTCATCGGCTTCGCGGGCGGCGCCGAGGCTTTCGTCTTCCTCTCTGGGATGGTTGCCGGCCTGGTCTACTGCAAACGATCCGCCAGGATCAGCGAAGCTGAGCTCGACCACGCAGCCCGCAGTCGCGCCTGGACCCTCTACCAATACCACCTCGGCGCCTACGCTTTGGTCTTGGCTTTCGTCGCACTCTTGCCGACCCTCGCCGCCCCGCTGCGCGGCTATGCGCCGTTGTTCTTCGACCATGCTGGGATGGCTGCGCTGCTCGGCCCCTTGTTGCTCTACCAACCACTCTTCATTGACTTACTGCCCATGTACTGCGTGTTCATCCTGCTCACGCCCCTCGCCCTGCGTCAGTTCAAGCGAGGTCGCGAGTGGGTTTGGTTGGCGGGCAGCTTCACTCTGTGGCTGCTTTGCCAGTTGGGATTGAACGATATGCTGTTGGAGCACACCGTCGCCAAGATCATCGAACCACAATTCGGCTTCAGTCCCTATTCGTGGCAAATGATCTATTTCATTGGCTTGTGGGTCGGTTTTCGCAAATTCCGCGACGGCCATCTCTTCGGTGCCTACCATCCGACTTTGCTGAAGATCTGCGCGGCACTCATGCTGGCATTCTTCACTTTGCGCCACACGATTCGAGCCATGCGCTGGGCGGATCGCAACAACTCGTCACTGCTCGACGGCGTCGCCGGACTTCTTCCCTCCCCCGAGACCTTACAGCTCATCGCCGAGGCTACCTTCAAGCTCGACATGCGACCGGTGCGGGTGCTCAACTTCTTCGCCGTGGTGTACGTGCTGAGCTATGTGCTCGAACGCTACAAGCCATTAATCGGGGCCCGCTGGCTGATCTTCATCGGCCAGCACTCCCTCGAGTGTTATGCCTATCATCTGCCGCTGGTCTACGGTATTCGGGTCTTCGAGGGTAACCTCTTCGATCCCGCCGCCCCCTCGACGCCGATCCTGTTGACCCTCATCACAATTCTGGCGGTCGTTAGCCTGACCCTTCCGGCCACCCTGCACCAACGTCACCGCGCAGCCCAAGCGGCGCGGAGCACCACACCTCCAACTTCGCCCACACCGCCAGAACTGGCCTCAGACCGTCAGCCGCAAGTTGACGCGGGGGCGGTCGAAGCGGCGACGGCGGAGAGATCATCGACACCCACCGAGGGTTGATGCATGTTAAGCTATTTTGTTATGAATCAAGCTGTTACGAGAAGATCCTGGCGCTGGCACATGGCCAGTCACGGGCACAGTCACGGACTCGCTCACAGGCACCGCCCAGGCACGTTAGCAGCGGCTCTTGGCGCGATTCTGGTGCTCTCCGCATGCTCTGCCTCGACTCCGGTCCACGCCCCGAGGGCCCTCGACGACCCGCTACCGCCGATCGAATGGCGCCCGTATCGGATCCAGATCGACGATGAGCTCGACATCAAGTTTTGGGGCAACGAGGAGCTCGATCAGAGCGTCACGGTACGTCCTGACGGCATGATCTCGCTACCCTACGTCGATGACGTCAGAGCCGGCGGCCTGACCCCCACCGAGCTCGACAAAGAGCTCACCGAGCGTTACGCCACCGAACTGATTTTGCCCGAGCTGACGGTGATCGTCACCAAGGCGGGGGGTCAGACGATTTATTTGAGCGGTGAGGTCAACAGCCAAGGATCGCTGCGGTTGGCCGAGAAGATGACCTTGATGCAGGCCATTCAAGAAGCGGGGGGCCTGCTCACTACGGCCCGCCGGGAACAGATTCTGATCATCCGCACCATGCCTGAAGGTGAGCGCGTTGCTCGGGCGGTCAACCTGCGCCCAGTACTGAGCGGTCGCGATCTCTCCAGCGACCTCCGGCTGCAAGCCAACGACATCATCTTCGTACCGCGCACCAAGATCGCCAATGTCAACATCTTCGTTGACCAATACATCAACTCTATCATTCCGTTCGACGGCATCGTTTCCGCGGCGGTCTTCAATTCCGACCTTTTCACCAGCTCGAGCTCGGGAGACAACACTCCGGCCGAGCCGGATCCGCCGGTAGACCCCGAGCCCGAGGCCGACCCATGATCGAAGAAAGACCGGTTCCCTGGCGCGAGCTTATCGAAACCATCTTTCGACAACGCAGCCTGATCTTCAAGGTGACGGTCGGCGGCGTGTTGACGGCACTGTTGTTGTCCATCCTAGCGCCAAAGGAGTACCGAGCCCACGCCCGGATCCTGCTCACTGCCCAGGCCCTTTCCGGGCCTCGCCAGGCGGCAATGACCGATCGTCAGGTCAACGCTGAGATCTCGCTGCTGACCAGTCCCGCCTTGACCCGCAGCGTGCTCGAAGAATACCTCGAGACCGGGCGGTCGCTAGAGCCCGTCAAAGCCCCCCTGGCGCTGGCCAAACGAGGAATCAAGAACACCCTCAAGAGCCTGCTCCCAAAACGGGGGGAGGACGCAGTCAGCGGGGTCGACCCGCTCGAAGTGCGACTTTCAGGCCGCCTGCTGCAAGGCACCCTCTTCGCTAAAGCGATCACCGCCACCAACGTCATTCAGCTCGCCTACACCGGTCACGATCAGGAGTGGGGTGCAAGTTTTCTCAATGACCTGCTCAAACACCATGTGACCCGCATCGCAAAACTGAACGAGAGCGCCGCCGCCGGCACCTTCTTTCACGAGCAACGCAACCTGCTGGCGATCCGCTGGCAGGAAGCTCGCGAAGCCTTCTCGGCTTTCCAGAATGAGCAGGATGCGTCCTTGCTGTCGGGTGACGACAAATACCTGCGCGAAGTCCTGTCTCAGTTCGAAGCCAGCTTCGCTGAAGCCGAAACCGAACGCCTCGAGTTGGTCGCCATGGTCAATTTCTTGCGGACCGAGATCGAAAGCCTGCCCGAGAAGATTACCTCGGAATCCCTGGTCACCGAGAACGAAGCGGTCAAATACCTCAGCTCTCGCATCCTCGAGCTCGAGATCGAGCGCAGTGAGCTGATGGCCCGCTACAAACCCACCAGCGCCCGCATCAAGTCGCTCGATGATCAAATCGCCGAGGGAAAGCGCCTGCTCGAGTCCAAGGAGATGGACACGCTGGCGCAATACACCACAATCATCAACCCAGCTCGCCAACAACTCGAGCTGCAGTTGGTCGAAACCGAGACCCAGATGCGAGGTACCGCCGCCAAGGTCCAGGCCTTGACGGCGCAGATTGTCGACTACCGCGACAAGCTGAAATGGCTCGAGGGCTTGGGGACCGAGATGGAGCGCCTCCAGGACGACGTCAAGAACGCCAAGGAGGCTTATCAGGTCTATTCTCAGAAAGAGGAGGAAGCCAGATTCTCCAGCTCCCTCGACGAATCCGGCATCGTCAACGTCAGCATTCTCGAAGCTGCCGAGGCGCCCAAACGGCCACAACCGTCCAAGGCCCGCCTTTACGTCATTCTGGGATTCTTGGCCGGTCTCATCTTCGGGATCGTTCTCGCCTTTCTCAAGGATTGGCTGGATCCGTCGATCAAAGGTAGCGCGCAGGCCTACCGTCTCAGCGGCATCCCGATTATCGCCGAGATCCCCACTCGCTGAGCGAGACTGCTGGACGCTGAACATTGAATCATGACACCGACCACACCTAGGCTCGCCAACCGCAGTCTCGCCGACGTGATGCGTTGGTCGAGGTCATCGAACGAATCCTCGCCATCACCCGCTCGACAACCGCTGGCGGCACAAGTGGCACCAAGACAAGCAGATGCGACGGCAAGATCAGACCAAGCAGGACCGGTGGTTGCCGAACCGCCTCCGCAGCGCCCAACCGTGATCGACATCTGGCGACGCCACTTCCGTCTCACCGTCGAGCCCTTCGCCTTGACCCCTGATCCGGATTTTCTGTTCCCCAGCGAGGCACACACCGAGGCGCTCGCCGGCCTCAAGCTCGGCCTGTGGGATCGCCGTGGCCTGTTGGTCCTGACCGGCGAGGTCGGCACCGGCAAAACGACCCTGGTCTACTCGCTGCTCAGTCAGCTCGATCCCCAAATCGAAACCGCCTACCTGTCGAACACATTGCTGTCGTTCGAGGAACTTCTAGAGAGCGCGTTGCATGACTTCGGCGTCACAGCGACGAGCCGCAATCGCCTGGACTTACAGACTGCTCTCAATACCTTCTTGCGCGAGTGTGCGAATCGCGGCAAAACCGCCGCGCTGGTCATCGATGAAGCGCAGAACCTGACCGACGAGGTCTTCGAGCAGCTGCGCCTACTACTCAATTTCGAGACCTACAAATCCAAACTTCTGCAGATTCTGCTGGCCGGACAGCCCGAGCTGGCGACTAAGCTGAAACAACCACATCTACGCCAAATCGGCGACCGTGTGGCGGTGAGGTGCGATCTCGGCCCATTGAGCTCAACCGACGCTCGAGCCTACATCGAGCACCGTTTGACCACTGCCGGTGGTTCGTTGGACCTCTTCACCCGCCCCGCACTCAGACTTCTTATCCGCAAGGCCCGGGGAATTCCGCGGCGGATCAACGTTCTGGCGCACAATGCGATGCTCTTCGCCTATGGCCGTGAGCTCGGTCAGGTGGACCGCGCCACCGTGGCGCAAGCGGTGCGCGAGCACCAAGGACTTCTAGCCGCACTATGAGCAATTATTTTCGCGCCTTACTCCGCTTGGAGAACAAGGAGGGCGCCACCGGCAGCGCTTCACCGACGGCTTCAACCCATCACCACGGGGTTGGCGAGCCGGCGCCCGACGACACTCTGGCGGGCGACAACACCCCGGCGGGCGACAACACGCTGGCGGCCACCAAGCCGGCTTACGATTTGACGTCGGTCAAAAAGCAGAATGCCCACGCCGCGTTGCTCGACGCCCTGCGGGCGGTTTCCGGCAGAGCACAGACCCCAACCATCGTCATCGCCGGCATGGCCCGTAGCGACGCGGTCGGCGCGGTAATCGATGGCATCGCCAGGCAAGCAGCGGAACGTGGCGTCGGCGTCCAGATCGGTGACGTCGTCGTATCCGCGACCCACCGCATCATGAGTACCCGGGAAGGTACCCCACCGCCCCGAGGGCTCGACCATGACGGCATACCACTGACCGCCAAGACCTCCCTCGACCTCGAGCTCTCCGCCCCAGCCACCCAGGATGCACTCAAAACGTGGTTCATTGGTGCGGGTGCCGGCTACGATCTGCTGATTGTCGCCGCCCCGCCGCTGCTGAGCTCGGTTGACGCGGCGTTGGTGGCCAGGGCATGCGACGGATTGGTGCTGGTCGGCGAACCTTTGGTGACCCTGCGTGACGAGTTCGAGATTGCGGTCGAACGCGCCCTATCCTCGGGCTGCCGGGTGCTCGGGTTGGTGATGAACGACACCCGGGAATGGCTACCACGATTCGTCGGCCGCCTCTTCGGCACCTACCCGCGATCGATCCTGCCGGCCGAAAAAGACTAGGACGAGGCTGGGATGCTCACCCTGCAATTCTTGGGCGTCGTTGGCGCCCTGGCGTTTGCCCTCATCGTGCTGGCGCCGTTTTACAGCCTGGTGATGTTAGACCAGGTAATGGTTCCGATCGTCGAGCCCTGGTATTTCGGAAACAGCCTCTTCGACCCCAGCGATCTGATCATCCTATGCTTCGGTTTGGCGCTCGTGCTGCGCGGCCAATTCTCCCCGGCAGCCCTGTTGAAAAACACCCCTTATCTGCTGACCTGGCTGCTGCTGGGCACCGTTCTGTGCGCCTCATACGTCGCCTCGCCACTCAACGCCGAAGCTCTGACCAGCCCT
>JAJCXQ010000369.1 GCA_029263355.1 Acidobacteriota bacterium | reverse complement strand
TCACAACCGCAATTGTGAATAGCTTGATGTTTACGATCTCTGCGGCTTCTCAGGCCGCCAAGAAGGACATAGACTGAAGACTCATTCTCTGTTCTACGTTGCCTACGCTCCCCTACATCCTGGCCCGCTTCTTCGGAGCACCCTTCCGGTGGCTCATCGGTATCTTTCGATCCCGAGTCCACGGTGATGCCCGCTGGATGAACCGCTTCGAGCAGCGCCTTTTCCTGAGTTCTCGTCAGCGGGGACTGGTACTGTCGCCGAAGCATCGTTTCGGCTTTGAAGATTCTTTCAAGAACCTCGCCTTGATCGCACCAACCGGTTCGGGAAAAACGACCCGCTACGTGATTCCCAATGTGCTTTCGACAGACGGCTCTGTGCTCGTCACCGACCCATCCGGTGAGATCTTCGCGCAGACCTCGGGGCACCTGCGGAAGCGCGGATTTCGCGTTCAAGTCCTCCAGCCAGCCGATCTCAAACATAGCCTGCGCTTTAACCCCCTCCACTATTGGCGCACGTCACAAGAGCTGCGGCAGCTCGCCTCAATCCTGGCACTGAGCGGCTCCAATGGTCGCTCTGATCCCTTCTGGACAGTTTCAGCAGTGAACGTACTGTACTTGGTGCTCTCTGCCCTGGTCAACGTTCCCGACCGCAGCTACGTCAACCTGGCGAATCTGCGCTGGCTCCTGAATCACCTCGGCGGGCAGGCTGATTCAGGGATGAATGCCTTCATGAGCCGCTATCTCGAGCAACAGGACAAGCGAGTCTTCTCGGAGTACCTGGCGTTCTGTGCCACCGAACCCAAAGTACGAGCGTCGGTCATCGCCAGCGCTCGAGCTGCGCTGGAGCTATGGTCAGATCCTGAGGTCTGTCGCTTCAGCGCCAGCAATACGATCGACCTGGAGCCGCTCCGCCATCGGCACACAGCGATCTACATCATTGTGCCGGAGCATCAGGTGACCTACTTCGCGCTTCTGCTGAACCTGTTCTACTCGGCCTGTTTTGCTCATTGCCTGCGCAGCGACGCCACCGAGCCCCTCCCCGTCTTCTTCTTCCTCGACGAGTTCGGGAATCTCGGAAGAATCCAGAACTTCGCATCAATCATCACGACGCTGCGGAAACGACGCTGCTCAGTCAGCATCATTCTCCAGGCACTCTCCCAGCTGGAGTCCACCTATGGACGTGCCGAAGCCCAAACGATCTTCTCCGGAGGCTGCGCCAACAAGCTCTTCTACTCTGGTCTCGATCTCGAGACGGCTCGGTACGTTGAGCAGATACTCGGGCAGAACACCGAGTACGATACGACGTTCGGAGGCATCAGTGAGCACGCCAGAACGATCGGAGTACCGCTCATGAGTGCGGATCAGATCAGGATGCTTCGGGCAAATGAGGGCATTCTGATTTCAGGCCGGCAGCGACCGGCGAAATTCGTGATGCCTCCGTGCTTCCGTGTTGAGCAGCAGCGACGACGAACCAAGATACCTCCAATCGCGCTCGACAATGATGACTCTGATTCGGCTGTCAAATATCTGGAGTTGTGACGGATGTTGTCTCAGTGTTCGATCCCCCTAGCACGCACCCCGCCGCCCCAGCGATACCCAACGACCGCTGCCGCCGAGGATCATGTGGTCAAGCAGCCGTACCTCCACAAGCTCCGCCGCATCAGCGACGCGGCGGGTGAAGCAGAGGTCTTCTTTACTGGGCGAAGGGTCACCGGATGGATGCGTGTGAAAAAGAATGAAACCGTGGGCTGACCGCAGCAGACCCTCTTTCAGAATGGTTCGAGGTTCGACCGCAGCCCGACCCAACGTCCCCCGGAAAATCTCCCGCTCAGCAATGAGCCGGTTGCGGACATCCAGATAGAGCGCTCCCATGATCTCCTGATCACGCTGCATGTAGCGCAACGTCAGATAGTCAGCAACGAGATCAGGGTGATCGAGAAGTTCTCGACGCGGCATCTTCGCCCGAGCCAATCGGCGGCTGAATTCAAGCGCGGCGACGAGTCTGGTGGCCTTGGCCTTGCCCAGTTGCCGTACGATTGAGTCGTTCGAATGCGTCAACTCCGCCAAGCCAGTCGCCGCCGAGATCACTTCGCGAGCGAGCTCGAGGTCGGATGGTCGGTGCTCAGAACGAGACGATCGCCCATCTCCGATCAAGACCGCCACCAACTCTGCATCAGAGAGCGCCTCGGGGCCGGAACGCCACAAGCGTTCGTCAGGACGCTCCTCAAGGCCATACGACGAGGCAGCCTCTCCGACCAGTTCCGCGGGAAGTGATTCTGGAGCTGAAGCAGTACCTAACGGAGACGTCGAGAAGAATTCGACGCGATCAGCCGGTACAGTAATCGCATCCTCTGGACGGCCAAAGTGAACTTGATATCGCTTCTGCTCGTCGTTGCTGTCACCCTCATCCCCTGCGTGACTTTCTCCCGCCAAAAAGCCGAGCGCCCATTGCGACGCTTCGCGGGTTGTTTCGATCAGGACGCGAACGGTTTGGCCACCCTGCGGTGCCGCTTCTCGAACCTCCTCGTCTCGGCCGCTTGATGAGAGAGCTTCACTGGTCAAACCGCTTCGGAGAAAGAATGAAACAGCAGCTTGGCGATCCGTTGGCGCTGTTCCCAAAATAGCTCTCTGGCCAGATCCAGCAGCGTTTCATCTGCTCCACCGCGGAATCCGGCCGGACTCATCCCGCCAACCTGAGCCCTTTCCAGCACACTACGCAAATGGTCGACGAGTTCTCCACCAGGAAAGAAGTACAGCGGTTCTGATAGGCACTGTGCATACGCTGCCCGGAACTGTGCCTCAATGGAGCAGCCATCCCCTGGCTCGGGTTCCAAATCAGAACACCATTCTGCTTCATCCTCGATCTCAGAGAGAGCCGCATCCAAGCTCTCCAACTGCTCCTCGAGCAGAGCCTCCAGTTCCTCGACATCCTCAAAAGCCTCGCTCTCATAGCGGGTATCAATCTCGCTGATCAACTCAGAGATGAACTGGCCAATGCTGGGGATGTCGGTTTCGGTCATTGGTGGGGGAAAGAGTCGCGAACAAGCCCACGTTTACACTGCCAAGGTGAGCCACCCGGCGGTTTGAGAATGCTGCCAAGCGAGCAAATACTGGCGCACAGCCCAACGGGCTCTGTGCAACTCGGGAAGGCGGTCTGCTAGAGACGCCGACCGCGAAGTTATCCAAATGAACGTTGGAAGACATTCACGTTCAGCCCATGATTGCGTGCGTTCTGGTTTCAGAGGATGAGGAAAAAGAAGACCAAAGATGCAACCGAAACGGTCGCTACAGACTTTGCACTGGCGACTCACGATCATCCTGACGTTGGACGATGCGAGCAGATCGAACCTGTTCCAGTCGTTCACGTTCGCTTGGTGACAGCTCGCTCACATGCAGCGCCAGCACATCCCGAATCTGTTCCCGAAAACCCTCCTTCTGCCAGAGCTGCTGTTCGTGCTTCAGCTCTTGAGCTTCAAGAGCAACCAACCGACCAGGCTGCTGCTTCCATTGTCGGAGTGCAGTATCGAATGCGTCTTCGAGTCCGAGTGTCTTCAGGCGATACCGTTTTCCAGTAGAGACGTCCTGGACGCCAACAGTCTTCCCGTGCTTGTAGAGGTGCAGACTGAGACGCTTCAGCCGCAGGAATAGAGCCTTTCCGGACGGCGCAGCAGTGAGCTGTTCCAGAATCAGATCGCGGATCTGATCCTTCTGCGATGGGACAGCGCGCAGTTCTTTCTCAAGTCGGCGCTCGCGTTCACTTTCGGCGCGGGACTGGAGACCCTTTTGCTGACCTTTCTGTTGACTACCTCCAAACACCACGGAGTGCTGAAGGAAGGGGTAGCGCTTGCGCTGGTACTTCTCGAGGGAACGCTTGACACCGGCGAAGTCGGCCCGACTCAAGCGCAGCCGCTTCCGGCTCACCAGCTCGTTCGCCGCAATCATGATGTGCATGTGCGGGCAAGCGGTATCGAGATGCGCCTGGGCGAACGCCAGAGCTCGCGGTGCTCGCAGCTCAAGGTACTTCCGCGTCAGATCTTCTAGGATCGACGGTGTGATCGAAGGCAGATCCAGATCCGAGAACGAGATGATCTCGTGGTAGAGCACATTGCCGTTCTTGCGTGGCGGGAGATAGCGGGCATTGTCCAAGAACTCGCGATGAACAGCCGGCAGATCATTCGCCAGAGCCCGCATGTTATGGGTAACCGTCGGACCGGCTTGTTCTGGAATCGTCATATAAGCGAGGAGTTGGCCAAAGCTGGGGCTCTTACGAGCCATTGATTTGATGATCATGGGGAAGGGAGGGAAGAGAATTCATTTCGTTTCGCAACATCGCGACTTGCCGATCCAGCACTTGCACCAGCTGCCCAGCATGCTTGAGGTCGCCATGAGTGACTCGCTGAAGCGTGTTCGCACGCTGAGCGATCTGCGAGAGGCTGGCGCCCAGCTGCTGAATCTCTTGATGGATACTGAGCAGATTCTTCTCGAAATCAGCAGGCAGTACGATCTTCTGATCGATATACGCCAGCGCTGCATCACGCACAAATGGAGCCAATCGAGTCTTGGCGCGCTCTGCCGCTCGCTCCAGCGTGTAGTACTGGACGGGATAGAGATTGCAAGTGACCCGATGGGTATAGGTGCCATGCATGAGAAGTGAATAACAAAACGATGCGTACCCTACTTTCACTTTCGGCAGCCGGAGGAGATCAAATTCTGAAATTTATCCTCGAAGCTCACCGAAGGCGCTCACCGCTGCGATCTCTTCGCCGATGAGAGTAGCCCATCTTTGTACGCCCATTGGCGTGCCACCGTCAAGAAATTGACGCCGATTTTTAATAAACGGTAAACACTTCGCTGGTCCTCCGCGAAGGCTGTTTGAATCGAGTGGTCAAGGGGATGCCTTCTTGTCAGTGCTCCCGACTTTGGAGGGCAAGACAGGACGCAGCTTTGCCGCGGACGGCAATTTGGCTGACCCGCTTTGCGGGGTTCGGCAGCCAAATTGCAATCTTGCCCCCTTGCTTTGCGAGGGGCGCATCTGCTCACTGGCTGCACGGCTGCCCCGCTCTCGCGGGGCAGGCAGCCCGCTGTGCGGGCTGCCGAGTCACGGCCCTGCCGTGACGACAATTTTTTGACACCTAAAAAGACAACCTCGACAAAGAGGTTGGTTCCAAACATCGGCTTCCTGGCAGTCCGATCTCAGGAACAAGTACTCGATGGCGGCCGAACTCCAGGCAAAGATGAGAGAACTTTCTCCTTTCTTGTATGAAGTCTGCTCCGCTGCCCTGGCCTCGAACCCAGACAGAATCTGAAGCTGTCGAGTACGCCCGCGAAAACGATCTCTTTGATGGAGGTGTTCTTCAGAAGATCATCGGGCTTTCACGCGTTCGCGCCTGGGAAATCGTCGGTGGTCTCTCCCGCCCGTCGAAGATGCCTTGCTACGCCTGGGGCATTCCGGCACAGACCTGTATCACGGGAAGCAAGCTCGCCCAAGTCGAAGGAAGCGTGTGTCAGAGCTGCTATGCGCTCAAGGGCTACTTCCGTACTCATCGTGTACAGCGGGCCTACCAGCGTCGTCTGGATCGAAGCACCGATCTGCGATGGGTCGAGGCGATGATCAAGCTGGTGTACTGGCAGACTGCTGAGACCGGCGTGCCGTACTTCCGCTGGTTTGACAGCGGCGACCTTCAGAGTGTCGAGATGCTCCGCACCATCTGTGCCGTTGCCGTTGACACGCCAGAAATCAAGCACTGGCTGCCGACCCGAGAGCATAGGATTGTCGAGGCGTATCTCGAAGACGAGACACTCCCCTCAAATCTCGTCGTTCGTGTTTCCGCGGCGCTGATTGATGGTCAGCCAGCCCATACACTCGGCTTGCCGACCAGTACCGTCCACAGCAGCACACCGCCGGCTGGTAGCATTGTATGTGCAGCTCGGCATCGTGAGCCTGTAGCCTGCGGTGAATGTCGAGCATGTTGGAGTAAAGAAGCGGAGACAGTTTCATATCCACTCCATTAGTGAAGAGTCCTGAGCATTGGCTCGGTTGGTCTCCAAAGACAACGCAAGGCTGGGCGAGAAATTCTTGTTTATGGAATGCGACTAGTTCCTTGGGCAGAAAACCATGCCTCTTTTGGTTCCGCGATAAAATCTCCGCAATATTCTGTAAGGAAAGCCTTCCGGATATCAGCAGGGTCATCTAGATTACTACGGAGAAACGACAATTTGACTAATGCCGCGACCACGGTAATGTTATTGCAGACAATTACACCACTTTCGCGCATATATGATCTCAGCGTGGAATATTGCCCCATGTGAAAACCTCCACCCCGATGGGATTCCACGAGCACCAGAATCTTCTCAAGTCGAGAAGATGCAGCGTCGAGAACTTCGCCAAGTGGATTTTTATAGACGAGTCTTTCAGTATCAACAACCAGCACTGACGCTGGAAACGATTGAATATTCTTTGCAAGAGCCACTGCACCAAGGCCCGGCATGCAGCGCAAACACGAAACACCTGGATCATCGAGAATAGGCTGCGGATCGCATGTGCTGCAAGATCTGTCTCCCAGAATCTTAGCCGTATTGGGATTCGGGAGTACGCTACTACCTAATATGAGACCGGAAAGTAGAGCATCGTGATCGCCTACGTGAAAAGGCGACCAAACGGGGTTGAAACCATTTGGGGTAAAGCGATTTCCTTTAAAGATAAGATTGTCGAGTGCGACCACAACATCCGTGATTACTTGCTCTCCTACAAGAGAGGCTCCGGCCACGAGTACAGCGTGTCGGAAATTCCTCTCCCCAGACCGATGACCCTCAAATCCTATGGGGTACCGAGACCCAGTGATCACTACAGGTCTATTGACGGGCCCGAGCATGTAGGTCAGAAAAGACGCTGCGTAAGCTACCGTGTCTAAGCCATGTAGGATTACGAATCCCGAATATTGTTCATACTCCCTACATATAAGTGCCGCGATCTCAGTATAGTCTTTTGCCGACATGTTGGCAGAGTCTTTGGGTGACGAGGTGGATTTGTAGTCTAGAGCGATATCAGGGAAGCCGCCCCAGTCAACCTGGCTGAAAATATATTCAGGTCGCGCAGGAGCTAGTAGGCCGGATTCATCTGGTCTCATTCCGATTCCCCCTCCTGCATAGATAACTAACACACTTTGTTTATTGTTGGTAGTTTGTGGTGATCGTGGCAGTATCGCCTGGAGTAGACGCCGAAAATTGGTACTAAAGGCATCCGGGTCTCTAAAATCAGCGTAGAATTTGTCGACCAAAAACGATGGGATCTTGCAATCTTCGATCAAGATAGGCAAGACCTCTACGTCGTCTCGAAGAATCTCTTGGGTGATTGCTATATTTAGCTCCTTCTTGACCCATTTTGATTCAACGGATGCACTCGAGAGAACGACTGCCAGGAAGTTCGATTCGTTAATTCCCTCCGAAATCTTGTCTATTAAAGAGTCGCCAACTCGTATTTCTGCTTCGTCTAACCAAACGGTAATTCCATGGAGTTGCAATCTTGCTGCTAGTCGACGTACGAACTGCTTGTCTTTCGAAGTGTGGGATAGGAATACACTACTCATTCTAATTCTCAGCTTGGGTCTTCAAACTAAAGGTTTGCGTACTGGCAACCCTTCCCTTAGTCCTATCGGACAATCTTCAGAGCCCGAGAACAGGTGCCCCTGCACCGAGTATAGGGGCCTCATCCCCGCCACTCTCCAAATCTTGCTTCCAAGGGCTCGACAGGCTGCCGGTTTCTGCCAAAAATGGAGGACGCACTTTCATCTTCCTCTCATGGCCCGCCTTGAACTGCCGACTGCTGAGCAGCTTACCACGATCCGCCGGACTACTGACTGGCGCCGACTCTTCGAGGCACTCCAGATCGAGAAGGACGCCAAGAAGTCCCGCGATGAAGATTGGTGGGGCAAGAGTCCCTTCAAACCCGACGAACGCACCGCCTCGTTCCATATCAACGACCGCGGCTGGTATTGCCACTCTACAGGTCAGGGAGGCGGCGTAGTCGAGCTGGTACAGCGCGTCCAGGGGATAACCTGCTATGAGGCCGGACGCTGGCTGACTGATCACGGTATCTGCCAGATCGTCACCGAGGTTAGAGTTGGTGTTGGGGCGAGCACGGCAGAACAGGACAACGGGACTAAGACCGTAGAGGGGAATCCCCCAATCCGTCAAGACCTCCGTCAGCAGCTAAAGGCGGAACATCCTGTCTTCACTGAGCGTGGAATCACACCGCAGGTACTCTATGATCTGGGTGCTGGATACCTCGACCGTGCACCTCGAAAGAACGGCCGACATGACGTGATGAACCATCGCCTGGTCTTCCAGATCCGAGGTCTACGACAAGAGTCGGCTGAGCGGGGCGTGCAGCCGGTCATCCTTGGCCATATAGGTCGAGCAACCACACCGATTCAGGAAGCATTGGATGGCAAGTGGTGGACGTATGGCGGATTCAAGAAAAGCCTTGAGCTCTACAACATCGATCTAGCCGTCCTCGAGGATGAGGCAATCCACCAGGCATGTCACACTGAGCATCTAATCATCGTTGAGGGTTGCTTCGATATCGCCAAGCTGCGTGCGGCAGGAATTCATAACGCCGTGGCAACTCTTGGCGCTCATCTCTCGAAACAGCAGGTCTCACAGCTCGACCTCGTCTCAGATCTCGTCGGCGTTGAGCGCTTCTTTCTGTGGTACGACCGCGACCAGGATGGCTCTACACCTCGACGGCAAGGGACAGCCCAGGCTGCCGAACTGCTTGCGCGCCGTGGGTACTACGTAGAGGTGTTTGACTGGAACCATCACTTCTCTTCTGTGCGGCGCTCAGAGATTCCGATCCCAGCGGAGATCACCGATCCGGCTGAGTTCTCGGTGGAGCAGTTGCAGTGGTTGCGTTCGGAAGGGTGGATCTAGAGGCTCTCTAATGATTCGTCACTATGGATATTCAAGAACTTCATCGGCGGTTTCGGCAGTACTGCGCCCTCGAAAAGGGTTGGTCGCCAGTGACAATCAAGGGTCACAAAGCCACGGTCATCTGCTTCTTGAATCGAACGGGTCTTCGAGATCTACGGGAGATTGACGAGCACGTCTTACGCGATTGGTTCTATGAAGGTCGGGAGACTTATGAATGGAGCGCGAGCCACTATCGGAACTGCTGGATCTACCTCAAGCAGTTCTTCGACTGGTGCATCAGCCGTGGGTTCACGAAGACCAATCCGCTCGATTCGATCGAGAGGCCAAAGAGAGACAAGAGGCTCCCACGCAGAATCTCGAAAGAAGACGCTGAGAAGCTCCTCTATACAGCGTTCAACATGACCTGGAAGTACCAGCACGAAGGCTTTCGGAATTACGCCATGATCGCCACGCTCCTGAACTGCGGCGTCAGAGCCAGAGAGCTACTGAAACTGGAGGCTACAGACGTTGATCTCCCGAGCAGAGAGATCCTCATTCGAGAAGGGAAGGGAAGCAAAGATCGGATTGTCTTCATCAACGCCAAGCTTGGTCGAATCCTGAGAAACTACATTAAGAATCTGCATGATCAGCGGTTCAATAGCAGGCACTTCTTTTGCTCTGTGCGCGGAAACAAGCTGACGTACAAGAACCTGTGGAGCATGCTTCGGAGAGTCTGTTGCCACGCTCAGGTAAAGGCATCCTGCCATCAGCTCCGGCATACGTTTGCCAGCACCTGTATCGAGAACGGCTGTAACCCATACGAGTTGCAGCAGATCATGGGGCACTCAAGCTTCGAAACGACAGAGAGATATCTGAGCCTGACACCGACGAAAGCGAAGTCAAATTTCTTGAAGATGGATCTCTTTTGAACTTTGACTTGAACTATTTAGCCAACTCTGTACTATCCATTTGCCGATAGGTCATTGGAATCCTGGGTATAAAAAGAGAGAATCTCTTAGGATTGGCTTCAAGAAGGCAAAATGCCGGAAACTCGCTCTGGGAGCGGGCTGGGGGTCGTGTGGTCGCTGGTTCAAGTCCAGTCGCCCCGACCAAAACCGCTTCAGAAAGCCAAAAACACCACTTCACACCCTGACCCAATGACCACTCGGCGTTACCGTTTGGTCATTGGCTATGAAAATCTCACATCTATTTCAACAATTCTGCTCCGACGCTATCGTGTTCGGAAATCGACGCCCTGCTACCATCGATTGGTACAAGCGGTGCATTGGCACGTTCTTAAAGAGAAGTCCGCATGTGCAGGAGTCTGGCGACTTCAGTGAGCAGAACGTTCGCGACTTTCTCTACGATGGGCGACTCAATCGAGCTTGGAAAGCGAAGACTATGCTGGGCTACTACGCAGCGTTCAACGGCTTCGCTGGCTGGTGCGTCAAGCGAGGATTCTTAGACCAGAATCCGATGCAGAAGATCGAGAAGCCTAAGCTCGAGAAGACTCTGCCAAAGTCGGTAACAAGGGAACAGGCGTTGTTGATCCTGGACCACTCATTCCACCAGA
>JAJCXQ010000368.1 GCA_029263355.1 Acidobacteriota bacterium | reverse complement strand
CAGAAGGGAAAGATGGGCATCGTGATGCCCCACGGTGTCCTTTTCCGGGGAAGCTCCGAGGGCAAGATCCGCCAGGGCCTCGTCGAAGAGGACCTGATCGAGACCGTCGTGGGCTTACCGCCGAACCTGTTCTACGGCACGGGTATCCCGGCAGCTATCCTGTTCATCGATCGGAACAAGCCCGCCGCCCGCAAGGGCAAGGTGCTGATCGTCAACGGCGAGAAGGACCTGGTCGAGGACAAGAACCAGAACCGCTTGTCCGACGAGAACGTGGCGAAGCTGGCTGAGGCAGCCCACTGTTATGAGGACGAGGAGCTGGTCTGCAAGGTCGTCAGCCTGGCCGAGATTCGGGACAATGATCACAACCTGAACATCACCCGCTACGTCCAGACCGACCCGCCACCGCCGCCGATTGACGTGAAAGCCGAAGTGGCGAAGCTCCAGGGGTTGATGGCGAAGAACGACGAGATCGACGGCCGGATGGTCGAGTTCCTTAAAGAGCTTGGCTATGCTGAGTGAGGTTCCTGCTGATTGGTCTTCAAAGACCCTGAAGGAGCTTGGCTCCACCTACTCGGGCCTCGGCGGGAAGACCAAGGCGGACTTTGGGCACGGAAAGCCCTTCGTCACTTACAAGCAGGTTTTTTCGGGCAGCGTCATCGACCTTGCCGAATGCGACCTTGTGTCAGTGTCGCCGGACGAACGCCAGCACCGTGTGTGCTCCGGAGACGTATTGTTCACAACATCATCGGAAACCCCAGAGGAGGTGGCGTACTCGTCGGCTGTGCTGGCTGATGTTCCGGAATTGTACCTGAACAGCTTCTGTTTTGGTTTTCGCCCGACCTCACCGCAAGAACTATGGCCAGAGTTCTCGACGTACCTGTTCCGGGGTCCGGAGTTCCGGCGTGCAGCGATGCGCCTTGGTCAGGGTAGCACGCGATTCAACATCTCGAAGACCCGCCTAATGAATGTGGCCCTTTCGCTCCCACCCCTCCCCGAGCAGAAAAAGATCGCCGCCATCCTCTCCTCCGTGGACGAGGCCATCCAGGCGAAAAGGGCGGTCATCGAGCAGACTCGACGGGTGAAGGAAGGGCTACTCCAAGACCTGCTGACGAAGGGCATCGGACACACACGGTTCAAGCAGACGGAGATCGGGGAGATTCCCGAGACGTGGGAGGTTCGGTGCGTTGGAGAGCTGCTGGTCGAGCGAACCGAGGCCGCGAGGATTGACAGCGGTGCTCCCTTGTACAGCCTTATCATCGGGCAAGGAGTGGTTCCAAAGCCCGAACGCTATGAGCGAGCTTTTCTCCTAAGGGACCGAGAGGCGAATGAGTACAGCGTTGTTCGCCCAGGAGACATTGTGATCAACCCGATGAACCTGCGATGGGGAGCAATCGGCCAGCATCGAGGACAGGAGAGAGTCCTCGTCTCCGCTTACTACAAGGTCCTTCGAGTGCGACCAGAGGTTCGGCGGAGATCTCACCTTGTGTATCGGCTGCTGAGCCGCCCGGCGGCCATCATCCGGTACGAGAACATCTCTGAAGGTTCGCTAGTCGAGAAGAAGCGTGTTCACTGGAGCGTCCTGAAGGGGATGAAATTCGCTGTACCACCCGAGGGCGAATCAGAGAGGCTGTCTTCAGCCATTGAGGCGGTAGAGGTGAGTCTCGCAAAGTCGGAGGAAAGCAAGAAGCGTCTGTCGCGGCTGAAGCAAGGTCTCCTCCAAGACCTCCTCACCGGCAAAGTCCGGGTGCCAGTGTGACCACCCCCAACGAATACACCCTGGTCGAGAAACCCATCCTCGACACCCTCACCGGGCAGTACGGCTACCGCACCATCCACCCCAGCGAGCACCCAAACCTTCGCACCCGCGAGAACGAGGTGTTGTTCAAGCCCCTCCTGATCGACGCTCTCGTCCGCATTAACGGCATTCCCAGGCCCATCGCCCAGGCGGTATTCAACGACCTCGCCGGGATCGCCGACAACCAGAAATGGATCGAGGTGCTCCGAGGCAACTACTCCCGCAAGGTCCCCGGCGAAGACACCCACCGGACGATCCGACTCATCGACTTCGACGACATCGAGAACAACAAATTCGCCTGCACCAACCAGCTTCGCGTCCAGGGCGAGGTGGTCCGCAAGCCCGATGTGGTGATCTACGTCAACGGCATCCCGCTGATTGTCATCGAGGCCAAGAGCCCGCTCAATCCGGGCCAGAACGCCTTCGACGCCATCGATCAGGTCCATTCCGCCGAGAAGGAAATCCCTCGGCTGTTCCACTCCAATCTGTTCAACATCGCCACCAACGACATCACCTTCATGTACGGGGCGACGGGGGCACCGTCAGAAATCTGGAGCCGGTGGCGGGACCCGTGGCCGCGCAAGGCGGGAGAGTTCGCGGACGAGACGGAGAAGGGGCTCTACGCCCTCCTGGAGCCGTCACGGCTGCTCGATATCCTGGCTCATTTCATCGTCTTCGAGACCCGCGACGGGGTGACGGTCAAAAAGGTCTGCCGCTACCAGCAGTTCCGGGCCGTAAACAAGATGGCCCAACGGGTGCAGGATGGGAAGCACCAGGCGGGATTGATCTGGCACACCCAGGGCTCGGGTAAGAGCCTGACGATGGTATTCGCCGCGCTGAAGCTCAAGTTCCACCGCGGCATCACCAGCGAGCGGCTCCAGAATCCGAACCTGATGGTGCTCACCGACCGCATCGATCTCCACAAGCAGATCAGCCAAACCTTTGAGGCTTGCGGACTGCCCAACCCGATCTCCGCCGAGTCGATCGACGCGCTGCGTAAGATTGTTGTGCCCGGCGCTGCGGGCAGGACGGTCATCTCCACCATCTTCAAGCTCCATTGGGACGACCCGAGGCTAAAGTCCCAGGTCCACGCGCAGCGGCTGGCCGCTCTCCGCGAGCTTGCCATTGCGGGTTCCGAAAACTGGATTTTGATGGTCGACGAGGCCCACCGGACGCAGGAGAAGGAGCTTGGGGCCTACATGCGGGCCATCCTCCCCGATGCCGTGCGCTTCGGCTTCACCGGCACCCCGGTCAAGAAGGGTGACAAAGACACCTTCAAGAATTTTGGTGTTCGCGGCGGCGCTGCCGGCGAGGCGTACCTCGACAAGTACGGGATCGACGACGCCGTAGCCGACGGGGCCACCGTGCCGATCTACTACCAGGGCCGCATGACCGAGTGGTACCTGCACGACAAGGAAATCGATATCCTCTTCGACCAGTGGTTCGTAGGCGAGCCCGAGGAAAAGGTCGAGGAGCTGAGGCGCCGAGGCGTCACCAAGGGTGATCTCGCCCGCTTCCAGCCGCGCATCGATCTGATCGCCGTCGACATCTGGGCGCACTACCGGGCGCACGTCATGCCCGATGGATTCAAGGCCCAGATCTGCGCCATCGACCGGCGAGCCTGCGTCGCCTACAAGGTGGCGCTCGACCGGGTGATCGCCAAGTCCCTGATGAAGACCGAGGGGCTGAGCGAGCCCGAGGCCAAGGCTCGCGCCGGAAAGATGTCGGTCTGCATCTACAGCCCCGGCCAGCACGACAGTGAGCAATACCCCGAGTTGGTCGAGCATCAGATTCCGCCTGAGGACGTGACGCCGAAAATCGTCCCGAAGTTCCTCGACCCGGAGCATCCGCTCAAGTTCGTGATCGTCTGTAACAAGCTCCTGACCGGCTTCGACGCTCCGATCGAGCAGGCGATGTATCTCGACAACCCGCTGACTGACCATAACCTCCTGCAAGCCATCGCCCGCACCAACCGGCGCTACGGAACGCGCAAGGACCACGGGCTGATCGTGGACTACATCGGGGTCAGCAAAAAGCTCGACGAGGCCCTGGCCGCCTACCGCAGCGAGGACGTGGCCTCGGCTATGCACGATCAGGATGAGCTGGCTGACGAGCTTCGCGCTGCTCACCGCGCCGTCATGGTTCTGATCAAGGGAGTACCCCGGACCGCGGACGTAAAAGAGGACGTGATAGCTGTCATCGCGCACCTCGGGA
>JAJCXQ010000367.1 GCA_029263355.1 Acidobacteriota bacterium | reverse complement strand
AACTCGGCTCGAGCGCGTCGACGGCGGTCGTAAACGATGGCATGGCCGCCCAGCTCTTCGCAGAATCTGATCGAACTACAGAACCCCAGATTGCACACTAAATGTCGAAACCGAGTGTCTCAAAGTCATTGACACATTCCGCCAATGGTCAACCAACACCACCGCCTCGCGGTTCTGTTCTGACGTCAAGCCCCACTCTCTATTCGCGAGTGCGGCACTAGCAGCTTGATGGACACCAATCACGGGATCCCGAAGATGCAGTAGAAGTGCCTCTCCTACATTCTTCGGGGGATTCACACGGCGATTGCGGAAGGCGCCACTCAGAGCCTCAACACCACATAGTCTCACAAGGTCGGATTCGTAGTCCATCGCAGCGCGCCACAGAAGCGGAAGAGCACGATCTAGGAGTGCCAGATCTCGGGTGACAAGTTCCCCTGCAAGTCTCAGGAGACGCGCCCTGAGTCGCTCGGAGCCATTGTCAATACCCTCGAGAGTCGAGAGCACCTCGTTGCCAACAGCAGCGGGCTCGCGCCGTACGAGGGAGTCCAGGCACCTAGTAAAATTGTCGCTGACCATACTCCAATCGTGGTAGCGATTAAACTCTTCCAACTGCTTTAGCTCAGCTGGAGTCTCATCTTCGCCCGGTAGTAAGATCCGTGGCGGGGCGGCGGGTAGATCTTGTGCCAGTACGAGCGCAAATGTGCCAAGAAGCACATCTACATACGGAACAACAAAATCCGTCAGTTTCTCGCAGGCGTAGGCGACGATCTCTGTCGCTTTGTACCTAACTTTAAGATCGTCATGATCACTACCGATGACACTTAGAACTCGTCGGAATACAGGGCTCAAGAGCCTATCTTTCTGCCTTGCGTCTAGCGCCTCGTCTCTGTTGCCCACATAGTAGAAGAGCTGGCGATAGACTAGAAGCCGTAGCTTGTCCCTGTCTGTCGTCCCGCAAACCTCTTTACCGAGATGTTCCTCTATTCTCTTTGGGAATTGCACATATGCTCGTGCCAAGACTCCGCATACAAAGCGGTCTGCGCTACCGTAGGCTGAGTCGTCTTCTAGGCCGAGTGATCGCGTAAGGGGAGCCAAGACTTCGAACACCAAAGACGGCTCGGATTGCATGAGTCTCAGCAGCAGTTCACAAGCGCCTATCCTAACGTCTCCTGCTTCGTGGAGGAGCCTTCTCTTAACAACATCGATTAACGCTTCACGGTGGCCAGAGATTGCTGATTGGAGTAGGCGAGTAGATGGTGTTTCGTCCTCCTCGGCTGGTGGAACATACGGTTCGAAAGGGCCTCGGTTATACCTTCTTCGTAAAGCTAGTACTTTGATAGTCTTTTCTGAAGGTGGATCGTCAAGGGAGTCCTGGGTAGTCAAAATGATTGCTGATCCGGCTTCTAGGTCCAGATCTTCGAGAATAGCGATGGACCCGACTTCAGCAAGTGGAGAAGCTAGGTCAGGCCGGTTATTGGCCAGTTCAAGGAGAACAGGCAAACACAGCTTGCAGAAGTCCTTCCTTTTGGCATTCGCGATAAGGACGTCGGTAACAGATTCGCCAAAAAGATCGGATGCCACTTTCGCGGCTCGCGTCAGCAGCTTTGACCCCTTCTGGGCATCCTCTGAATTTTCCGTGAAGAACTGCTCGGTCAGCTCGGCGATGCGTTGTTCCTCTGGACGTGAAGCGCGCCGGGCTTGCTCGGCGGTATCCCGCAACACAGCACGAGTTGCCGCGAGTTTCTCCTCTTGCTCTTCTCGGAGCTGTTCGGCCCGAACCTCTCCCTCTTCTTTCTCGCGGAGTACCTCCTCGCCCCAACTCGTATCGCCGTTAGGATTATGGTGAGGGCAGCCGCGGCACTCGTTCCACAGGAAATCAGGAAGGCCCCGCGACAGCCTGCCGGAACCGTGCGAGGATTTCGCGTGCTGGCACGTGAGTTCGACCATGCCCGATGGGAGCCCGGTCTGAGCTGCAACGAGCCCCCCTGAAGTAAGTGCCATGCGTAGGTGCGAACACCAGGCTTCTCCCTTCTCGATGAACTCGGCATTCTCCAAGCCGGCATCAACTGCATCGTCCCAGATCCGATCGATTTGTCTACGTCCGGCCATTGCTTCAGGGTCTCAAGGTGTCTGGCATCAGCACATCAATCGAAGCCACCACGAACAACCAGAAACTGTACCGTCATCCTCTCCACAACTCTTCGTAGAGCGCTGTCGGCTCGACTTTGCGTGCTCGTAGGGCATCTCAGGCGCCGGGCGGGTGACTGGAACTGTGCAGAATCCTACGCGCGTGAGTCGATCCTTTCGCTAGCAGCTTACCCTGCCGGACGCCCGTTGCCAACGCCAACCAAGCCGCCAGACGTTCGGCTGGGCGCCTACGTAGTCGGCCACAGCAATCCGTCCGGCATTGAAGACGCGCATTGGGCACCACTCTTCCAAGGGTCACGCGGCGTCGGTTATCAATCCGGCCCCCGTCACCTAAGCTGCTGAGATCGCTGCCCACATCGACACCTGCCAAGCTTGTGAGATCTTCGTCGTCGGCGTGATCTTGCAGACGCTGAGATTCCCCTTTGACGAGCCGCTGCTGCCGCCGGCGCCAGGGTGACAACCCCCTAGATGCTGGCTACCGTGGCAGTCCACGGTAAGGCGCGGGACAGAACTGGCCAGTGCTGCCCCCTGAGTGCCCCTTCTATGAGGTCTCGTTTGTCAAGCCTCCTTTTCGTGTAAGGGCTAGAAAAGCGATGTTGTTTTCATCTCAATCGGTCTCGCAGGCACACGAGGATCAAACCCGGCGGCTTCCGAGTGCCCTGAGTTTCTCCAGGGCCACCTTCTATCCGTGCTGGCCCGAAGGCCGCACCTAATGCCGTGTTCGCTAGGCGAAATGGGCGGAAGCCTGGGGAGCGGTCCAGTCTTGACAACGGCTTTGGTCTGCCCAGGGGCACTACGGACTCGCTCCACCAGGTTTTCATCAAACGTGTTCTGCCTACCTAACTCCGAATTGATCTGGTTGTCGATGACGACGCGGCCCGGCTACGATTCCCATCCGATCATTGTTTTTCTCCGGCCCCCTCGACACTCCGCGTGCTGACGGCGCGCAGGAGGTGTCAAGGTCGCGAACGACGAGCTTGCGAGGAGTGAAGCGCCGAAGGGAAACCTTGACGCCTCCGAGCACCGGCACATAATCCAAGGTCGAGGGGACTGGTCGCATGCGCTCAGCCGATAGCTACACCTTCAAAGTCGCTCCCTCCGGCACGATTCCGAACTCCGTATAGCGCCAAAGCGCGATCATCAGTTTGCGCGCCAACGCCACGATACCCACCTTGCGAGACCGTCGGCCTGAGCCGAATCGTTCGCGGTACCAACGACTGAGCCGACTCTGAGGCTGATAGCGTAACCAGCACCAGCTGATCTCGACGGCCAATGCCCGAACGTCGCGTAGTCCGGCCTTGCTGATGCCCTGCTCCCGCTCCCCCTGATCGCTGTTGTAGGGTGTCGGCGTGAGCCCCAACAAGCTGGCGACCTGGCGACGATTCCGTAACTCCCGCCAGCTGAAGAGCTCGCTTGCAAAGACCCACGCGCTGGTCTCGCCGATTCCACATAACTTTGACAAGTGTGCCGCTTGCCGCGCCGTAACCGTCTCTCCGAAGGCGATCAGATCACGACGCTCCTTCTCCAGGTCCCGAATCTGATCCTCCACCAACTGACGGCGCTGGTATTGCCGGATCAGGCGAGCGCGCAGACGACTCGGTATCGACAGCTGCGATTGATCCTCCAAGAAGCTCGAGCGTACCGCCAGACGCAAGCCGTGCAAGACTAGAAGGCTCTTGATCAGATTCGTATGCTGGGTGCGCTCCCGCTTCAGCCGCGTCAACTCGCGATGCAGATGACGCTCATCTTCGTCCTCGACGCTGGGCACGCGTACCACCCGCCACTCTTGCGGATCCTCCTGGAAGCGGATCAGATGACGCAGCAGCTTCTCCGCGTCCAAGCGGTCCGTCTTCGCCCGCCGAGCTCGGCGATCCACGGCGATGCTCGACGGATCCACCACAATGTTCTCAATTCCCTCGGATAACAGCGCACGGTGCAACCAGAAGCCATCGCGACCGGCCTCGTAGCAGCTCAACACTGGCGCTGCTTCGCTAAGACCGTGGCGCTGCCTCGACTTTACGATCTCCGCCTTCAGCGCCGCCAGGTCGCCCGCCGCGATCGATACGGTCCGCGGCCTAGCGCCGAGCCGAACTGCCGACAGCAATTTCCACTTTGAATTGCCAAGCTCCAAAGCCACGTACAAGGGCGCGGTAGACTCGTTCTTCTGGGTCTGGGTTGTCATCGATCTTCCTCCTTGGTTGTTGCTGTGGAAGAAGCTGAACAATCCTGGCCGGGTCTCTATTCCCGCCGAGCCAGGCGAGCCTACATAGCATCTTGACACCTCGACGGCGCACTGTGGTAAGCTACTCCAATCATGGGCACGACGGGAGTAAACACTGACCGGTCAATCACTTACAGAGTGTGCGCGTGGAAGAAATCGGCGGGATTTTCGGCCTCTGAGGCGCTGTGAGCCCCCCTTTTTCAAAGGGGGAGGCCAGAACCGGGCCGGCGTAGGGGCCGACCCGGTGTCGGTCCGGTTGGGTGGACACAAGGTCCACCCCCACGCGGATTACTCGTCTTCCTCGTCTTCAGCGAAGCTTTCACGCGCCAATCGCGTCGCCTTGGCGAGCTCCGCTGCTGGCATGATGAGTCCCCCGACCATATCTTCTAGCTTGGCCGCCGAGCTCAGGAAAGACATACCGCTGTTGAGCATGCCGCCGACCTGGTCTTCAGCGGCCGGTACCAGAATTACGGTCATTCCGACGAACTGCCCCTCGGCGGTGAAGACCGGCAAACCGAACCCACCACTCGCCGGTTCTGCCGGCACCAGCAGTTTGCGCGGTCTCTCGACCCTCGCCGCCACAACACCCTCGGTTACAATGGGCGCCGAGCCAAAAAACTTATCCATCCGACGCAGCCGATAAAACCGGTCTCCAGGCTGCAGCTCGGCGGACTGGGCGAGGTCGAGAAACCGGATTCCCGGCTCGGTGATCGGCTCATCGAGCTTGACCCACGCTAGATCGCGCTCACTGTCCCTCGCCAGTAGATGGCCGTCGAGCCCTCCGGTGTGGTCACCCACCAACACTTTGATCTCGCGCGGAGCCGCAGTCATATCGAAACCCGACCCCCGACCCATCAGCTGCGACATCAGACCGACGTAGCCACCGAGCTCGGTGTTGGAGCACAACACCAACCCTTCCGCGTCGATCAGCAGACAGGTAGTTTCACCTTCGATCTCGCGGCCGCCGCCAGCCCCCGGCATCTTGACCTTGAGCACAAAGGTCACGTCGACCATCACTTCCGTCTTGGCGCCGAGGGAACGATAGGGATTACCTTCAGCAGCCTGTCCCCACAGAATCGGCGTTGTCGCCATCCCAAGACTCACCCACCAAGCGATCAATGCCAGCCTGCCGACGCGGTCTCGGGTTGCGTTGTGTTGTTTCGTCGTCATTTTTGATCCGCCGCCTCAGTCCACGGTTGGTGTCCAGTCCGGCTCGAGATATTGGAAGTGGGTCTTGACCCCACGCAGCACGACGATGACAACCCGTGGCGGCTGT
>JAJCXQ010000366.1 GCA_029263355.1 Acidobacteriota bacterium | reverse complement strand
GCTGCGCGGGCAACGCAACTCGCTGGTGGGCGAGATGTCCAGAGACTACCGAACCGTGCGCAAAACGATCAGCGGCGTTTACGGCAACGAAGCCCTACCCCTAGTCGGTCTCGACGCTGTGCCCGCTCGCGGGTTCATGGCGCTCCGCGAACAGGTGAGCCTAATGATCGCCCGCATGCGGGATCCGAGCATGATCGCGGAGCTACCTCAGCCGCTCGCCAACCAAGCGTCGGTGGACTTAGAAGCCCTGGCCACCGCCTGGGAAGTCCGCAGTCAACAGCTCGACGAATTGGAAGTGGAGATCGGCTCGATGCACAAGCAGGTGCAGCAATCGCGACTCCTGGTCAAGGAGTCGCAGCAACACGCCCGTCGACTCTACGCCAACGTGGGTCGCCTGCAAGAAGGTCTCTACCGCCTCGCCGGCCTCGACGACCTCGCCGACCGCATGCGAGTGACCCAACGTGCGGCGCGTCAGCAGCCAGCCGAGCAAGCTGTTGAGCATGACGTCGAGCCGATGCCGAGCGATGACGAAGAATTACTCGTTGGCGACGAAGCGCCAGAACAGAGCTGGGAGTTGGCGACGATAATCCCGGCGGTGGAAGTCTCCCAGGTCGAGACACCTGTTGAGGGTTGCGTTGCTGCGGCCAGGGATGTCGATTCAGACACCGGGCGACACGCACAATCGTCTGGAAGTTGGGCAGAGCCAGGGAGCCCTTCAGATATCTGGTTGGACGCTAGCGCAGACAGTGACTCGTTGCGGACGCTCTCTAGCGATCAGTACCTCCAACACAGGCGCGGTCGACGTTTTCTCCAGAATCCCGGTCAGGCTTACCATTCACAACGACTCGAGCTTGATTGACGGTAGGTCTGCTGAAACGCCGCCGAGGATAAGATCACGGCGCGGCCGATCTTAGTCCATCTGCTATCATCGAGACACTGGTACAACTTCTATCGGGTTTCGAATCGAGTCAACCGAGGGTTGTCCGCCGTTCATTTTCCGGTATCTGCACATCTGATAGATCGAGTCACTCGAATTTCACAGAGCAACTGAAGATTGCGCACCCAAGCCGTGCTCAGCCAAAGCGTTGTCGCGACCCTATTTGCCAAGGCAAGGGCTGATCGCTTCCTCAAACGTATCCTAGTCAAGCACTAGAAGAAACACGGCAGTCCGGAATGTCTGAAGTTACAGTCTCGCTGTTGATTGGTGTTTCGAGCTCCCTGCTTGCCGCGCTACTCCTGCGTGCGCCGCTTCGACATCTCCCTTTTTCGAAACTTCTGAAATATCGGCGCAAATTGCGCGAACAGCTTCAGTCCATGCCGTTCATATATCGCGACTTGGACGCTGAAGTTCTCAACGACTTTGTCGATATATCTTTCGAGAAGCTCGACATAAACAACCTCAGGGTGAAGCCTCTCCCTGCTCCTTTTCAGATAGACCCGGACGAACGTCTGCGGCGAGGTCGGAGGACGCTATTCCTAGGTAACGCCGGTATCGGCAAGACGACGCTCCAACGGTATGCCATCCTCCTACTGCTGAGTCGATCGAAGGACAAACGTTTTGTTTATCCAAAAGAGAGGCCGATACCCGTCTATGTGCCGCTGAAGATGGTCGACAACTCTCGCCCCGACCCAATCCTTCGCTACATCGTCGATAACAACCGGCTGTTTAGCAAAGGGTCGCGAGGACAAGCACGTCTTCGTCGAATGTCGTCTCAAGGTAAACTATTCTTCTTCTTTGACGGTTACGACGAAATCGCCTTCTCAGCCGATAATCGAAATTTTGTTCGTGACGAGCTGCAGACGTTGATGTTTCCTGAAGAATACAAGTTGCTCGAGCGGGCCGCTGCAAGCGACTTGCTGAGTGTTACCGACTCGCTGCACTATGCGATGGCTCATTGCAGGGTTTGGTTGTCTTCTCGCAGGGAGTTCT
This sequence comes from Acidobacteriota bacterium, assembly GCA_029263355.1. Classification (GTDB taxonomy): domain Bacteria; phylum Acidobacteriota; class Thermoanaerobaculia; order Multivoradales; family J023; genus JAAELT01. The sequence goes on along the minus strand of JAJCXQ010000366.1, from coordinate 23,537 downwards.
TCGTGCTGAATCCTATCCCGGGTTTCGGAAAGATACAGCAGGCAGGAGGCCCCGATGAGGGGAGCGATGAAGTTCGGTCAAGTCGGAGAAAAGCCGTTCGGGACGCCGCTCTGAATCCTCCCCATGCTGTCGAGCTGCAAGGGGTTGGGGACAATCGTGAGAAGCTTGTTCAGAAGATATTCAATAAATACAGGAAGCGCTCCGCAGCATTTCGAGAGTTTCTGAGTGAAGAGTATTTTCTCGATTCTGTTGAGTCGTCGAATGATCCGAATATCCGAGAGCTCTCGTTCAATCCGCTCTTTCTGACCATCATGTGTTACGTCTATACGGAGAAGGTTCTTCAAGAAAAGTCGTTTGACGTCGAGTGGAACGATAAGTTCGACGATCTCATTCTGGCTTGTGTCGATCTGCTGCTTCATGATCTGGATGCACACAAGGCACGGGATCTGCCACGCGCTCACAAAGCAGGCCTCCTAAAGCGACGGAACGCGTATCCCGAAGACAAATTGATCTTCTTGAAGTTCTTTTCTGCTCAACTCTATTTGAGGAAGCGCTCCGTGTTCACTATTTCGTATCTTAGAGAGAAGGTGAGGGAGTTTTTCGAGAGTAGCGAATCCGAAAATGCGGAGCAGATCCTACGGGATATGTCGAACGCTTCGCGACGTCGACCAGACTTCGCAGTTCAGCTAATCTACTGTGGAGTGTTTATTGTGGTCGACAAGTCTGAAACAGAAACCTTCTACGATTTTCCGCATAGAAGGTTTCGTGAGGTTCTCGCCTCCCGCTTTCTTGCCAAGCCGGAGGAATATGCGCGCCTCCTCGAGAACGTGGCAGGTCGAGAGTTTTCAGAATTTCTGTCGATATTCCGCAACGAGACAGAGTTTGCGGCTGAACAGTTTCATCGAGAGACGCTCGAAATTGTCCTCCATGAAGCCTTGCGAGAGGGTGCGGAGAAGAGCCATCTTGATATGTCGCGTCAGTTTGTCTCACATATCCCACAAGAATTCGACATGACACTGGCTATCGAGCGCTTCCTGAAGCATGCCTTGTCTATCGATGAACCTATCTTCCTATTGTCGAAAGATCTGTTTCGCTTGTGCCACCCGACTGACGAGTTTATGCAACATATCCGTTCCTCCCTGCAAGGGAGCCTCGACAAGGCGCTGCCGGTGCGTCTGTCCCTCTCGTTCTCACTCTTGCGCATCTTGAATTCTGCCTTGGCGACAGAGATCGTGGCTTCGCGGCTTCCTGAACACCTTGGGAATTCGTACCTCTCCGCAACGTTGATCTATCAAGCGCTGCAGACACAGCCTGCCGCGGTGGCTGGTTTGATGGCGGAAATCTTGACGAACCAAGATTCTCGAAGGGATCTGTTTTACTGTTTGGCGGTTAGCGATTATTCGCGAAGCGGCCTCCGCGGGGTGTTCGAGAGACTGATTCCCGAGCTGACCCGTGCCCAGTACTGGGAGCTTCTTATCATTCTACTGCGTTACCACAAGACGGGTGCTAGGGCAGCAAGTACGCTTGGCTCCAAGGCGAACTCGCTGGCGAATCTGCCGCAATATAAGGACGTGCTCCACCGCTATCGCTCTCTTGTTGAACCAGAGCTCGTCGAGTTTGCTGCCGCTATGATCGACGAGAGCTCAACCAGGGACGTCATTGAGATATGTGGCCAAGAGAGACAGGTTTTCTTGCCTACCCTCAGGACCCAGAGCTCTCTCAAGTCAATTTATGAGAAGTATGTGCCACGGCCACTCTTCCTGGTGATGAGCGACAAGGTTGTTGATGGAGTGGCTGAGCGCAAGGAACTCTACAGGGCAGTCAGCAAGTTGCTACGTAGTCGGCAGGGAGACCTAGCGCCGCTGACTGAAGCTGTGGAGCAAGCCGTCGACAGCGTGATTGCATCTGCTGGCATCGAAGCCTCTCGGCTGCGCGATATGCCTCCTGCCGAAACGTCCGCTCGCAAAAGCAGAAGAACGATAGGACAGCTGAAGACCAACTTATCAGCCCTCCTGATCGAGGTGGCTGCTCACAGTTCTGCGGACGCTATCGAGTTACTCGAGATTTCGCTCGAGAGTTTGGAGCCGCCAAAGGTCTATAGTCACTTTCAGTAGTCCGTGGACCTGGTTGCGATGCGACTTGTAAATCGATGCTCGCGAGAAGACTCCAATCGACGAAGCGATGATGTCCCTCACTGAAGGCGAGGTGCAACTCCGTCGAAAGGGCGGCGGGGGCGACACGTCGCCTTATCCATTTACTCCGTTGGTTTACTCACCTCCGGCCAACAACGACGCGGCCGTAGCCTCGGTGTTCAATGACGAGACCGTCAACTGCGGGAAGGGGATCTCCCATCCATTCTCATTACACACTTCGAGCGCCAACTGCTGAAGCTTCCAGCGGATCTCGGTGTACTCGGAGGCCGCGCCGCCGCGGAACTTGCCGATGGTGATCACATCCAGTGACGAGGCCCCCATCTCTTTGAGCTCCACGATGACCACCGCCAGATATTCGCCGTAAGCTTCTTTGCGAAACCCGTCTTCCAGACCCTGTTTGAGCTTGGTGATGGCGCTGTTCGAGTTGTTCGATCTCGGCGCGGATTGTTGCTTCCGACTCGAGGATGCCAGCGAGGGTCGACAGCCGCTGTGTGGTCTCAGCCTGTTCCACCTCGGCTTCTGTCGGCTCGACAGGCGGCTCCGCCGACTGTGCGAAGACTGCCGGGGACAGGACGAGGACAACCGCGAAGACGAGGCTGCGGATGGACAAGAGAGACTTCATCGATAGGTACTCCAAGGTAAGCCTGAAATGGCAATGTGGGCGCTACTCTATGGTGTTCCGCCAAGCCAGTGGGAAGGTTCAGATTCCTGCGCTTCGGTTTGCGCGATGTCAATCACGTGGAGCGGTGCGATAGGGAGAGGATCGCACCGCGACAGAGCGGCCAGGAATCTGCCGTAAATCTCTTGATCACTTCCAGCCGTCAAATCCGCGTCTATGATTGAAGGTATTGCATTGAGGCGGTAGCGGAGACAATACAGGTATTCCTGTATCGGTATTTTGATATTTGTACTTCCGCCTTGGCCGGTTGTGTTGAAACCGATTAATTCGAACCGTCTGCTGCGAAGCAGTGTCAGGGTGGAGGGCGGGGGGACAGGCCAAGCGCTTGGGTGCTGAGCCTTGGGTCCTGGGCCTAACACCGGAGCAGGTGGTGCTGGAACAGCGTCGGTTGACGTTGGCCACCACTGGCAGGTCTCGTTATTGCAGTGTTTGATCGCGACGTCGTGAGACGGGCTCCGGTAGTGGCTTGTCGTTCACCGGTGGGCTTGGCGCCACCGTTCGATCGTGAGGGAGATCATCGTTGAGAAGTTCATCTTGGATTTTGTTCTTTTGGATTCTGCTCATTGGGTCTGCTTCGGTCGCTTTGCTGGTGGCACAGGAGCCCGCTGTCGGGACGCCCATCGTTGACGACCTCGACACCTATCGCCTCGATGGGGTGGCGTTGGATGGCGAGCTCACGTTCAAGGCCACTGAGCCCTTTGTCGCGACCTTTGTCGCGGATCAGAATGCCATTACGGTGATTGACGTCGAGGGCAACTACGACGAGACGATCGACGGCGCGTTGAACTTTGAGGCGCGGGCCGCAGTGGGGCAGGAGTTTTTCCGCCACCATCCCGATGATGTTGATTTTCTGTTTATTTTCACGGCATTCGAATTCGACACCGGCGAAGCGGTGGCGTTTCATTTGATGGTCCGCAACGATGTCGAGGGGATCGGTGTTGCTCCCTTCGATCAATCACAGCTTTTCGGCAGTAACAGCCGGCTGCGCGGCACGATCGATATGGCGGCGGTAAGCAGGTACCAGACCGAGCTGCTCGATCCCGGCTTCGAAGACGCGATCGTGACGATGACCCACGAGATCCTCCATCAGTGGTGTTGTTACATCACCGCTGATGGTGGGAATTTGTTGGGACGCGACGCCAGCCATTGGAGCTTCTTGCTCGACTCCGAGGCGTCGGTGATGTACGGCAGCGATTGGCGGGACAATGGTGACGGGACGTTCACCGCCCGTGCCGTCCAACGCTTTTTTAGCCCGCTGGATCTTTACTTGGCTGGCTTCTACAGCGAGCAGGAAGTGCCGCCGTTCATCCGGCTCGAGAGCCCAGGGACCGACCCGACTCAACTACCGGTGCGTGGTGCGACCCTCACCGCAACACCGCAGACGGTGACCCTCGCCGACGTGGTGGCGGCCGAAGGGCCCCGGGTACCGGCGGCAGGTGAAGCACCGACGGAATATCGGGCTGCTTTTGTGCTGCTCAAACGACCCGGCCAGGCCGCTCGAGACGAAGATTTGGAAGGCATCGATCGGTTGCGCCGCGGGCTGGCTTTACGCTTTGCAATTCTCACCGGCGGGCGCGGTCTGTTGCGGGTGTTGCCGGCGGCAATTCCCGACGGGGAGCCCGGCGAACCGGGCACCACCGGCGGGGCAGACGTGCGACCGCTGGAAGATTTTGATTTTTCTGCTGCCCTCGCCTGGCTGCGAGGACAACAGGCGACAGAGGGCTTCTGGCAGGACGATCTCGGGTCAAGGCTGCGCGATACGACGGTCGCGGTGGAGGTGTTGACTCGCCTCGACCCCGCCTTTGAGCGCTCGGCTGACGTCCTCGGCTGGCTCGATCAGCGCGACGAGGCGACCACCGACTACCTGGCGCGGTCGGCAGAAAGTCGTTCGTTGCTCGGGGCGGAGTCGACCCTGATTCGGTCCGAGTTGGTGGCCCGTCAGAATGCCGACGGCGGCTGGGGCATTGCGGCCGGCCATCTCAGCGATCCCCTTGACACCGCTTTGGCCCTGAGGACTGCATGGCCCGAGCTGTCTGCCGGCGCGGTCGAAGAAGCCGTGCAGTACCTTTACGCCACCCAGGGCGCGGATGGTGGCTGGAGCCATGTACCGGGTGCGCCGAGCCGGACGTCGGTGACGGTGGTGGTGCTGGCGACCCTGGATCAGCTCGACCGAGCGACACCGGTTTTGGACCCGGCTCTGGCCTGGCTGACGAGCAGGCAGAACAGCGCCGATGGGGGTTTTGGTGACAGCCCATCCACCATCCACGATACCGGCTCGGTGCTCGAAGTGCTGGCCGGCCTAGGGGCCGGCAACACCATCAACCGCCTCGCGGCCGAAGATTTCTTGCGCTCGCGGCAGGGTGTTGATGGCAGTTGGGATGGCAGCGTTTACGCGACGGCGCGGGCGGTTTCAGGGCTCAACGTGTTTCAGCTGCCCGACTTGGGTTTTGCCCAGCCACCCAGTGCCCAGCCGGCCAATGCCAGGGATGGCGAAGCGGTGGCGATTGTGGCGACGGTCAGGAATGCCGGTTCCCAGACATCCGTCCCGACTGTCGTTCGTTTGCTCGAGGGGGAACCTGCGTTGACCGTCGCGGACGCGACCCTGCCGGCGATTCAACCCGGTCAAACTGTGGCCCTGACTCTTGTTTGGGATTCCACCGACCATATCGGCTCCCAAACCCTGACTCTCGAGCTCGACGCCGACAATGCGGTGGCTGAGATTGACGAGGGCAACAACTTGGCCACCGTGGAAGTGGTGGTGCAAGCAGCTCCGGAGGCAGCGGATCTGGCGATTTCGAGTGCCGAGGTGTCGGTTGTCCCAGCGGCGCCAAGTTCCTTGCCAGCGGAGCTCGCGATCTCAGCCGTGGTGCGCAATTTAGGGCGCAGCAGGGCCGAGAACGTTGTTGTCCGGTTGTGGCTTGGTGACCCGGAGACCGGCATCGAGCTTGGGCAACAGATTCTTCCGCTGGTGCTCGACCGGACGAGTTTCGTAGCAAACTTCACGCATGACTTGACCACCGGCGACAGTGTCAGTTTCACCCTCGAGGTTGCCACCGACAGCAGCGAGGACACGCTGTCGAACAACGTCGCGACGGTGGTGGTCACACCAATCCCCAGCTTCGATCTCGAGGTCACCGCTGCCGACCTGGCGATCGCCGTCGATCCGGTGGTGCTTGGCGCCGCGGCCCAATTCGACGTCACCCTGCGCAATCATGGGACCTTCGATGCCCCCGCCACAGATGTGACGTTCTCGATCTCGGACGGCACTCTGGCCCTCGAGCTCGAGCGGCGTCCGATCGCTTTTGCTGGCGGTCAAGAGCTGCAGCAGAGCTTCTCCTGGACGGCGGCTCAGGCGGGTGAGTTTTCGTTGATCGTCGAAGTGGATGCGGGTGCTTTCCTGCTCGAGGTCGACGAGACCAACAATGTTGCCGAACGGTCCTTCGTCGTCACCGAGCTGACCCAGCCCAACTTGGTGCTGAGTCTCGAGCCACCAGCCTCCGAGCCGCGCGATGGCGAACGCTTCGAGCTGTTGGCGACAGTGACCAACACCGGCGGGGTGGCATCGCCAGTCAGTCTGGTCCGACTCTTCGACGGTGTTCCGGCGGATGGGGTGGTGATTGTCGAGACGGACGTACCGCTACTGACCGTGGGTGAGACCGCGGTGGTCTCGCTGCTGTGGGACACCCTCGGCCAAGCCGGCAGTCATCTGTTGACCGCGGTGGTGGATCCCGATGGCAGCGTGCAGGAAGTTGATGAAGACGACAATACGGCGCAGTTGACTGTCGAGGTGCAGCCGGCCCCGGCGGGGGTGGATCTCGAAGTGCAGGCGTCGAGTTTCGTTTTTGCACCGGCCCGACCCAGTGAGTTGCCGACGTCGGTTGCGGTAGCCCTGACCGCACGGAATCTGGGACTCACCGCGGCTTCCCAAGTGCGGGTTGTGGTGTGGGATGGCGCCCCGGGCGTCGGCGCCCTGGTCCACGACGAGCGGCTCGACATTGCGGCGCGCGCCAACATCGATCTCAATTTCTCCTATCTGTTGACGGGTCCTGCTGCAACCTTGACCGTGGTGGTAGACCCCGACGGTGAGTTTGCGGAGGACAACGAGACCAACAATCACGCTGAAGGTTTCCTCGAAACCGAGCCGACGGTGGATCTCGAAGTCACCGACGGTGACCTCGTGCGGCTCACCGACCCGGTGATCCTCGGCGCCTTGACAAATTTTCAAGTCACGGTGCGCAATCGCGGCACCCGCGACCAACCACAGAGCGCCACGCTGCTGGCCACGATCTCGGACGGTACCGTCAGCGAGGAGGTCCTGAACCAACCTCTCTTCTTGGCGGCGGGCACTAGCCTGGTGGTGCCGGTGGTGTGGCAGGCTAACTTGGAAGGGGCCCTCGATCTGACGATCGAGCTGATTACCAACGCGTTCACCGAGGCCGACGAAACCAACAATCAAGGTGCGCTGGCGTTCACCGTCGGCGAGCTCACCGAGCCCAACCTGGTGGTGCGCAGCAGCGCTTTGACGATCGCCCCGGATCCGGCGTTGGCGGGTAACCCATTGGTGATCCAGGCCGAGATCCAGAACACCACCTTGGTGGCGGCGGATGCCTTCGATGTTGTGGCCTACGATGGCAATCCAGCTGAAGGGGCGCCGCTGGTCGCTGGGCCGGTGACCGTGACTGCCGGAGGTCTCTCAACGCAAGTTGTGACCTTGACCTGGGACAGTGTTCCAGCGGGCGACCGTAGCGTGTTTGTGGTGGTCGATCCCGACGATCGGATCGCCGAGATTGCGGAAGACGACAATCAGGCGTTCCGGCAGTTCGAAGTGTTGAGCTTGCCCGATCCCGCAATCTCCGAGGCGTCACTGACCCTGTCTCCGGCGTTTCCGCAGCCAGGGGATTCGGTGACGGTGTCGGTCCACGTCACCAATGCTGGTGAGCAAGCGGCCAGCAATGTGTTGGTGGTGATCTACGACGGTGATCCGCAGGCTGGTGGCCAGCCGTTGGCGCCCGAGGCTCGAGTCGACCTGGCAGCGGGTGGGTCACGGAATGTTTCGTTTGCGCTCACCACCAGCTCGGAAAGTGACGAGTTGACGATCTTCACGGTGGTCAACGGTGACGGGGCGGTGGCGGAGCAGACCGCGGCGAACAACTCGGCGGTGCGGAGCTTTCCTCTGCAGTCTGGCAACTTTGCGGTCTCCAATCGTTATTTCTCGCCCAATGGGGACGGCCGGCTGGATAGCGTGCGCTTCCTGTTCCGGCTCGAGGAGACGACGGCGGTTCGGGTGCAAGCCCTCGACAGCCGCCAGCGTGCGGCGCGAACGTGGGAGGACGTGGGTTCTGTCACCTCCGGTGAGGTCGAGTGGGATGGTCGCACCGACGCCGGTCCAATGGCTCCCGATGGCATCTACCTGTTGCAGGTGGTCGCCGCTGACGACTCGGTGATCGGCGAGAGCCGAGTGGTGCTCGACAACAATCAGAGTAGCTTGTTGCAGGCCGTCGGTACGGTCTACGAGACCTTCGCAAACCTCACCTGCAGGGTGCCGGAAATCACCGCGCCGGTATTTTCCGACGACGAGCAGTGGGTCTATTTCCGGGTGATTGACGCGGCCTCCACAGCCCTGCCCCTACACGGTGTCTACCGGGTGTCGACCCAGACCCTGGAGCTCGAATACCTCGTGGTTCCAGTTGATGACGAGTTGGTATTTCTACAGCACGTGGTGTCCGAGGACAGTTCGTGGATGGCGTGGACCGAAGGCCCTTCGAGCACCAGTCCGACCGACGATCGCCACCGCTTGTGGATCGCTCGCGGTGATGGCAGCGAAGCGGTCCCGGTCGGGGCGGTTCGGTCTGAGGAGAATCGGTTCCCGGTGGCCTTCAGTGCAGGCTCGAGTCACCTGCTTTATCTCGACCGCAACGATCTGATCCGGGTCTCAGTGGATGACGTGACGCAGCGAGAGGTCTTGTTCTCGGGTCAGAATCTGGAACCAACCGGATTCAACCTGTCCCCGGATCGCCAGACCCTCTTGATTCGTGACGAGCCGGGTTCGAACGAACGTTACACTCTGCTCGACCTCGAGACCGGAGCCACAACGGTGATCGCCACCGAGCTCGATACCGGCGCTGCCGGGCACAGCTCGTCGTGGTCTCCCGACAGCCGCCGCCTGGCCCTCTTTCCTCGGGTGCTCCGCGATACGTTGGTGTTCAGCCGTGAAGGGGCTCTCGAAACCTCGTTGGCGGCGCCGTCGACTCCGGACTTCCCTGAGGAAGTTCAAGAGCTGCTGAACCTCGATCGCGAGAGCTGCGAACGGTTTGTTCCGGGGTCCGATTTTTGCCAACAGGGTTCTTTGGGGCGTGCCGCGCTCTTCAGTTGGTCGAGCGTCAGCCCTGAAATCGCCGGCACCATTGTCTACGGGCTGGCATTCGAGGTTTCGGTGCAACAGATCGTGCGGTTTGATCTGGAGAGCGGCGAAATGAAGACGGTCGGTTGGGCTGCCCGCGAGTCCGACCCGCCGACGGAAGTCCTTCGAGCCCCAGATTCGCCTGACGCAGCGGTTGCCCTCAGGGAATGGGTTGCCTCTCGTCAAGATGTGTCCTGGTCTTCGGCGGCGGGAGACCAGGCTTTCGAGACCTTCGACTCCGCCGAGACTCTGGATTCCCCGGAGACCGTGGTCTTCAAAGTAGGACAAGATATTGCGGACCGTTTCTTCGACCTATCGTGGGTGCCCAACGACGAGGCTCTGCTGGCCATCGATGGCAGCTTCTATGGTGATCCGGTGGGTCCCTTCCCGGAACAGCAACACCAATCGTGGGTGGTCCATCTCGGTTTGCCAGGCGAGGAAGGTGCGGACCTGCCGATCTGTACCGTCGATGACCAGAACTGCCGACTCATCGGGCTGTTCAACCCTGATCCGGAGAACCTGTGGGTGCCGTTGTTCCGTGACTTTGTGGGTGCCGATACGGGCCTCTTCAAGGGATCAAAACCGGTGTTGTTGGCGCCGTCCGGTAGCCAGTTGATTTTTCGAGCGCGGAACGACAGTCCGAGAGCTGGCGTTTGTGTCGAGGGCGGAGTTTCAGGGGATGAGCTCCTGATGCGCTCGCTGGCGAATATGACCGCTGTTCTGCGCATCCGGCGGACGGTGGATCCAACCAGCGTGGTGCTCGAAGGCACAGCGATGGATCTGAATTTTGCCAACTATCGCCTCGCATACACGTCGGCCAACGAGCCAGAGGCTTGGAAAGCGATCTCGCCGCCTCGCAGTGCTCCGGTAGTGGATGACTTGTTTCAGACTTGGGTGCCGCCGGGGCCGGGAAGCTGGCTGGTTCGCCTGACGGTCGAGGATCTGGCCGGCAACACGGCCGAGACCGTGAAGAGCGTGACGACGGCGGAGTTCCCGCGCATCACCGACCTCTGGGTTGCGCCGGAGTTGATTTCTCCCAACGCTGACGGTGTCCTGGACGAGACCTTCATCCACTACCAGACACTCGAGCCGGTTGAGGTCGAGATCCAGATCTTTGACGCGGACGGCGAACTGGTGAACATACTGGTCGAGTCGACACCGACGGTGAGCGAGGTTCTGGTGCCGTGGGATGGCCGTGGCTTCGATGGCTCGGTGGTTCAGGATGGGGTCTACACCCTGATCGTTGATGGCTCTCACGAATACCGTGTCGAAGTCGACACGACACCGATTGCAGTAGCGCTCGATGTGGTAGATCCCTACACCATCCGACCCGAGGGACGCGACGGGGCTTTGGTACTGATCACCTATCCGCAGTTGCGTTATGCCGTCACCGTGACCCGGCCCGAAGAGATCGAAATTTCCGAAGAGCTAACGGAACGGGGCGAAGGAGCTTTGCCTTCCGATTGGCAGCTCATGCCGAGGTTCGGTAGTGACCGTCGGCGTGATGCTCTGACCTTTGGCGAGTTTACCGACGCGACCTTGCGAGTCCGCGTGTCGGATCATGCCGGTAACCGGACGGTGGCAACCGGTGGCTCGAGAGTCGAGAAGCTCATGCTTGTCGGCTTCGGCGATCATGTAGTCGTGGACGGTGGTTTCCAGCGGATCGACAGCCTGGTCGATACGGCGGAGCTTGGGTTACCGTTTTTAGAGGCCAAGCCGATTGCGCAGTCGGCCCTCGACGGAATTGCGCCTCAAGTAAGACTTGGCACCAGGACCGGCGCAGTCCGTTTCCAACTCGCGGAAACACTTCGCGAGGACATTGTGCGGCTTGTTGTCGAGCATCGGCTTCCGTCACAGGACGGAGACGATCCGCCGTGGGCCCAGACCGTGGTTGAGGAATTCTTCCAGCTCGCGTCCACCGTCGGCCTCGAAGCTGCTCCGCAAGAAGTCTTTCAAGTTGTGTGGGACGAGTTTGCCGCGGTTGATCGTTTCGTACGCGAGGTGCGGTTGGTCGCCGAGGATTCGCAAGGAGGTCTTGTTTCGTCCATCCCATTCTTCTTTGCCAAAGGACAATCCGAAGAGGAATGTTCCGAGCTAGTTTTGGGAGGTCTGCTCAAGTTAGACGACCCCGTGTTTTTTGCGAGTGCTGATCCTGGCTGCCTCGATGGTCCTGGTTTGAAGTCTGATGTCGAAGCGATGCTTGCGGCGACTGGCCTCGATCCGACAATCCAGAATTTACAGTGGGGGTACGAGAGGGTCGACGGCGAGATCGAAGAGTTGAGGGTTCGGATGCGGAGCAGCGAGGATCCAACCTACGCTGTCTGGTCGAACGTACCGGTGGTGGCGAGGCGTGGGGATGCCTTTCTCTTGTTACCGGATCCCGAGCCGGTGGCCTGTGCGACATATGAGCTGCTGGCGAGTGCTCTCACTCCGCCAGAATTCAATCCACAAACCGGGCAAATCGAGCCGCGGGAGTTGGTCAGCGAAAGCGGTTTCAGTTTCTGCAGTGTCGGACTCGGGGCTGGTGTGTTCATTCACTTGCCAGAGAACTGTGGTGACCCTAGACCCGGGAAAATCACCGTCGCCTTGAGGCCCCAGAATAATATCTCCAGCGTTGCACCAGTCGACGAGCTGACGCTGCGCCGGCTGGTTGTCGGTGGCGAAGACGAGGTCCTGTTGAACATTGCCAGTCCGGTTAGCGGTGCTGTTTACGAGGTCGACATCGACTTGTCGCTGTACCCGGAAGGCATCGAACAACTGCAAGCGCAGGTCATGGACCGTGATGGCAACCTCGAGACAAAACTGCTCGAGATTGCGGTGGATCGCGTGCCACCGACTGCGGGAACAACATTCCCAGAGGAGGGAGCTGTTGTTTGTGGCTTCGACAACAGGTTCGAATCCCAAGTGTTCGTGCGAGACGAAACGCCCAGCACTCGTCAAGACATCGAGGCGACCGGCCTATATCCCTTCGGTGGTGAAGTCCCGCTGCCGAATTGGTCGGCCCGCTCAGACGATGCAGCACTCTTTGGCTTTGGCAGCATTGATCGGGTGGATGCTACAACTTTCGAAAGTACTGATGCCTTTGTCCGGGTCTTGAACCATGATGGGCCGATCACCCAGCAAGTGAGGATTTGGGATCTGGGAGGCAACCTGACTTGTCAGGAACGCTCCTATGTGGTGGATGCCTTCGTGCCGAAGATTTCGATCCACATCGACAACAACTTCATCTCACCCAACGGTGACGGGATCCAAGATTCGGCCCAGATTTCTTATCTGACGGACGAAGTCCAGCATCTGGATGTCACGATTTCTGCCGCGCAACTCGCGCCACCGGGGGTCCTCCCGAGATGTCAGCCGGCGGGTCCTGTCGTTCGCAGCCTGGCCGCCGACCAAACGATCTTCGAGGACGGTATCCTGAGTTGGGATGGCCGGAACGACGGCGGATCGGTGGTGGATGATGGGCTCTATTGGGTCCAGGTGGTCAATCGCGATACCTGCGGCAACCAACAAGGGCAGGGGTATTGTATTGAGGTTGATACGGTGCCGCCGTTGGTTGAAATCGTTTCGCCGCAGCTCACGGACCTGGATCTTCCGCTCATTGTCGACATCCAATACAACGTCTTTGATGCGGTCCAGCATGAGATGTCCTTCGGTGAGACCCATGAGCCGGTGTCTTGGCAGTCGCTGGGCATTCGCTCAATCTCTATGAATCCGATGAATCTGTTTTGGAACACCTTCGGCCTGCGTGACTTCTGGACGCTTCGCCTGGTTGCTGTCGATCTGGCCGGTAATCGTGCTGAAGCCCGGCAGCCTTTGAACTTGCCGGTGCGACCAGATCTGATCAGTTACCTCGAGCCGGTTCCTGAGATTTTCTCTCCCAACGGCGATAACCGTCGTGAGGTTGTGGCGTTGCGTTTCGGATTGCTCGAGGACGCCGATATCGTCTTGCGGATCCAAGACGAGACCGGGCAGCCGATCCGTGACTTGACGACCGAGCAGTTGGCCAGCGGCGCCGCGGTGCGCGACTGGGACGGTCGAGATTCAACCGGCCAGTTGGTTGCTGACGGTCCGTACTTCGCGATCCTAGATGCGACCTTGGCCAGCGATCCCAACGTGAGGCAGTCTGCCAGGGTCGGCTTCACCCTCGACGCAACGCCGCCGGCCATCGCCATCACCCGGCCGCTGGACGGCTTCGTCTCTCCGGGTGGCAGCGTCGTCGGGTCGGTGACGGACCTGCACTTGACCGAGTACGAGCTGGCCCTGGCGCTGGACAGTGCAACGCCGCAGTGGACGGTGATCGGCTCGGGCACGGACAGCGTGGTCGAAAGCGCCCTGGCGCCGCTCGGCGAGCTCACCGACCAGGCTTACCTGTTGCGGGTAAAGGCAGAAGACGCTGGGGAATCACGGACCGAAGTGATCGTGCCCTTCATTGTGGACGAGTCACCGCCAGGGGTGGCGATCACCTTACCCGCCGCAGAGTCGTTGATCGGCGCCGCGGGCGGCCCGGTTGCGGTGACCGGATCGGTCAGTGACGAACACCTCGATACCTGGCGCCTCGAGTTTGGCGTCGGCGAGTCACCGAGTACGTTCTTATTGTTAGCCAGTGGCGGCGAGGAGGGACCACCACCGATCCTCACTGCGTGGGATGTTTCGGCACTGACTGATGGCCCCTACACGCTGCGCCTGGCGGCGTCCGACAAGGCTGGTAATGACGCCGAGACGACGGTGCTGGTGGAGGTCGACAACACGCCACCAACGGCGGTGATCAGTGTGCCGGAGAACGGCAGTGTGATCTCCGCAGGGCTCTCGATTACCGGTACGGCCACCGATCTCCATTTCCTCGACTACCGTCTCGAGGTTGCGTCGACAAAAAACGGTGCACCTGCCGACTGGCTACCCGTCCGCCTCAGCACGGTGGCGGTGACCACCGGTCTGCTGCATGACTGGCAGGCCCTGCCAGGCGACGGTCCCTACGTCTTGCGCTTGACCGCCAGAGACGAACCCGGCAACGTCGGGACGGCGCAGGTCGCGATCACCATCGACACCATGGCGCCGCTGCCACCGGTGCTGACCGCCGTGGTCGAGAACCAAGTTGACGGCCGTCTCAACTGGACCGCCAGCACCGCCGCAGATCTCGCGGGCTATCGGCTCTACCGTGGTGGCCAGCCGTTGACCAACGAGTTGATCACCGCCACCACCTACCTTGATGTGGCGCTACCTGAAGGCACGTTCGTTTACCGGGTGACCGCCGTCGACGAAGCTGGCAACGAAGGTGAGCCGTCCAACGAAGCCGAGCTCGAAATCGATATCTCGGCTCCGGAAGCCAACATCTTCGCACCGGCCGCGGGGCAGCGGGTGAGCGGCCTGGTGGACGTCACCGGATTGGCCCGCGGCATCGACTTCCGGGAGTATCGTCTCTTCGTCGAGCGGGCTGACGGTTCTGGCGCACGACAACTGCTGCGCACCTCCCCGGTGCCGGTGCAAGCGGATGTCCTCGGTCAGTGGAACACCTTTGGGGCCGCTGAGGAATCCCAGTGGCGTCTGCTGTTGGAGTCCGAGGATCTATCAGGCAACATCGCCACCGACGAGGTGGTGGTTGTGGTCGACAATCAACCGCCGGCCGCACCGCTCAGCTTGACCGCAACCCTCAGCGGCTTGCGGACCGCCGACGTCACTTGGACCGCCAGCACAGAGCCCGACTTGGCCGGCTACCTGCTGTACCGTGACGGTCGCCTGGCCAACGCCACGGGTCCGGTGCTCGGTGAGTTGACCCCGTTCCTGCTGGGCACGCCGAGTTACAGCGATGCTGACCTGCCTGACGGCACCTACACCTACGTCGTTTACGCGGTTGATGAGTCCGGCAATCAAAGCTTGCCTTCGAATCCGGACTCCGTGACGGTCGAGACGCAAGCCCCGCGGGCGACGATTGTCGACCCGGAAGCGGGTCGGCGCTTCGAGAACGCTCTGGCGATCCTTGCGGTAACGGAAGACAACGATGTCGCCCGAGTTCTATTCCAATACCGCCTCGACGGCGCCACAACGTGGATCGATCTCGGCCCTGCCGATACCGAGGCTCCCTGGACCGCGGTGTTGGACCCGATTGCCCTAGGACTCGACTTCGGTTTCCTCGATCTGCGGGCGGTGGCGACCGACGAGGGCGGTTTGACCGATCCCGCGGCCCCCACGGTGTCGGTCGAATACGCCGACATCACGCCACCCGAGACCGTGATCGATGTGGCGGCGCGAGTTGATGGCGGTGATGTGACGCTCACCTGGCAGGCCAACACGGAGGCGGATCTGGCCGGTTACCACGTCTATCGCAGCACATCGTCAACCTGTTGCCAGGCGCGGATCACCACGGATCCGATCGTCGAGACCACTCTGATCGACCCGGACCTTGCAGATAGAACCTACTTCTATTGGGTCAACGGCATCGACGACCAAGGAAACGAATCGGACTTCAGCAACGGCGTGCCGGCGCTGGTGTTCACGCCCAGTTTGGAGCAGCCGTTCATCCCGACCTCGACGGTGACAACTACCCTGTCGGGCACCGGGCGCCCCGGCTACGAGGCGCAGTTCGAGGTCACTCGGGACGGCGCCACCACCGCTTTGGCGCCAGTGGCCCTCGATGCCGCCAACACTTTCTCGTTCGACCTGTCGTTCGAGCCGGGCTCGACCACGGTCGACCTGGTGATGATGGATGCCGCCGGCAACCGCAGCAGACGGGCTGCGATCCTGATGGTGGTGGGCGAGCAGCCGAGTGCGCCTCAGGGGTTGTTCGGTGTGGTCAACGGCTTCGATGTGAATCTGAGCTGGGATCCCCATCTCCAAGCCGATGTGGTCGGCTACCAGGTCTTCCGCAACGGTGATGCGCTGTTGTTCGACCAAATCGCCGACTTTGATCGCTTCGACGCCTCGTCGCGGGCGACCTTCGCCAACCGCGCGTTCGACGGTGATGCGACGAGTTATTGGGATCCCACCAGCCGGATCAATCAATGGCTGGAGGTTGGCTGGCCGAGTCCGCGGGTAGTGACCGGCGTCGAAATCGATTGGTACCAAAGCTCGGTCGCCTGGGCGGCCCGCGACTATCGCATCCAAGGGCTGTTCGAAGGCTTGTGGATGACGCTGGCACAGGTCGAGGACAACCTCATGGCGCAAAACACGGTGATGTTCGATGCGCCCTACCGCACCGATGGTCTGCGGTTGCTGATCGACCGGGTGACGTTTTCGTCATCGCTAGCGCCACGGGTGGTCGAGATGCGCGTGCAAGCAGCAGCCCTGGTGCCGACCCCTGTGCCAGCCTACACCGACACCGCACCGGATGGCGTCCATGTCTACACGGTGACAGCGTTCAACGAGCTCGGTTTCGAGAGTGTCCCCTCCGATCCCACCCAGCCGCTCGAGGTCGGAGATGTGCTCCCGCCGGCGCCGCCGGTGTTGAGTGCTCGAGTCGTCAACCAGGCGGATGTTGAGCTCACCTGGACGGTGGTGACCGATGCCGTGCGTTACGACCTCTATCGTGATGGCATCAAGATCCACGAACATGTCGATCTGGTGAGCCTGCTGCATCTCGACACCTTGCGGCCCAACGGCACCTATGTCTACACCGCTCGGGCTATCGATGCCGTCGGCAATGTCAGCGAGCCCTCCAACGAGGCGGCGGTGACGATTGCGCTCGAGCCGCCCGCCGCGCCGATTGCATTGACCGTCACCGTGCCAGCCACGGGGGGCAAGCTCGATGTTGCCTGGCAGTCCGGGCCTGGACCTGTGCCGCTCGGTTACATCCTGTCGCGTTCAACAACCGCTGGCGGTCCCTACACCGACATCGTCACAACGTCGGCGGTCAGCCATCGCGACGAGCCGTTGCAGAACGGGGTGCGGTACTACTATGTCGTCAAGGGCTTCGACGCACTGCTCAACGAGGGTGCGCTGTCCAACGAAGCCAGTGGCGTGCCGGAGAGCACTAGCCCGCAGCGGATCCCGTCGTTACATTCTCCGACCATCCCGGGGCGGATCTACTCGACGGATCAATCGACCGCAACGCTCATCGGCCGAGCTGATCCGGGAGCCGAGGTGACCCTGTTGCTCGATGGCCAAGCCGTCGGCGCCACAACTGCCGCGCCGTCGTTGGTCAGCGAGGGATCCACCGTCAACGTGTCCTCAGCGCGACCGGTTGCAACCGACGACGGACGATACGCTTGGTTCGATACCACTCTCGGCTTTTCCGAGCTGGTTGACTTCGAAGGCGCCAACTCGCAGCGATACTCACTGGGCTCCGGCGTTGGACGTTGGCTGCCGGATGGTGAGACGGTGGTGTTCACACGTTTGTCCGCGGGTGGTGAAGGTGGCGGATCGTCGGAGATCTCTCTCATCTCCGCCAGTGACGGCTCGGTGACCCCGCTGGCCACGGTGGATCAAGCGACGGTCACGCTGCCGATTCTGGCGGGTGATGCGTACGTGGTGGTGGCGCGACGGGGTAGCCAGACCGGTCTTTGGCTCTTCGAGCCGAGCAGCGATCTCTGGACGTTGATCCTGGCTCGCTCTGACGTCTTCGCCGTGAACAAAGACACGTTGACCGTCTCTCCGACGGGCGATCGTTTGGCCTGGATCGAGCAGGTCTTCTCGCGAGTGGGTGTGATCGAGACGTTGTTTACTTTTGATCTCAACTTCGCCACCTTGCGGTCCATCGAGACCAATTTGGTGCAAGGCACCGCGGACTGGTCGCCGGACGGCACGCAATTGGTTTACCGCTGTCAGCGAGAGGGCGTCAGCCGAGCCTGTCTCTACAACACCACCGACGAGTCCACTCTCGTCGTAGACACTTTGGTTTCGGCTCGGCCACAATTTGCACCGGATGGTCTGGCGGTGCTCGACTACCAGAGCACGGGACCGCGGCAATTGATGGCGGTTGATTTGGTGACCGGCCTCATCGAAGTGGTCTACCTGTCCTCCGGTGTGCAGCCCGGCTTCGATTGGGTCGCCAGTGGCCATCTGATGGTGAACGAGGGTGGCATTCCCCGGCGAATCTTGCCGGCTGGTCGTTTCCAATTCGACGATGTGGCATTGCTCGAGGGGGTCAACACCTTCACGGCGTCGAGCGCGGCCGGCACGTCGGCGCCGATCCTGATCACCACCTCGGCCGGTGGTCAGGTGGACTTGGCAGTTGAGTTGTCGGTAGCGCCGATGGCGATGCGTCCCGGCGATCTACTGCAAGCGACGGTGACGGTGGCGTCGGTCGGAGCGGTGGCCGCCCCGGAATCGGCGGTGTCCTTGGCGATTGTCGGTCCTGGTGGGTTCTCGCTCGATCTGTTGGATGGCGAGCCGATTGGACCGCTGGCGGTGGGTGAGACCGCCGTCGTGACCCGTCAGGTGAACCTTGATGCCGCCTCCGGCATCTACACCGTGGTGGCGGTAGCAGATCCGCTCGACGTCCTGGCGGAGATCGACGAGAACAACAACCGCGCCTTGGCCGAAGTCCGCTTGGTGGAAGAGGGTTTCGTACCGCTGCTCGATGTCACCACGGACCGTACGCTGTACCCGCGGGACGAAGAGTTGGTTGGCGCCGTCGAGATCATTGGCACCAGTGCCGACTTCGATGGCGCCTTGGAGCTGCTGATCGAAGATCTCGCTGGGTTTGTGGTGTATACCTTCCCCGACCGTCCGGTGGTTGATCTCGCATTTGCCGAGGTACGCCTCGAGACCGCGGTCTGGAATACCGGGCCCACCTTTGCTGGCGACTATCGCTTGCGAGCCCGCATCCGCGATACCGCGGGTAGCCTGGCGGTGGAAGCTTTTGCCGCGTTCGAAATTGCTGGTGACGCCGAGATCACCGCGACGGTGGCTAGTGACGCGCCGAGTTACCCGCCGGGAGTGGCCGTCAACGTGGCGGGCGGCTTCGACTACGCTGCCGGCAACCGACTGATCGAAGGCGCCAGCGCGGTCTTGACGCTCTTCGATCCAGCGGCTGGCGTGGTTGCCACCTGGACCGAACCCTTGGGGACCTTGTTGCCCGGGTCGACCGGGACCGTGGCGCGATCTTGGCTCGATGTCTCACCCGACTTGGGCGTGTATTCGGCGCGACTGGAAGTCCTCGAGGGTGAGGCTCTCCTGGCTTCCGCCGAGACGACCTTCACGCTGGTGCCTGTGATCACCTTCGCCGAGCTGGTAGCGACCAAAACCGCCGCCCTGGTGCTCGATCGGGACGGTGACGGCGCCGTCAGTCCTGGCGATCGTTTGGGCTACCAGATCATCGTGTCCAACATTGGCAACGGCGCAGCGTTGGGGGTCAACGTTCAAGACCCCGTGCCGCAGCATACCGCGTTTGTCTCCGGCTCGGTTACCACCAGTTCCGGTAGCGTGGACTCGACCGATCCGATCCTGGTCAGCCTGCCGACCCTGGCAGCGGGCGCCAATGTGGTCGTCAACTTCGAGGTCGACATCGATGCCTTGCTGCCCGTTGGCGTCACGGCGGTCGTCAATCAGGGTTCGATCGACGCTGAGGGTTTTGTCGGACTGCTGACCGACGATCCGACAACCGTGCAGCCCGCCGATCCGACGGTGACGCCGGTAGTGTCGGCACCACGATTGACGGCAACCAAAACCGACTTGTTGTTGGAGGATCGTGATCTGGACGGCTTCCCGGGACCTGGCGATGTGTTGCGCTACGAAGTGGTGGTGGCCAACGTCGGCAACCTGTTGGCGACCGGCATCGAATTCGAGGACTTCGTACCCGATCACACCAGCCTAATTGCGGGTTCGGTGAGCTCCACCCTCGGAACCGTGCTGGGCAGCGAAGACGTTGTGGTGGTCGAGTTGACGGAGTTGGCGGCGGGCGCCGAAACCGTAATCGTATTCGACGTCGAGATCGTTGCACCGCTGCCCAGCGGAGTCGTCGAGATTTCGAACCAAGGCCTGGTGACCAGCACTGAGCTGCCGGCGGTCCTGACCGACGACCCCGATCTTGGCGGGGACATCGATCCGACCATCACCGCGGTTTCCGCCGATCCCGTGTTGGTGGCCGAGAAGACGGTTTCGGTCATAGGCTCGAGTGCCACCAGCGCTGCTGCGGGGGATCTGCTGGAGTACCGCCTGGTGCTGCGGAACCAGGGCAACGCAACCGCCACCAACGTGGTCCTGAGCGATCCGATTCCAGCCGCCACCACGGTGGTTGTCGGCTCGCTGATGACCTCGGCGGGGGTTGCGGTATCCGAAGACCCGGTCACGGTGAGCCTTGCCGAACTTGGACCGGGGGATGTCCTGACCGTGACCTTCCAGGTTCAGGTCGACAGTCCATTAGGTTCCGAAGTGGTCGAGATTTCGAATCAGGGTTTGGTGACGAGCGCCGAGTTGCAGGACCTGCAGTCCGACGATCCCGGGACGCCGACCCTCGGCGACGCGACCGTGATCGGCGTGGTCGATGGTGAAGTCATCCTGATCGCTTCGAAGGTGGATGTGTTGGTCGAAGATCTGTTGGGTGATGGTGTAGCGTCGCCGGGCGACTTGATCGAGTACGTGATCACCCTCACCAACGACGGGGATGCCGTTGCGACCCACCTGGTGTTCGTCGACAACGTGCCGCTGAACACCACCTTGGTTGCGGACTCCATTTCGAGCACCCATGGCACCGTTGGAGTCGGAACCGCCTCGCGAGGTGGCCTGCCGACCAAGGCTGCACCAATGCAACAACCCTCCATCGAGATCGCGATCGACGAGCTGGCGGCGGGCGAAGTGGCCACCGTTCGGTTCCAAGTGCGGATCAACCGGCCACTGCCGGGCGCCACCGACATCCTGAACCAGGGCTTGGCGTTCAGTACCGAAGTGGAAGAGGTGTTTACCGACGACCCGGATCTTGCGGGCCCATCGGATCCCACCGTCACACCGGTCACGGGTTGTAACTACGGCTTGGCAATCGGCTTGGCTGAGGGTTGCCAGGCGACCTTTGTACCCGATACCTGTGGCGCCTGTGGCGGCAACGTGACGACCCTGACCCTCGAGTATTTGGGAACCCAGGGCGATACCTACGTCGAAGTGATCCAGACGCAAGACGCAATTGTGGTTTTTGCCGACACCGTACAACCGGGGCAGGCTTTCAGCTTCATCGGCGCGGATAGCGAGGGATCACTGACTTCGGAGATCACGATTTATGTCGATGGCGCCGAGTATGCCACCCTCGACACGAGTTGTTCGGAAAGCATGGGTCCTGGTTCGGTGATCGGCAATTTCCTGGTCATTGAAGGGCGGAGTCGTACCGGCGGTGTGCTGTGCTCGATCGACGAACTTCCTTGTGGAGCGTGTGATGGCAACGTCACCGAGCTCGCTTTGGAGTACCTCGGCTCGACAGCTGATGCCTGGGTCGAGGTGGTGCAGGACGACGGCTCCGGGACTGGCGGTCCGCTGGTGGTCTTCTCAGGGACGGTGCAACCCGGCGAGATGTTCGCCTTCACCGGAGCTGACAGCAACGGCACCCTATCGTCAGAGATCACGATTTATGTGAATGGCGTCGAAAATACTGACCTGGACACCAGTTGTGCCCAGGACGTTGGCCCGGGTTTGGTCAGCGGTGACTTCCTGGTCCTGGCGGGTGCCAGTCAACAGGGTGGCCCACTGTGCGACCTGCCGCTCGACTGCGAGGTGGGCGTCGCCGGCAAGCTGACCGTCGACGGTCGCGTCGTGCAGTGGCAACTGACGAATGCCGGCAACGAGACGGTGACCATTGACCAGTTGTCGGCGCTGTGGCCATTCGAGAATGGTGATCTGGATCGTGTGGAGCTCGAGTCGCAAGTTCTCTTCGACCAACTGCGGGTCCCGCCAACGGTGAGTCTCGAAGCCTCGGATTGGCTTGGGCTAGTCGAAGACCGCCAGCTGCCAAGCGGTGCAACCAAGAGGCTGACCCTGGAGTTTGTCGAGGCCGCAACCCTAGGGTCCTTGGTGTGTACTGCCGGTGCCGAGGATGATGAAGACAGCGACAGTGACAGTGACAGTGACAGCGACTCAGACAGTGACAGCGACTCAGACAGTAACAGCGACTCAGACAGTGACAGCGACTCAGACAGTGACAGCGACTCAGACAGTGATAGCGACAGCGATTCAGACAGCGATAGCGATAGCGATAGCGATTCAGACAGTGACCCAGATGGTGATGGTGACTCAGACGGCGGTGATTCTGTCGGCGGCTCAGGTAGTGGCGATGATGCCGCTGACGGGTCCGGCTCAGGCGACTCCGCCCGCGGCGTTGGTGGCAACGATGTTGCGGTCGTGGGCCGCCGATGGACCGCTTGGCGGCTGTTCGACAGCCTACGTTTGGCTGTGTTCCGAACGCCGGCAGCGCCACCTCCAAATAAACAGGCACGGTCTTTTGATGCAGATGACTTCTGGTGGTTGCCATGATGGGAGAACGCAAACCAATGGTCCGACGATCCGTTTCGATCCTGCCAGCTGTCGCGTCTGCGACCCTGCCTGCTGTCGCGTCTGCGACCCTGTTCGCTATCGCGTTGGCGACAACCTCTATCTTCGCGGCGCGTCCAGTTGCTGCCGAACAGCCTCTCGAGAAAGCTGGCCAAGAGATCGTCTCGGGCTGGGCCCGAGGCACGGCGATGGAGGAGCAGGTTGCGCTTTATTCGAGCCGCCGGGCGTCGAAGACGACCCGACGACCCGTCGAAGCTGTCGCGCCGCAACTCGACGATCTAGCCGTTGCGCTCGAGACGCTGCGCGATCGTGCGGCATTGGAGCACAAAGACCGGTCTGTGGCTTCGGTATCTGGAGGCACCGCCACGTCTTCAGAGTTGGCCTCGGCCTATGCCTCGTTTGTGACCCAGGATCGTCTGCAGCGTGACGCGTTCGCGTCGACGAATGCCCGCCTGTCCGAGCTCGACGTCAGTGCCGAGGTTTTGGCCCGTTTTGCGTCAGCGGAGAACGCCTATCTGCTCGCCAGCGATCGTCTACATGAAGTATTGGGAGCGCCGCTGAAGTCCGCCTCTGGTTCGGTCGGTTTGGATGCTCTGGACGAGGCACTAGCGGTGCTCGACGTCGCCGCGGCAGAGCGACCGATCCTGCGGGCGTCTCAATTGCCCTACCGCAGGCAGGGTCTACCAGCTCGCGATCCGGTGCTCGGCCCGACCATCGTGCCGAGTTATCTCGACGCCACCGAGGTCGCGCCCGTGCCGGCTGACCTGGCAGCGACCGCGGAAGCGCCGCTGGCGGAGGAGATCCTGCTCAAGGCTGCGGAGCTGGACTACGACTATGTGCAGATCTTCGAGTTTGTGCGTAACGAGATCGCCACCGAATGGTATGCCGGGAGCCAGAAGGG
>JAJCXQ010000365.1 GCA_029263355.1 Acidobacteriota bacterium | reverse complement strand
TGACCAAATCGATCTCGCGGTGGCAGTCGAAATCTGCACCGGTGTGATCACCCCGGTCCCAACTCCCGAGCAGCAGGCCCGGCTCGCTCAGCTGTTGGCGCTCACCGGCCTGCCCGAGAATTTCCTGCTCATCGACATGGGGTTCGCTACCTTCGCCCTCAACGATCTGGTGTACGACCCCGCCAAGCTCGACGGTGCTATGGCGATGGAGAACGTCCACATCGACTATGGAGACGCGGCGGTCAACGCCGCCATCGAGCGCGTTGCGTCCGATCCGGCGGCGCGTTTCGATCTGCGTGACAATTATTCGCCCAGCGGCGACGTCGGTAACGTCAAGATCGTTTCGATCCACACCGACAAGGACGGCCTGGTGATTGTCGAGAACGAGAGCGAGTACGCCTCGGTGGTGCCACCGCAGAATCTAACGATAGCAATCGTGGTGGAGGACACACCGAGCCACTGCGACTTCAGTGAAGCCGAGGTGCTGGCCGGGTGGGAGGCCCTGCGAGCCTGGGTCGGTGGCGCCGCGCAACCCACCGCTTCGTCGATCCAGAGCGACTGTGATGATCTGGTCACTGCCGGCACGGCGACCGGGCCGTGTCGCATCGATCCCGCCTTCGTGGTGCCGGACATGGACGGCCGTATCCGGCAACGGGACTCGATCTTCGGTGATAGTTTCGAGTCGGGAGATACGTCGGCCTGGAGCTGAGATGATGCACCGGCTTACCGGGATGCCGTCCTCGGGATCAGAGTCGAGAAAGATCGAGGCGTAGCCCCACCCTGCGAGGTGTTGCTCGAGGTCGGTGGCGGCAGCTAGGCTGCTAAAGTTGCTGGCCCAACTAATGGAGAATGCCGCATGGAATACCGAGTTGATATCAGAGATCTCAAGTTTCAGCTGTTGGATTGGCTACCGACGGAGGAGCTGTTAGCCACTGAACGCTACGCTCATTGGGACCGCGACAGCGTCGGGATGGTGGTGGATCAGGCCCTCGAAATCGCTCAGCAGTCTCTGGGCCCGGCCAACGAAGACGGCGATCGTGTCGGTGCGATCTGGCAGGACGGCAAAGTCACGGTGCCGCCGTCGTTTCACCCCGCCTACGCCACCCTCTGCGAGGGCGGTTGGATCGCCGCCTCTACTAGCCTCGATCTCGGCGGCCTGGGTTTGCCCCATGCGGTGACCACCACCGTCAACGAGCTGTTCTCCGGCGCCAATCTCTCGCTGTCACTGCTGACCCTGCTGACCAGTGGCACCGCCCACCTGATCGAAGCCTCCGGTGGCCCCAAGCTGCGTGACCAGGTGTGCGAGAAGATGTTCTCTGGCCAATGGGGCGGCACCATGTGTTTGACCGAGCCGCAAGCCGGTTCAGACGTCGGCGCAAGCACGACATCGGCAGTCCGACAGGACGATGGCAGTTACCTGATCAGCGGCGAGAAGATCTTCATCACCTTCGGTGAGCACGACTTGACCGAGAACATCGTCCATGCAGTGTTGGCGCGCACCCCGGACGCGCCGGCGGGTACCCGTGGCCTATCGCTGTTCATGGTGTCCAAGTTTCGCATTGCGGACGACGGCAGTCTCGGCCAGGCTAATGACGTGCACTGCGCCAGCATTGAGCACAAGCTAGGTATCCACGGCTCACCCACGTGCTCGATGGTTTTCGGCCAGCAGGGCGCCTGTCAGGGATTCCTGCTCGGTGAAGAAGGCTTCGGCATGCGGCTGATGTTTCAGATGATGAATGAGGCCCGCATCGAAGTTGGCGTACAGTCGGTTGGTGTCGCCGGGGCGGCACATCAAGCGGCCTACAATTACGCGAAAGAGCGTTTGCAAATGCGCCATTGGATGGGGGGCGGCGAGCGCCAGGTGCCGATCGTCGAACACCCAGACGTGCGGCGTATGTTGCTGACGTCATCGGCATACGTGCAGGCGATGCGGGCGCTGTTGCTGCGCACCTCGTATTACGTCGACAAGACGCGGGTGACCGAGGGGGACGAGCGTGAAAGGTACCAGGGCCTGTTGGAGCTGCTGACGCCGGTCTGTAAAGCGTGGGCTTCGGATTGGAGCTTTCGAGTCACCGAGTGGAGCCTGCAGGTTTTTGGCGGCTACGGCTACACCAAGGACTACCCGGCTGAACAATATCTGCGCGACGCCAAGATCGCCTCGATTTACGAAGGCACCAACGGTATCCAGGCGCTCGATTTTGTTGCTCGCAAGCTGCCGTCTCGCGGCGCGGCGGCGCGCGAGCTGCTGACTGCCGCCGCGACAACCGCTCAACAGTTGACTGAAGGCGCGCTGGCAGGATCAGCGGCGCTATTGGGGGCTGCCGTCGGTACGTTCAGCGAGATTGTGCAACAACTTCCGGCACGGGACGACGGGCGCCTGCTGACGGTGCTCAATGCAGTGCCTATCGTCGACGCCTTTGGCACCTTGCTGGGTGCGCATTTTTTACTCGAGCAAGCAGCGATCGCCGACCGTAGGCTGAATGAACTGCTGGCCGAGAAAGGAATCGAAGGTGACGATGCACGACGCGAGCTTCTGAACAACCAAGACGCGGCGTTCTTGCACAACAAGATCCAGGCTGCGATCTTGTTCTGCCATCGCGCTCTGCCGACGATCGAAGCCTATAGCGTTGCGATACGGGCGGGGGAGACGGCGTCAGTTGATGCGGTGTTTTAGCACACGGTGATCGCAGACACGGTTTGATCAGACATGTAGATATGAGAGGCGGCGCGATTGGAAGCTGATCCACCGTCTGGTAGTGGGCGGCTGATAGACTGACGTCTTGCAGCCCCAACTCGTAGCAGCGACGTCGCAGTAACCTCTGCCGGACGTTACGAGACTCTTCGAATCAGAGCCCAACGGGAGAGGTGTATGTGATGCGGAGCATGACCGGTTTCGGCCAAGCGGCGGGGGAGAGTGAGCGCTTCCGCACTACCGTGACGCTGCGCGGCGTCAACCATCGCTTCCTCGACCTCTCGATCCGACTGCGTGAGGGACTTCGTCCTGTCGAGCAGGCGCTGCGCGATCGGCTCGCCGCTCGACTGTGGCGCGGGCGGGTCGAGGTCTCACTCGATGTTGTCACGTTGGGCGCCCGGAACCCGGAAGTGTCGATCGACGAGGAGATGGCGACGGCGGTGCGGGCGCTGTGTGACGATCTGAGGCAGCGTGGTGTTGTGACTGGTGAGCTGGCGATCAGCGATCTGCTGCGCTTGCCGGAGGTCGTCAAGCTGCAATCCCACGATCCCGAGTGGGGTGAAGACGACCATGCCGTGCTGTTTGGGGTCACGGAGGAAGCGCTGGATCAATTGATCGCTGCCCGGGTCACTGAAGGAGCGAAGCTCGCCGCGGTCCTCGAAGAGCGCTTGATCGGACTACGTCGCCTCACCGCCGAGCTTGTCGAGCTCAGTACTGAGGCTGTGACCGCGCTGGCGAGCTCGCTGCGCCAGAGGGTAGCGGAGCTCATCGACAGCCAGTTGGACGAAGACCGGCTTGCACAAGAGGTGGCTTTTCTGGTCGATCGGTCGGATGTGAGCGAGGAGCTCGATCGGCTAAAATCTCACCTCGACCACTTCCGATCGGTGATGGCGCAGGATGGCACCGTCGGCAAGCGTCTCGACTTCCTGACTCAAGAGATTTTTCGTGAGCTCAATACGCTAGGCTCCAAGTGTCGCGATAGTGAGATGACCCGCAGAGTGCTTGACGCCAAGGTGCTCTGTGAGCAGCTTCGCGAGCAAGTTCAGAACATTGAGTAGTTCACACAAGCCATCCCCCCGCCTGACGGGACTAGAGGAAGCCACCTGCTGGGAGCGCCGGCGTCTCGCCGGCTTGGTCGAAAAACACTCGACCGGCCAAAGATCGTTGATAGACGGAATCTAGCCAAGGACCATGCCGGCAGAAAAAAACCACGACAATAGCTGCGGCGAGCTATTCATCCTGTCGGCGCCGTCGGCGACCGGTAAGTCGACGCTGATTCAGCGGCTCATGACCCAATACTCCGAGGTGTCCTCGCGGCTGGCGTTTTCAGTCAGTCACACCACTCGCCCGCCGCGGGTCGGCGAGATCGATGGCGAGCACTACTATTTTGTGACGCAGCAGACCTTCGACGACATGATCGCCGCTGACGCGTTCGTCGAGTGGGCCGTGGTGCACGGCTTGCACTATGGCACCAGCAAGGCGGAGATTGAGCGGCTGCAAGCGGTGGGTAACGATGTGATCCTGGACATCGACGTCCAGGGCGCGGAGCAGGTCCTGCGACAGCAGCCCGGGGTGCCGTCGATTTTCATTCTGCCGCCAAGTTATCAAGAGATGGAGCGCCGCTTGAGATCCCGCGCTCTCGATGATTCCGAGCAGATCGAGCGCCGGCTGATCAATGCCCGACGCGAGATGCTCTGCTACGGCAGCTATCAATATGTTATTCTCAACGATGAACTGGATCGCGCCTGCGAGGCGCTAGCAGCTATCTTCCTTGCCAGGCGCTTTCAGCGCGACCGCATGCAGACGCAGATCGAGCGGGTGCTGAGTGGTTTCGAGAAGCCGAGCCTGAGCTTTCATGCTGGATCCACTCCGACGAGTGGTGGATCTTCATCAGCGGAACCCAACGATGAGACAAATTCCTGAAAAGATCGATAGTAAGTTTCGATTTGTGCTTCTAGCTGCCACCCGTGCCGAGGCGATCATGCGCGGCGCGATGTCGAAAATCGACCTACCTGGGGCCAAGCCGACCCGTGCCGGTATGGAGGAGATCCTTGCCGACAAAGTCGGGTGGGAGTACGGTCCTGAGCAGACCGCTGATGGTGCCGTTGACAGCGCCGCTGTAGCCGACGAGCCCGCCGATGGCGCGGTTACAGACGCCACCGAGAACTGATCCGGACGCGGCGTCGATGAGCCGCCTCAAGGTCTCGAGCAGCTCTAGGGTCTCGAGCGGCCCTAGGGTCTCGAGCGGCCCTAGAGTCTCGAGCGGCCCTAGAGTCCTCCTCGGAATTACCGGGGGGATTGCCGCGGTCAAAGCGGCGGAGCTGACCCGCCGTTTGATCGACCGCGGCTGTGAGGTGCGCTGCGCCCTGACCCGCAGCGCCACCTCCTTCGTGACACCGCTCAGCCTGGAAGTATTATCCGGCCAAGCGGTGTTCGAGCAAGAGTACCTGAGCGCCACCGGCAGCGGTGAGGAGTCTCACATCATCGCGGCCCAGTGGGCCGATGTGGTCTGTATCGCACCGGCCACCGCACACGTTTTGGGGCGTATGGCGTTGGGACTGGCGGACGATTTCTTGACCACCACCCTGCTGGCCTTTACCGGCCCGGTGGTGGTCGCTCCGGCCATGCATTCCGACATGTGGGCGCATCAAGCGGTGGTAGGTCACGTCACGACGCTCAAGCAGCGCGGTGTGCAGTTTGCCGGCCCAGTCGAAGGGGCGCTGGCCTCGGGCGAAACCGGCATCGGCCGTCTCGCTGATCCTGATGACATCGCCGGTGTCGTGGTGGCGGTGGGAGCCTCGTCGGCCGAGAACACCGGTTCTGAAGAGCAAACTGGGCCAGGAAAGCAGCCCTGGGCAGGAAAGCGAGTCTTGATCAGCGCCGGCCCAACCCACGAACCTCTCGATCCGGTGCGCTACCTGGGGAACCGATCAAGCGGTAAGATGGGATTTGCCTTGGCCACGGAGGCAGCGCGCCGTGGCGCCGAGACGACCCTGGTCGCCGGACCGGTGGCGCTGACGACCCCGCCGGGAGTTGAGCGCGTCGACGTCGAGACCGCGCTCGAGATGCGAGACGCAGTTTACCAGCGGGCGCCGATAGCGGATTTGATCGTGATGACCGCTGCGGTAGCGGATTTTCGACCGGCCCGCCCAGTTGATCACAAGCTGAAGAAGTCGACCGGCGTGCCGATCGTCGAGTTGGAGAGGAACCCGGACATCCTAGCCGGCCTGCCGCAGGTGGCGCCAAACGCGGTGCGGGTTGGATTTGCCGCCGAGACCGAGGCTTCGGAAGCCGAGGCTTATGCCAAGTTGAAACGTAAGGGGGCCGACCTGTTGATCTGGAATGACGTCTCCCGGTCCGATATTGGTTTCGGTGCCGATCACAACGAGGTGATCGTCTACCGGCCGTCCGGTGATCCAGAGATGTTGTCACGGCGGCCCAAAAGTGAAGTGGCGTCGGCGTTGATGGAAGTTTTCGCCAAAGAGCTAGCGACCCGGCAGCCTTTGGATGCAGGTGATCGTGATGAATAATCGTCTGCCGCCAGCGTTGGCGGAAACCCTGACCTACCTCAACGATATCGGCTACACCGAGATCTATCTGCCGTCACCTGCTGTGACCCAGCCCGATGAACACACGGCCCCAGATCGAGCGGCACGCCGTTCTGCGCCAGATCGCGGTGCTGCGAATCGACTGGCCAAGCCCGCTCAACCACCCCCAAGAGCGGCCAGTAACTCCACCGATGCGAGCCGAGCTTCTGGCAAGGGCGGCGAGGCGTCGGCCTCAGAGCGTGCCGCCGCTCTCGAAGTTTTGGCGGGGCAAGCCTCAGCCTGCACGGCATGTCGGTTGAGCGAAGGCCGCCAGTCGGTGGTTTTCGGCAGTGGGCACGCCAATGCCCGACTCATGCTGGTTGGAGAAGGACCCGGCGCCGAAGAGGATCGCCAGGGTTTACCCTTCGTCGGTCCGGCGGGGGAGTTGTTGACCAAGATTCTGAAAGCGATCCACTTCGAGCGCTCAGAGGTATACATCGCCAACGTTGTCAAATGTCGGCCGCCGCAAAACCGTGACCCGGACCGGGACGAGGTCACCGCGTGTCGTGGCTTCCTGGAGCGTCAGATCGAGCTCGTCCAGCCGCGGGTAATCGTCGCGCTCGGCCGGGTTGCAGCCCAGGCTCTACTCGGTAGCACCGACAGTCTCGGCCGGCTGCGTGGGCGCTGGCACACCGTCCTCGGGGTACCCACCCGCGCCACCTACCATCCGGCCGCCCTACTGCGCTACGCGCACTACAAACGGCCGACCTGGGAAGACATGCAGGTGGTGCGGGATCGACTGCGGGAATTGGGTTGAATTGGCGAAACCCGATATCCATCCGTGGAACAGATAGAATCTGATAAATGCAACTGCGGACCAAGGCGCTCGACTGCCTGTACGTGAACTGGGCGTTGCCCAGAGAGTCGGCTCCGGCACTCCCGGCGCCGCTACGATATGAGGTTCATGAGTGGCGCGGTTCGGAGTACGTGTTCGCCTCGGCGCTGCTGTTTCACCTTTCGGGGTTACGCCTCGACTCCTTACCCTTCGTGCGCTTGTCCTACCCGCAGATGAATTGCCGGGTCTACGTGTTTGATGGCGAGGGTGTGCCGTCTGTGTTGTTTCGTCGTATGGTCGTGCCAGGATGGGTAGTGCCGATGTCGCGCTGGCTGGGACGTCAACCGGCGTCCTCGGGACACTTCGAATATCCGCGTCCATCCGACGAGCCCCGCAGTGACCATTGGCGCTGGTCGATCCAACAGCAGCAGCAGCGTCTGGAGCTCGCGGGCAAACTCGCCTCGCCGCAGGTCGGCGTCGGTCCACAGCTCGGATCATGGCAGGTAGCCCTCGACTATTTTCGGCAACGCCCCCGAGGCTATGTCGTTTGGAAGCGGCAGCTCCGACCGCTTCGCACCTCTAGGGTGTCCCTCGAAGTCTGGCCCCTTGCCGTCGAGGTCGCCAGCGCGGGCCTAATTGCCGAATGCTTCAGCGAAGTTGACCCCGCGGTCTGGCTCACTCCCCATTCCGCCTGGCTGTGTCCCGAGATCCCCTTCCGTTTCGAGCTTGCTGAATTGCGCGCTCTGCGTATGCCACGCGGTCGGGTAGCGGCGACGGAGAGTTGCTGAGAGCTAGCCAAGCTGGTGGCAGAGTGCGTTCATGGTCCGGGACGGGTAGTCGTGCACCAGCTCCACCAATCGGTCCCAGGTCTGATCGGCATTGTAGTTGCCGACGAATCGGTTGAAGCGGCTGGACTCGATGGGACGACTGGGCTGGACATCGAGCTCCCAGGGGTGGACGTAAACGATCGGAGTCCTGCCGCGGCTCAGATCCCGACGGAGCAGCCGGCGTGTCAGCCACATCGGAAGCAGGCGCAGATAGAAGCCGCCGCCGTAGGGGAGACGCAAGGGTCCGAGGGTCCCGACGGTGGGCGGAATCTCGTGCAGACTTGGACGCAGTCGACTCGGTGCGACCGGGTTGGCAAAGGAGCCGTAGAGATTGGTGCGGAAGGGAAACAGTGAGGAGTCGTATTGGAAGCCCAGGCTGACGAGGTGATCCCACAGCCAATCGTCGGTCAACTTCGCAGTCCAACTCGGGGCGCGATAGCCGGTCACGGCGCGGCCGGTAATGTCTTCTAGTACGTGTTTGGAGCGAGTGATGTCGGCCTCGCAAACGCGACGATTGGCGGCATCCATCTTGAGATGACTGTGTGAGTGGGAGGCGATTTCGAAGCCTGCATCACCGATCCGACGAATCAACTCTGGGTAGTGCTCGGCGAGCTCGCCAACGATAAAGAAGGTGGCGGCGCGGCCGTGTTCCTCGAGCAAGTCGATGAGTCGTGCGATGCTGTCACCCGCCGACCATTGGCGCTGACCGTCGCCCGCGGTGAGGTGCGAGTGGAACCTCTCCTCGACATCGAAGGTCAGGCAGATCACGGCGGGGAAGGCTCTTTGTCGGAGCCGTCCAGCTCGAGCTCCGCCGTGAGTCGGCGTTCCGCCCCTTCGAGGACCCGCAGGCGACGCTCCATGTAGGCGATCTTGCGAGCCAGTTCGTTGAGCTTGCGAAAACTGTTGAGCCGGACCGTCAGGTAGAGGAGGTAAAAAACGACCACCGTCAACGCACTGAAAGTGATCCAAGACACCGGCCAGAGATCACCCCAGATGAAGGCGAGGGTGTCGACCAAGCGCGGGAACAGAGCGAGGATCTCGCCGCCAGCAAGTAGGATCAGCCAAAAGAGGGTCTGACCGGCGGTGAGGCGCTTCTGGAAGAAATTCCACAACAGCCAAGCGACCAGACAGCCGAGGATGACAGTGATAATCAAGGTGCTCTGAATCGGCATCGGGTTTCCTCAAGAAACAGGGTCGTCAAGAAACGGGGTCGTCGTCGAGCTCGCCCTTCAGCCAGCGATCCTTCAGTCGCCGATAGAACAGCAGATCACCGAGCAGGCAGATGAAGGTTTTGGCGGGATAAAGCACCGCTTTGTGGAAGTGGTACATCGACTCTCCCGCTTCCCGCGGTAGCACCGTGATCGGGACTTCGTGGATCCGGGCGCCGCAGCGCGCCAATCCCACGATGAGCTCGGCATGCATGTCTTCCGCTGGCAGCTCGAGGGCGATTGGGATGAAGCGACGTGAGATCAACTTGAGGCCGCAAGTGACGTCGGTCACCTTGGTGGTCGCGAGCACCGTGGTCAGGGTCGAGAAGAATTGGGTTCCGAAGGAGCGCAACGACCCCGCGGTGGGCTTCTGACCCAGGTTGCGGCTGCCGATGACAAGATCGTAACCTTCGCGTTCGTGGACGGCGATGACGGCCAGCAGATCGTCGACCTGATGCTGACCGTCACTATCGAAGAAGACAACATAATCCAGGCCTTGGTTCAAGACCTCAGTCATCCCGGTGCGCAACGCTTCCTCGTACCCCAGGTTGATCGGATGGCGGAGCAGAGGCAACCCTGCAGCTTCGACCAGGCGGTGCGAGCCATCGGAGGAGCCATCGTCGATGAACAGCAGGTTCTCGACCGGCACATGGCCGGCGAGGGCGTCGATCACGGTTTGCAGATTGGGCGCTTCGTTGTATACCGGGATGGCGACGAGACCGTTCACTCGGAGCTCTCTTTCTCAACCGACCCGTAATAGTTGGGATCGATGGTCTGAAGGCCGGTCTCGAAGACCACCTTCTCAGGAACGTCGAATCGATATTCGGGGAGAATTCCTGACCAGGACGATGGATAAACTGCTGCGATGACGAGCAACTGAGCCACAACGATGACTGTCCAGGCTTTCTTCGACAGGGATGCCGGGCGTTGCTCAATCGCCATGGCGAGTAGGATGGCGAAAGCCAGCAGCAGCCAAACGGGACTCTGGATCAGCATTGCGGCCAGGGTAACCGCGATGATCAGTGCAGTTCG
Organism: Acidobacteriota bacterium; assembly: GCA_029263355.1. Taxonomy (GTDB): domain Bacteria; phylum Acidobacteriota; class Thermoanaerobaculia; order Multivoradales; family J023; genus JAAELT01. Next base: position 8,868 of record JAJCXQ010000365.1, on the reverse strand, counting down.
CTGGGGCTTGGGACGTTGGGCGATCAGGAAGACAACCGCCATCGGTAGCAAGGGTCCGCCGATGGCCAGCAGCCGATAGGGTTGGCCAACGAAGCCACCGGTCGAAAGTGCGAACAGCCCGAAGCCATCGGAGAGCGAGGTGGCGGCGCGGGTAATCTCGGGTAACACGGCGTAGAACGGGGTCAGAAAGAAGAGCCCAGCCAGCGCCTGCTTTTTAGGTTGGTCCCGGAATAGGCGCCACGAAGCCAAACCCCAAGCCACGAAAATTGCGGACAACAATATGAGCAGGTGATAGTTGCGCAGCAGCCGCAGCGTCTTCTCCATGACGACGTAAGGAATACCGGTGCTCGGGTCTTCGATCGCCCACAACCCGATTCCGGACAGGAACGAGCCCGCCATCACCAGGATCGACCACCCGAGGGGACTCTGCTGACGATGGAAAACGCGTAGCACGAATAGCAGCACAAACCACTCCGCCCACAGCTTGCACGCTTCTTCAAAGAATCCGAGGGTCTCCGTCAGCAAATCAACCTGATGTTTGGTGATCTCGGGGATCAGAGCCCGCCACAGCCGTCCTCCGTGGCCAAGTACATCGAGAACGCCGTGAGCCAGTGCCAAGGCCACGACACACACCACGTAGGGGACCACGTCCCGCGGCTTGGGTAGCTTGCGGACAAAAACGTAGAAGAGCGCTGCACCGAGCAATGCGAAGACCACAATGATCGCATCGTCGGTGTAGTGGCGAATGTCGCGGGTGAAGAACTCGAGCTCGTTCTTGACGTATTTGCCGACCTTCTCATGCCAGCGGAGTTGTTCGTCGAGGATGGCGAAGCCGGTGACCAGGCTGAGAACCATCGCGGCCAGACGTTCGAAGTCGGTGAGGGCATGATCGCGGATCACCGCCAGGAGCATCGCCAACACGGCGAGCATCAGAGTCAGGCTCATCCAGGTGATCGGCTCGTCCTCGTCGAAGCCGAAGAAAATCGAGTGACCGGCGACCGACATCGTGAGGGTAAAAAGTGCCAGCACGATGGGGAAGAAGTGGAGCAGCGCCGGTGGCAGTCTCATGTCCGGATCGTAGAAACGGTCATCACCGTGTTTGCGCTGACTGTGTTTGCGATGGTCGTCATTCCGATGCCGATCGGAACGATGCCGGTCAGGAAGGTGACTGTCGAGACCTTGGCTCATCGTGTCTCCAGCCATCTGAGAATATCCGCCGAGGCAACCAGATAGTGGTCTTCGTCCTCATAGAGACGGAGATCTGCAGGCACCCGAGAGAGCAGTGCCCCCCGCGGCCGTGGCAGCCGTTTCAGCCAACTGTCGAGCGGTTGGTAGTGAATCTTCCGTCGGTTGACGTACTCTCGGCGGTAGTACCGCGGCTCGATGACCCAGTAGTCGATGTCGTATTTGTCGATGATCCGCTTCAGCTCGGCCGGATCCAAAGTGTAATAGGCGCGCCAATATTCTTGGGTTCGTTCGCTGATCTCTTGCCAGTAGTCGGTCCACCAGGGGTGTGCCATCTCCTTGCTGATCAACACCGTGCGTCCGGTCATGATCGGCAGCTCGCTGGCCAGCCGCGGCCAAGCGGCGATCATCGGCCGGCCGGGTTGTTCGCGGATCGCCTGATAAATACCGTGCCGGTTGTAGACGTGGGTATCGTCCCCCGGATCGAGATCGTCCCCAAATTCGCGAACGCCAAGTCCGGTCAAAACGACTGTCATCACCGCCAAGGGCAACAGGCGACGGGCTCGGGAGCGAGGGGGGCGATCGGCGGTTGTCGACCGCAGAGCATCGAAGTAAATGCGGGCCCACCAAACAGCGCCGACCAGACATGCGAACAACGGCAGCGAACGTCGAATGTAGCGGCTTGGCAGATAAAGCTGCATGACGAAGTAGTCCGCTAGGTAGTACATCAAGATACTCGCGAACAGCAATACATAGAGGCCCCGCGGCAGGCGGAAGGCGCCGCGACCGAGAAACAACACCGCGACCACAAACATCGGAAAGTGGAAAGGGTTCTCCCATTGGCGCTCGAAGCGTTTCCACAGCGCGGTCGTCGGTAGGATCTTGTAGCGTCCTTTGTTGGTGAACTCGATTCGATCCTGCATGTCAGCACGGGTCACCAATTCGCCGAAGTCATGCTCGGCGAAATATTTGCTGCCGAGCACCGCCAACAAGCTTGCGGCGGCCAGGGTGAGGGGCAGAATCTTGGTGCGCCAAACCCGCTTGTCGTTCAAACGCCAATTGATGACGTCGTGGAAGATGGTATCGAGGAAATACATCGCGCCGATGTGGAGCCCGACCATCGGGTAGGTGAAGGCGCTGAACGCAACCAGCGGGATCGACCACCACCAGCGCTGGCGATAGATCAACAGCACCGCCAAGGCGAGGAGGGGCCAGGAAAACGCCGACATGAACCCGCCGACGAAGTGCTCGTGCATCGACGGTAAGAACAGGAAGAGCACCACCGACACCCATCCTGCCGGTAGGCCGCACATCGCATGGGCAGCCAGAAAACAGGTCAGAGCGCCGAGGGTAAACACCACAACCGTCATGACCTTGCCCCACACCAGGTCGTGCCCGGTGCGGGCGAGGGTTTTGTACAGCAGGTTGCCAAACGGCGAGGTGTTGAATTGTGAGTAGGCGAGCAACAGGTCGTCGTCTTGGAAGTGCTGCTTGTCCGGGCTCAACCACTGCGGGGCTTGGCGCCAGTTGTCGTGGAACCGGTCGGCACGAACCAAGGCCGGCCACGACAGGTAGACCGAGACCGCCATCGCCAGGGCCATCGCTAGGGCACAGTGCGCGAACAGTTGGCGTCGGGTCGTCGGCGGGATGTTCATGGCTCCTCCGACCGTGCCATCACCAGCAACGCGATCGGTGACAGGGCATGGAGGTAGAAGATCGGACGGACGGTGATGGGCTGAAATCCGTGTTCGGCAAAGCGGGCGAGGACCGCCGGGATGTGGACCGCGTAAATGTCGACCATCCCCATCGCCCGGTAGCCGGTGAGCAGACGGTGGAGGATGTGAAACCGTTTGACTTCGAGCACGACAACTCGACGGGCCACTCGGCAGAAGTGGTCTATGGCGGCATTCTGGTCCGCTGGCAGCAGATGATGGAAGACGTTGAGGCAGCAGACGATGTCGAGCTCACGATCATCGAAAGACAACCCTGCGGTGACATCGCCGACGGAGAACGACAACCCGTCGTGGTCAGCGTAATGCGACCGAGCAACTTCGACCACCGCGGGCGAAAAATCGACGCCGTGGACCCGTTCGAAGTTGAAGTGCTCGCGGAGCTCGTGGCTGAAATCGCCCATACCGCAGCCGACGTCGAGGCAAGACCGAAGATTTTGCTGGTGGACCAGCGGCGCCAGCAGGTGCTTGATGTGGAACCGATTCAACCGTTGCCATGGGGTGTGGCGACGTTGCTGCGACCCGGTCGGCGCGTCGTAATAACCCCCTCGCGTCTGTGCGATGTCGTCGAAGACACCCCGTAAACGTTGGTAATAAGCCTTACGCTCGGTTGTCATCGTGAATCCTCGACCGGCAAAGGGAGCTCGACCACCAGGTATCTCTTACTGCGGAAAATGACCGATTCGGCGGGCGGATCGGCGAGCAGAAACTTCGTTTTGCCCGGCACTAGCTGCTCGAAGATGAAGTCGTTGTAAGGCTGCACGTAAACCCGCCTGCGCTGCAGGTCTCGACGATAGTGGGCGTGCTCGGCGACCACGTGGGTCACGCCGTATTTGGTGTGGAGGGCGTTGATCGCGGTGGCGTCGTCCGCGAAGAGGGCTTGGAAATTGTCTTGCGTCCGTTCCTCGATCATCGTGTAGTAGTCCACAAACCAAGGGTGGGCGAGCTTGTAGGTTGTGAGAACCGAACGTTTCGAGCGCAGCATGATGTCATCGAGGCGTCGCGGTGGGCCAGCGATGAGGGCCTTCTCGGGCAGGGTGGCGACAAACTCGCAGAGCGCATCGTAGCGACTGCGATTCCCGGTGTCTTTGCCTTGGCGGAAGCTGTCTTGGTAAGCGTAGCCGCCAACCGCCAGGAGTCCGATGACGAGACCGGCTTGTGATAGCCGATTCGGGACCCGAGCAAGAATGAGATCCCAGTTGCGGGCGTTCCACAGCGCGAGCAGCACCGCTAGCGAGTAGCGCGTGTAGCGGTTGGGAATGTAGAGCCGCATGAAGAAGTGATCCGCCACCAGGTAGCCGATCACCGCGGCTAAGAATAGGGCCGTCCAGCTCTTCTCCCAAGCAATCCCACCGCGCCCGAGAACCATCAGGTAGAAGGTGGCGCTGAAGACCACAAACGGATGCCACAGGCGGTCTTCCAACTCCTCGAAGAGGGACGGGATCGGCACGTAGGGTGAGTTGTTCATGCCGCCCTCGAGCATCTCCGGCATCTCCAGAAGTTCAGCCTGCGGACGCATCGGCCCGACGATGTCGGGCGGCGACACGTATTTGATCGCCAGGATGCCGATCGCGATCGCGCTCCCGACCGCCAGGTAACGAAAGAGCCGGGCAGCACCCTCGCGACTTTCGAAGAAGAGCAGCGCCATGTAAATCGCAGCGATCAGCCCGATCACCACCGCTGACACCGGATAGGCCAGGGCGGCAATTGGCATCAGTGCGACCAACCCTCGCCAGGCGCCGCGCGACAGCAGAAAAACCGCCACCAGGATCAAGGGGATAATCCAGAACTTCGAGTAGAAGCCTGCCGAGAAGTAGAACTGGTCGGGGAAGAAGGTGATGAACAGAGCCAACAAGGCTCCGAACCGTGCGCCGTACCAAAGCCTGCCCACCACGAAGAAAACGGCGGAGAGCAGGCCGTAACTGAGGACGGCCATCACCTTGCTGACCCACAACACCTCGCCGAATAGGGTTGCGACCCAGTAGAGGCTGTTCTGCAGCGGCGACACGTTGAAGTGCGCGTACTCGAGGATCGGGTCGTCGTCGCGAAACGAAGTCTCGTGGAAGGCGACCCAATGGGGGCCTTGCCGCATATCCGACTTGTAAGTGCTCGGTTGAGTCAGCGCTGGCCAGTGCAAATAGGTCGCGGCGCCAAGGCCGACGAGGAAGAAGAACAGCGTCGGCCATCCGTCGACTCGCCAACGCCAGGGCCCCGTCACATGTGAGCTGTGTTGCCTTGGGCTATCTTCCGCCATCAACGCTCGTCATCTCGAGTCGAACGCTGCGGATTATAGCTGTCCGGTGTTTAGAACAAGGCGCGGAAAGAAAACCTCGAATGTGTGTCGGAGAAATTGGCGTTCTTCCGAGGACTGGATAGACGCCCCGCTTGGCGGGCCACCAGACACACATGGACAACAAAGGAGAGATCTGCATGCCATGTTTCGAACGTCGCGCTGTACCCGCTCTGGGTCAACTGATCGCTTTCAGTCGCCGATGCTGCCTGTACACGTTCTTGCTTGGGCTATCGATTCAGCCCGTCCTGGGGCTGCCGATCGAGCTTGCGCTGGTCAACATTCAACCGATCAATGTCGAGTCGATCGAAGACCAGGTTTATGACCCGACGGTCGACCTGGTAGGCACAAGTGTCCTGCTGGAACCGATCCAACTGACGTCGTTGACGATTCCGAGCTTTCGGACCAACCTGGACTTCGAAGTCGTCAACAATGAGACCGGGTGGCTGCGACTCGACGCTTTGGAAGTAGAACATGTCGGCGGTGGGCTGCCACCCCTCATTTTGACCGGTGACGAGCTCTTCGGCTATGACAGCAGCCTCTACACGGTACCGCCCAGTAATCCGGAAAAGAAGCGTCCTGCGATCCTGAACGGTGGCTTTGGGGCCAGCGGGATGCTGATTCAGCGACGTCTCCACAAGGAACACATGTTGGACTTCGGAGCGTTTGAGGATGTCGTCGCTTATACCCCCCCTGGCGCCAAGAGTGCCTCTTATGCCATGACGGGCAACCTTGTCTATTACATCGGCGATCCGCCGGAACAAGTTGGAGATCCCTTCGACATCCGGAAGCAAGCCGTTCTGGCTCGCTTTGACTCCAACGCCAGGCTCGTGTCCTACAGGACTTTTTCGGGCGACTCCTTGGTCCAGATCACCGAGATAGGCGACGGCCAGTTTTTGGTTCTCGGCGAGGATTTTGATGAAGACCCCGACGGGACAATCGACAAATCGATCCGGGTCGGTCGAGTCGTTCTCTACCAGTTGGATGATGAAGGCGGTGGCCGTTTGATCAACAACATTGGTGTCGATCAGAATTTCGGAATCGAGGGTTTTGTGCCCGTCACGTTTGAGCAGGACGGTAGTGAATGCAACATTATCGATACGATTGGCCTGACACCGATCGCGAGCGATTCGGGAATTCGGACCTTGGTTGGGACCGTGCTGGTATGCAATGGGCAAAGCCGGATCGGAGTGGCAATGCTCGATGAAGAGGGCGACTTGGTCAGCAGTTTCGGGGATGAAGGGACGCTGATTCTCGCCGGACCCGGAGATACCAACGTACGCGGCGTCGGCCTAGAAGCGAGTGGACGACGGCAATCCTCTCACGTTGCCTGGGTAGCAGCTCGGACGGGCGAGAATTGTGACTTCAACTTCGAGGATTGCAGATTCGGGTTGACCCGGCTGACGCTCACTGGACATGATAGCTCCTTCGATTGGGTCGAAGTGGACGTCCCGGATGTCGACTGGTGTAGTCCGAGTCTTCTCGTGGTCGACTCTGCCGGTCTACCCATTATTGGCGGCAAGGCTTCCCTGGCTGGCGAAAGTTACATCGCGTTGGCTCGATTCAAGCCCAGCGGAAACCTCGACGCGTCCTTTGGAGGTTCCGCCGGGGCTGGATTCATCGTCACCCAGGTAGGGGGTAAACAAGCTCGGCTCCGGGATCTGGTGGAGTCGTCCAACGGTACGTTCTGGGCGGCGTTGTCGTTTGTCCACGATGAGCTCCCTGGTGGCGGTGGTGACGCCTTCGGTATCGCCCGCCTGGACGACTCTGGAGCTACCGAGTTTTACCACGACACTTTGGATTCGGCCACTCCATGGCAGCATCGGATCCCCGGTGAGAACTTTAACTATGGTTCCTACCTGGAGCCAGGAATCCAGGGCTTCGCTGAGGCGCTGGCGGAGGATGATCAAGGCCGCGTTGTCGTCGTTGGCAAAGTAGGCAGTCAGATTCTGCCGGATTCCTGGTGGGGCGGTCCTTACTCGATGGCCGTGGCCCGTTACTTGCCTTCGGGTGAGCCGCATAGTCGCCGCTGGGTGGAACCAGGAGCCACGATTGGGGTGCGAGTGCCCGAGGATCGCACCTTTGGTACGTCACCGACGCAAGTCAGCATCCGTATCGATGTCATGGACGGCACAACGGTCGACTTCCAACTTGACCGAGATACTCAGCCATTGACCGGCAATGCCGTAGATTCCAATGAGGCCCCTGGCGGCTACCAGTTTCCGATCCAAGCCTCAGAGCTGGCATTCGACGAAGCCGTTACCATTAGCGGCCACACCTTGACCCATCACCATCGGCATAGTAGCTCGAGCCGTTTTGCCTATGACCTCGGAGTCGGTCGTTGGAATGGAGTCACGTGGGTAGGGCTGAAGAGTGGCACCGACGGATCAGTGAATCAGGACTTTCTGCCTTGGAACCGTAAGGTGAGAGCGACAGCGGCGGGCAGGGTGGTGGCGTGTCGGCGTTCGGCCCCAGACAATGATCCTGGCATCATTGCTGGGACGCCTGCTAATTTTGTCAAGATTCAGCATGCCTTTGATCCCATCGACAAAAGCCGGAGAGAGTACGTCGACTATCTTCACTTGAAGCAGGACAGTATTCCCATGAGTGTGTGTCCCCTGATTTGCCCGGAAGAGGACCCTGAGTGCGATCCATCTTTGGATGGAGTCGATCCAGATGGTCGTGAGCTGCCGGTGCCGGTTGCGGTCGCGGCAAAGGCGACGATCGGCCGAATTGGTAACTCGGGGAACACTACCGGTCCGCATCTGCACATTCAGTTGACGACCGGCGCAGGTGGCAAAAGTAAAGATCCCGTCGCAGGAGGGATCCCGATGTTGTTCCAGAACGTGTTCCTGGGTGACCGTTATGACCCTTACCCCAGCCAGATCGAGCCGTTGGAGTGGTTTCCTATCCACAACCTAGCGTTGCCGCACGGCTACTTGGCCATTCCAGGAAACTAGGAACAAAAGCCCTTTGCATGAGCCCATGGAAGATTGTCTAGCGGAAAGAGGAGCCGTGACCGGTGCAGTCTGACCATATGGCTCGAGTTGATGCCCTACTTGACCAAGTGCTCGATCTACCTGAGAGTGAACGTTCGGAGTTTCTTCAACGAGCGACCTCGGATCCGGAGCTGCGCCAACACGTGGCGCGGCTCCTCCGGTTTGCTAGTCCGAGCAAAGACGGGCAGCTTTCATTGTCCAGGTTGAGCACCAGATTGCGCACCATGGCGGCCGACACACCGGTAGCCGAGCCCCCTGCCATCGGCTCACAGGTCGGCGTTTACCGGCTGACTGAGAAGATTGGGCGCGGGGGTATGGGATTGGTCTACCGCGCTGAGCGAGTCGATGGCGTCTTCCAACAAGAGGTTGCTCTCAAACTCTTGCCGGCTGGCAGCCTGACACCAGCGGAAGTCGAGAGCTTTGAAGCGGAGCGACAGATTCAAGCTGATCTGAATCATGAGCATATTGCTCGGATGCTGGATGGCGGAGTCGACGCTCGCGGCCGCCCCTTCCTGGCCATGGAGTTAGTGGAGGGTTTGCCGTTTGATGGCTATTGTGACCACCATCGTTTGGACGTCCGCCAGCGCTTGGAGCTGTTCCTTACGGTTTGCCGCACCGTTCAGTACGCGCATCAGAACTTGGTTGTGCATCGCGACCTCAAGCC
>JAJCXQ010000364.1 GCA_029263355.1 Acidobacteriota bacterium | reverse complement strand
CAACGCCGGACCGCCAGACGCCGGACAGCCACGCGCCGGGGGGCCCGGCGACCGAACCCCATGGGCCTCGTCGTCAGCCGAACATCGAGCTGGTCGAGTCCTTGCGTCAGGACCTACGCGCTGAGCGTCATCCAGCTGATGGTGGGGGCCGCGCTTGGCTCGAGTCCGCGCGACCCATCCAGGTCTCGTCACGCGGTCAATGGACCATTGTTTACGAAGCGGGAGAGCTGGGTGTCGCTCGTGGCGGCATGATCTATCTTCAGATCTCACCGTTCTGGGGCTGGTCGACACCGCAGGTCGAAGCCGCCTCGAGACCTGGTTTCACCAAGGTGACCACCACCGCTTCCGGGGTTGAGCTGAACCCTCGAACCCTCGACCAGCAGCTGTTGGGCATCGAGATCGACGGACGAGCACTGGTCGCCAAAGAACGGGTGCGGATCACCTATGGCGCCGGTCCCGCCGGAGCTGTCTCCGATCGTTTTGCGGAGGGTGAGTCTCGGTTCTGGATTGCCGTCGACGGTGATGGCGACGGGGTACGTTCCGTACTCGCGACATCGCCGAGCGTCTCCGTCGAACCCGGGCCCGCCGCTAGATTGATTGTTACTTTGCCGTCGACCGCCCAACCCGGAGAAAGCGTTCGGTTGACGGTGGCGATCCTCGATGGCAGAGGGAATGCCGGAGTGCCTTTCGACGGTGAAGTCCGCTTCGAGTTGCCACCAGGGGTTCGGGCGCCTTCATCCCTTCGGTTAATGCCGGCTGATCTGGGACGGAAAACCGTCGAGCTAAGTGTTGAGCAAGCCGGTGTGTTCCGAGTGCAGGCTGAAGCAGCAGGACTTGACGCCACCAGCAATCCGCTCCAGGTCGCGCTTGGGGTTGCCCGTGTCTGGTGGGGTGACCTCCAAAACCACTCCAGTCGGTCAGACGGCAGCGGAACGCCTGAGCAACACTTCCTCTACGCCCGAGATGTCGCCGCGCTCGACGTGGTTTCGCTCACCGACCACGATCATTGGGGGATGTTGTTCCTCGATCAGCATCCCGAAGTGTGGCAGGAGATGCGAGACCAGGTGCAACACTTTCATGACCCAGGACGCTTCGTCACCCTGCTCGGATATGAGTGGACCAACTGGATTTATGGTCATCGCCATGTGCTCTTCTTCGGTGATGACGGCCCACTCTTGAGCTCCATGGACCCGAGTTATGACGAGCCTGAAGAACTGTGGGAGGGATTGCGTGGCAAACGTGCCCTGACGATTGCCCATCATTCGGCGGGAGGGCCGATATCGACCGACTGGAGTATTCCTCCCGATCCCGAGATCGAGCCCATCACTGAGATCGTATCGGTCCATGGCTCGAGTGAAGCCGCCGACTCGCCGTCATTGATCTATCGGCCGGTTGCCGGCAACTTTGTCCGCGACGCTCTCGACCGTGGCTATCGTCTTGGCTTCCTGGGCTCGAGCGATGGTCATGATGGCCACCCCGGGCTCGGACACTTGGCATCGCCGACCGGCGGGCTGGCCGCCATTCTGGCGGACAGCCTCGATCGGGAAGCGATCTACCAGGCACTACGCAAGCGACGTGTTTATGCGACCAGTGGGCCACGTATCTTGCTCCGAGTGGCCTTTGGCGGTCATCGTATGGGAGCGGATATTCCAGTCAGAAGAGCAGGCGACGATGAGAGGGACGACCTCGCCGCTGAGTTGTTGGTTGTGAGAGTGATCGCGCCGGACACCCTGAGTCATATTGATGTGATTCGTTCGGGTGTGGTGGTCGACTCCATGGCCTGCGGCGGCAAGTTGGACTGTTCGTTCGGGGCCGCGTTCCAGAATCTCGAGGCCGGTGAGTATCTTTACGTGCGGGTTGTGCAGGAGAATGGTGGCCTGGCCTGGTCGAGTCCGTTTTACTTTGTAGCGGATTCCACATCGACGGGATAATTTAGAGCGGCCGATTCAGACGATTCAAAGGAGGTGGGTCATCGCACAAATAGAGGGCAATCTACGCGGCATCAAGACATCGATGAAGCGCGCTCTCGAGCGCACTTATCGCCGCCGCATATCTCCCAAAGAAGTAGTCTCTCCGGAGCTCGCCGGGCACCTTGCCTCCGTTTCGCGTCAGTTGGGGCGACAGGTCGGGGTTGTCGTCTCGCGCGAGGGCGCGATCCGCAACGTTGTCGTCGGTGACGCCACCCAGCTACATCTGCCGGATGTGGGTAGGTTGCGCGGCGGTGTTGGGCGTTTTCGTGGGCTGCGTCTGGTCCACACCCATCTCCGTGGCGAGTCGCTTTCAGCCGACGACCTGAACGACCTGGCGCTGTTGCGTCTCGACGCGGTGGCGATGATTCAAGTGTCGCAAACTGGCGAGCCAAAAGAGGTTGAGGTGGCGCTGCTGTCGCCGAGTGGCAGCGGCGACGACAGCGGTGAGTTCGGTGATTTTTTTCGCCGGTTCGAGGCGCGCGATATCCATCACCTGGATCTCGACTTCGAAGCCGAGATCCGAGCGCTCGAAGATGAGCAGACGCGGCTCACCCGCGGCGCGGCAGGCAAGACCCAGAAAGAACGGGCCTTGGTGATCGGTGTCATGTTGGACGACGGCCATTTCGAGGAGACGCAAGAGCTGGTCGCGGCGGCGGGGGTCGAAATCGCCGGAACCATGCGCCAGAAGCGGTCGCGAGTCCATCCCAAAACGGTCGTCGGCAGCGGTAAGTTGACCGAGATCGTGTTCGAGAGCATGCGGCTGCGGGCTGACGTGGCGATTTTCGACATTGATCTGCGGCCGGCTCAGGCACGAGCCTTCGAGGACGCCACCGGACTCAAGGCGATCGATCGTACTCAGTTGATTTTGGACATCTTCGCTCAACGGGCGAAGAGCCGAGATGGCAAACTGCAGGTCGAATTAGCGCAGCTACGCTACTCCCTGCCGCGTTTGACCGACAAAGATGCCGGCTTGTCTCGACTCACCGGCGGGATTGGTGGACGCGGTCCGGGTGAGACCGTGATGGAAATTGGGCGACGCCGGCTTCGGGACCGAATCAGCAAACTCGAGCGCGAGATCGAAAAACTCTCTCAGCAACGTCAGCTTCAGCGTCGTCGTCGGCGCGAGGAGTCGATTCCTATCCTGTCGATCATCGGCTATACCAACGCCGGCAAGAGCACCCTGCTCAACGCGATGACCCGCAGCAAAGTCGAAGCCGCCGATCAGCTGTTCATGACCCTGGACCCCACCAGTCGACGGTTGCGGTTCCCGCGCGAAGGGGAAGTGGTCCTCACCGATACGGTGGGCTTTATCTCGGATCTGCCCCAGGATCTGCTGGCGGCTTTCCGCGCTACTCTCGAAGAGCTGGCAGACGCCGACCTGCTTTTGCATGTGCTGGATGCCGCCGACGAGCGGCTCGACGAGAAGGCCGGAGCGGTAGAAAAACTCTTGGTTGATCTGGAACTCGATGCCATCCCGAGGCTGGTGGTTCTCAACAAGGTTGATCTGTTACCGCCGGGCGAGGTGGCGTCACTCGCTGCCAGATATCGTGGTGTCGCGATCAGCGCCGCGCGCCGAAAGGGGATCGGCGACTTGATCAGCGCGGTGGAGGAGGCGCTGGGGCGCGGACGTCCGTTGATGACTCAATATGAGGTGACTGCGGAGTAGCGAACTTTCCTTCCGTCGTTTACGTCATAGGTCTCGAGGGCACCCTAATTCTCGAGGGCACCCTAATTGACGAACGACGGAGGAATCTGGTGATGGCCCAACCGCAACGGAGTCGAATGCGATCCAAGGCTTTCCCAATCATGCTGGGATGTTTCCTGGCGCTCATCATCATTATGGTGTGGGAGGCGGCGTCGAGCCACGCTGGATACAGCTGGTCGTCGGAATTTGACTCGTTCAGCGGCGAGGTTCACCGGATTCGGATCCGTGACGGGCGCTGGCGATTGAACGTCAACTTCAAAGGTGATGTCGAGACGACTGCCGACGAGCGCGGCATCGCCAGGGTTGGGCCCGAGTCTTATCTCGAGATCGAGGAGAGGAGGCACCGCGAGCGGTTTCGCCTGAAAGCGACGCCTGGGATCGATGGCGAGCCAGAGATCGCCTGGTTCGTCAATCGCGAACCGGCGGAGTTCGACGCTGCTGGGCGCGATTGGCTCGAGCAGATCCTGCCTCGGATCTACCGCACGACCGGGCTCGACGCCGAAGCGCGTGTCGGGCGTTTTCTCGCCGCCACGGGAATGGCCGGAGTGTTGGCCGAGATTCGCAAAATCGAAAGCGACCAGGTTCAGCGACTCTACTATCAGGAAGTTCTGGTGCAGGCCGAGCCGACTCAGGAAGAGCTTGCCAGTCTGGTGCGCCATATGGGAAGGGATATCGGATCAGACCACGAGCTACGTCAGCTCCTGTCGTCGCTGCCGGCTGAGGTTCTGGTGGGGGAGAGCTCTGCCAACGCCTTTGTCGCCACGGCCAACTCGATTGGATCCGACTTCGAGCTTCGCCAGGCGCTCTCCGGTTTCCTCAAAGGCCCAGTTCTCGAACCTGAGGCTTATGAAACCCTGATCGACGCGGCGCACAGCATCGGCAGCGACTACGATCTCGCCGGCCTGTTGATCGATCTCATCGCGGCCTATCCAACCGACCTCGCCCTGCCCCGTGGAGTCTCGCACGCCCTGAAAACGATCAACACCGACTACGAGCTGCGCAAGGTCCTAGCGGTCGCACTGCGCCGCCCCTTAGTGCAGGCCGAAGAGCTCGACACCCTGCTGGCGGCGTCACAGTCGATTGGCTCGGACTATGACTTGGCGGAGCTCCTGGTTGAGCTTGCCAAAAACACCGACAAGAACCTGCCTGAAAGTTTTTTCCGTGCCCTAGGTACCGTCGGTGATGACTTTCATCATAGCCGGGTGCTGCGTGCCGTCACAGCACGTCCAGATCCGACCGCGGAGCGGGTTGAAGAAGTTTTGCGTTCGGCGCTTGGGATCAATTCGGATCACGAAATGCAGCAATTATTGGTTGATTTGGCCCGTGCCTATCCGATCGATGATCGAGTCCGTCCGGCCTTCGAACGAGCCGCCGCGTCGATCGGTTCCGAGCACCAACGAGAGAAGGCGCTAGCGGCGGCGAGGAGCTCGGGGGACTAACGCACCGCCGCCCTTGGCGCAACTGAGATTGAGCGGCGAGGCTTGCCCGCCTCTGACAACTCGGCTGAGAGCTGATGCCAACAGGCCGCTGTCCTCCGGGCTATTCGTCGTCACTGCGGTCTCGGTTCGGCCGTGGGTCTTGGCACCTCTAACGGTGGCTATCTCGTCGCAGCGCTGCGGCTGGCCGAGCGCCTCGACCTCGTCGCGCTGAAGTGCGACACCGGGATAAGTCCTTATTAAACAGCATGTTAAAGTCATGAGGCGCATTTAGATTTGGGTCGCTTCGACGTACACCCGCCATAGATCGTAGACGAACTCGTGCGCATTCACCGGAAACGGCCCGGCCTGGCGACAGGCTAGCATCTGTCGCATCCAGAGATCCCATTGAAGAGTCACGGGACCGATCCCCGGTCGTGCATGTTGGGCACGATCGAACGCTACCGGATCCACCCAGATCAGACGGATTCGCTGCAAGAAGGTCTCGTTGTCGGCGTTACCTTGGAGTTCTTTCAGTACCTCGTTGAGGAAATGGTCACGCACCGAATGCCCGAGCACCACCAGTGTGCCCTCGACATCGGGCGTCAGGAATGTGCCGAGAGTTCGTTTGAAGCGCTCCTTGGCATGTAATAACTCCTCCGCTGCCAACCTAACCGGTAACGGCGCCAGCAGGCTACCGTAGGGCTTGAACAGTCGGCTCCATTGCAACAGCTCCCGGCGGTCGCGGTCGGAGACTTCGGTGTGCCAGTCTTCGATCTCGGCCGGGAAACGGTTGCCGAGGCGCAGGATCTTGCGACGCTGGCGGGTGGCCTTCGAGGTTGCGGCGGCGACGGCGGCGCGTTCGTGGAAGCTGTCGAAGTTGGTGGTGATGATCTGTGTCCAGGGCAATTGTGCCAGCAACCAGTGATGATAGAGAAAGCCATGGTCGTGATGGTGGAGAGCCGCCCGGAACCCTTCACGAAAAGCCTGCAACGTCTGAGGGTCCACGCCCTTGCCGTGCCGGTCTTTGGTGGAAAAGACTTCTTCTAGCTGCCAGCTGATGCGACTAATAGGCGTCCCCTGCCGGAATTCTCCAATCATCCACTCAAGTGGAGTCTGCTGGCTATTAGTCGGTTGACGCTTGGGCTCGTGCCGTTCTGCGATCTCCCAGGGTGCGAGCGCTGAGCAACCGCATTGCGGACGAATAGGCTTAACTCTGTTCTCCGACTTTCCCGTCCCAAGCACATGTCGGCAGGCCTCTTCTAGCAGCAGATCGGTGCGCGCGACGCCACGCCCCAGGCGGCTCGCTCCAAAGGATGCGCCAGCACCGGTCAACAGCACGACAGGGCCGCTGGCATTGGCGCTCAAGCTATCTGCCAGCTCTTGCAACGTCGACCAGTAGATGCTGGACAGCCAGTCAGCTTGTTCGCAAACCCGTGGATCAGCTACCTGATTGCCGACGCCCTGGCCGGGTCCAAACGACAGCAGGCTCATCGGCTCTCTAAGACGGACTTTCTCTATCTTATTGCGCAATCGGTAGAGTAGATCCGGGTTGCGGGTCTTCCAGCTCAGCGGACGCTCGAGAGTACAGGAAGCCGGCGGCAGCCGGTGCGGGTAGCTTGTCTCTAGCTCGACGAACAGTTGGGGATGATGCTCGCCGGCTGCGAAGAGCAGTCGCTCGACCGCCGCTCGCAGTTGGGTGCAGTATTCCCGTAGATCCTCGTTCAGTCCGCCCGGCGGCACATCCCAGGGCACCTTCCGCCGCGAATCCTGGCAGGAGGCCGGCAGATAGCGGTCGAGGATGACGATAGCAGGAAAGGTAGCGCCCGATTCAATTCGGTGGTGGAGCCAGGCGAGGATCTCGATCGCGCACACTAATGAGCGCCCGATCAGCCACCATGAAGGCAGGCTCTCGCAACCGTAAATCGCGCGTGCTGCGCGACTGCGGGCGTCATCCGCGTCGTCGATCAATAGCCCGAGCTTGCCGTATAGGGCCACCGCCTCGTCCAGGCGGCGGGTCAGATCGTTGCTGGTCGCCGAAGTACTCATCGCGCTCGCTCGCCCGGCGATGCGACGAGATCTTCTGTCGGCGCGTCGCTCGGTGGTGCCGGCCAGGTCAGCTCGAGGCATAAGGGACATGCCAGCAGTTCCGCCGCTGGGGTATCCCCGTGAAACGGGCCTGCAATCAGATCTCGCAGCGTCAGTTCCGCCTGGACTCCGACGAGGTCACAGATCAGCTGAATTAGGAACAGACCGAGACTGCTCCCAGAGTTTGGGCCGAGAGGTTCCTTGGAACCTGGCACGGCGGCTTCTTTCACCCGCTGGAGCAACCATGCCGGGCGCGCTGGTAAGTCCAACGCTTCGAATTGGTGGCGGCGGTCTTCGGTAAGACAATGGCTGAATGGGTGGATGCCCGCGATCAACAGGGTACGGCGATCGCCGTCTCGCTGAATCCGCGACCATAGATCCGGCTGTTCCGAGAGCTCTGGAGCGCAACCGTGGCGGCGTATGTTCTTGACCCATTCGTGGATCACCGTCTGCCAGAAGGCGCGGGTGCCGAGGGCGAGTTCGATCTCTGGAGGTTCGCATTGGGGGGGGGCAGACTTCAACTGTTCACGCACGGCGCTCAGCTTGAGCTCGCGCTGGATGTCTCCGATCTCGATCTCATACGACAGTGTAGGTTCCTGCTGATTGCCGTCGATTTGGTCGCGCGCTAGCTCTAGCAGCGTGCCTGCGAGATGGGTGCGCTCGACCAGATCGGTGCCGTTGAGGAAGATCTCTGCGAGTAGCGGATGCTCGTCCTTCAGTGCCGTCTCGACGCGACGGGTCAACGGCATCGTACCTACTCTGCCGGCCCCAGTGAACCCAAGTGGCGCGACCTGCAGCGCCAACTCAAGAATGCGGGTCATCAGATTGTCCGCCGAGGTGCGATAGATGTGGCGGTTGAACTTGTCGATAGCATCAAGAACTGCCACCGCCCGCCGGGCGCGCTGCTCGACGCGCTCGCTCCAGCGCCGAACGATTTCGCCGTAGAGGTTGCGCTGAGGCTCGAAGAGGTCACCTTCGCGCAGCTGCACAAGCGCGTGCTGACAGATACGGGTCGCAGCGCGCTGGGTATCGCTGACGCCTCTTGAGGGAGCCACCCGCGAAGTCGGGTTGGCAAGCGAGGCGGCGAGGTCCTGGCGGAGTACCCGCAAGAGCTTCTTCCTTTGCCGCGCCAGATAGCGAAGCGCCTGATAGCTTTCGAAGAAATACTCTAAGTCCCGAGTCTCAGGCTTGAGCCAGTCGAGCACTCCATTGGGCTCGAGGTCGGCCAGCGCAAGTGCCGCCTTCAGGATCTGACCCTGCTCGCTCACGAAATCTGCATCATCGACTCGCTCGACCCCATCGTCCACCAGTTGATCTGGTTCCATCGGTGCGGTAAGCAGGTTCCAGGCGTCATTCTCCGGATCCTCATTTTCCTTGGCGTAGAAGTGGATGTTGGGGGTGCAGTAGGCTTCAAAGCTCGCTAGACCCGCCTTTAGGCGTGGGTCCTCCCGCGGCAGTTGCAGCTTACTCGCCAATATCTTCGCCAAAGCGATGATGCTGGTTGCCAGCGCCGGCCCCCGGTCGAGTAACCGACTTTCGCTCATCGTGTGGCCGACCACAAGCGCGCTTTCGGGGACGAGCAGGATAGCCAACGCAAAGAAACGCATAATCTCGCTCGAGATCGGATCGGCCGGGGACAGTGCGTCGTGCTGGCGGGCTGCGAGATCACCGACCAACCGCAGCAGGTCGAACAAACCGCCGTCCTGGCCAATTTGTGAGGCCTCTGCGGTGCCGGTCGAACGTGGCGGCGCCAGGCCGATGGCGATCTCCGGGCGCTTCGCTTTCCAGGCCCAGCCGATCGCCCACACCAGCGATCGGTTGATCACCCGCATCGCTTCCAGGCGCACCATCGGCTCACCGTAGCTCAGACGCCTCTTACAGGCATTAAACAGCAGATAACGGCGGCTGCCGTCGACGGTGCTAACGATGTCTTCAGGGGGATTCAGCCAGGCGAGGACGATCAGGTCGGTCCAGTCGAAGAAGCTATTGAAACTGTGGATCAAGACCCGCGCCTCAAGAGCCTGGTCCGAGCCGATCCAGCGATTGCATAGATCGTCAACCGCGGTATCGATTTGGTTGCAGAAATCGAGCAAGGTGCCGGCCCGACTCGGCTCGGCGATCGCCTGGGCCGCCACCCGATTGGCGAGACCGGCCGCTTCCTCCCACAGGATCTTCGACGGATCCCGCCCTTCAGGACGCCCTTGCGGGCGACGCCGGAAGGCCTCGACACCGAGGCTCTCTAGCAATCCCAGGTAAGCCTCCGCTTGCTGTTTGTCGAACGCTCCGTCGCGCACCTGGCGCAATACATCCTCGCCGGAGGCCCGCAGCTCCGCCCAGAAAGAGAACCGCACCATTTCCGGCCCGCCAGTATCCAACAGACGCAGCCAGGAGAAGAAGTCTTGTTGTTCGCCGATACTGGCGAGCAGGGTCGGGGTGGTGTCGGTGGTGTATTCGCCGCGATACTTGCGGCGCTCATTGGCAAGCAGCTTGAGTTGGGTCTTCGCCGCTTCGCGCCGTCGAGCAGAGCCGCGGGGGACGAGCAGCTCATGCCGATAGAGGTGTCCATCACCGGTGCCGACGAGCAGCACGGGAGCTGCTTCTCCGAAAGCTTTCACCCGGTACTTCGGTAGCAGTTGCAGCGCCCGCGCCGAGGGGTTGAGTGGGAAGCGGTCTTTCCATAACCCGGAAAAGTCGAAACGCCACTCGCCCTCGGACACCGGCAAGGAGCGCAATTGGTAGAGAGCAGCATAGCCTTCCTGGCTAAGGGTCAGTAGGCGGTGTTGGTCGGCATCCTCGTAAGACACCAGCCCGCAGATCGGCGCCGTCTCTCGACTGTGCAGCAGATGCACCCACGGCGGCCGAGCCTCTTCGTTGAGATCGTGCATCGACACCATGCCGACGACACCGTCCGCCGTGCCGTACGCAAGCAACGCTTCGCTCTCGATGTAAAGCACCGTCCACACCGCGGCGGAACACTGGATGCTACGATCGAGAGCCGCGTCCCGGCTCTCCTTGAGCTTCGCGTCGACCCCGCCGCCGCCACCTTCGAGCCAGTAGTCCGCGCCACGCTCGTCCTGTCGCCTCTCGAAACAGCGCAGGCGGCCGTCGTGGAAGCCGGCCCACAACCAGCAGCGGCCCATCTTTCGTACCACTGCTAGCGACCAGCACGGATTCTGGGACGTCTCGTCGGCCGTGGCCTGTCGGAAGACGGTGCGTTGACCGCGGGTGTCGAGCTTGACTTTCAGGGCTTCGGGCTCGATCGAAATCCGATCTTCCACGATGTTGACCTGCAACTCGACGAACGGCGTATCCGCTGGCCGGTCATCGAAATTTTCCCGCCAACTGCCGCGCGTGCCGACCAGAAAACGAAAGCTTGCAGCCGTGCTCGCAGGCGGCCTGGTTGTTGTTTCCAACAAAGCGATGTCGTAGATCTCGCTAGCTAGGTCACGGGTGCCAAAGGCGATTATGGTGAGACCGGTGAGCTGACGGTCGGTGAACTCGGGTCGCAGAAGAAGAGCGAAGAACAGCGGCGGCAGGCGGGCGCGATCGACCGCCCGGCGGCCACCACGAAAGCAGCCCAATAGCAGATGATCGTGGCCCAGGTCTCGTAAAAACAGGCGCCGAACATAAGGACCATGGCGATAGGACTGCCGAAACTCATCGGCATCCTGCCGGCTCAAACAGAGATCGGATTCCGTAGTCAGGAAACCGGCATCCGAGATGCGCGCCTGAAGAGCTCGCGGGCTCCGCCACGGAAGGCGCCGGCCGTCGCTGCTGATGATCGTGAGGCGGCCATCGTTGTGGGATTGGA
>JAJCXQ010000363.1 GCA_029263355.1 Acidobacteriota bacterium | reverse complement strand
GGCCCGCGACGATCTGCCCGGCGCCAGGCCTGGGGAAAAGCGGCTGGTTGCCTACGTCGTCCTTACCGATGCCTCGATGACTTCCGCCGCGTTGCGCCGGGGCTTGTCACAGCAGCTTCCTGCTCCGATGGTGCCCGGCGTCTACGTTGTCTTGCCGTCGATGCCGCTGTCGGTCAACGGCAAGATCCACCGTGCTACGCTGCCGACCCCAGACGCCCGAGCAATCCGCCGACGGCCAACACCACCGCGCAATGGCCTTGAGCTCGAGTTGGCCCAGATCTGGAGTCAGAGCCTGAATCTCGACGACATCTCGATCCATGACAATTTCTTCGACCTCGGCGGGCACTCGCTGTTGGCTGTGCGACTGATGGCAGCGGTCCAGCAGCACTTCGGCATCGACCTCGACCTGGCAGCGCTCTACGCCTGTGGCAGTGTCGCGGAGATGGCAGATCTGTTGCGTGCCAAGCGGGAAACCGACCTGCCGTCGAATCTCGTCACCCTACGCGCCGGGTCCGGGTTGCCACTATTCTGCGTCCATGCGGTCGACGGCACCGCCACGCCCTACACTGCCCTGGCCCGGGCTGTGGGAGGAGATTACCTGGTTTATGGCATCCAGGCGCCAGGCCTGGAAGACGATAGAAGTCCGCCGGAGCGCTTCGAAGACCTCGCAGCACTCTACCTGCAAGCCATCACCGAGGTCTGGCCGGACGGACCCCACATTCTCTGCGGCTGGTCCGCAGGAGGCCTGTTGGCCTCGGAGATTGCACGCCAGATGGAAGGTGCGGGGCACGATGTCAGCGTGGTGATCCTCCTCGATACTCATCCGGCGGCCGATCGGGACGTTCACCAGACCGACACTCGAGACCAAGAGAGAGTCATGTTCGCACATCAGTGGCTCGGCGGCACCGAAGAGGAGCTGCGCGAATCCCTGAACCTTATTAGCGACGCCCCTGCCGAGTACGAAGACGAACGCCAAGAGGATGACGAGGACTTCCTCGATCGACTAGCGGTTCTCACCGCTCGCCGCGAAGTGCTACCAGCCAACGGCGGACGCCTGCTGCTCGCAAGGCGATGGCGTGTCTTTCGCCATCTCTTTCCCGCCAGTTACCGACACAAGCCTTTGCCCCATGGCTGCCGAGTCGTCTCGATCCGTGCCGAGGACACCCCACAGGAACTCATCGCCGGTCAGGAGCGCGACTGCCGCGACCTCACCCGCGGTGAGTTTAGTAGTCATGCCGTGTCCGGCGATCACCACCAATTGCTTCGCCCACCAAACGTCGTGTCCGTCGCACGGCTGATCGATCGCATCATGACCGGATCCGACGTGGGAAACTCCGAATGAAGCCGCTCACAGCTGTCCACTTGGCTGACATCCAAGCCGCCCAGCAACTTAATGCCGGCGCTGCTATCCGGTCACCCTTGGTGCGTCTGCCTTTAGACGATGACGATCGGCGAATCTATCTCAAGCTCGAGAACCTCCAGCCGATCGGTAGTTTTAAGCTACGGGGTGCAGGCAATGCCATCGCCGCCGCGGCCGAGCACAAAAGCCTGGATCGAGGTGTCTACACAGCCAGCGTCGGCAACATGGCTCAAGGCGTGGCAAGGGGCGCCCGACGGCTCGGCGTCCCCTGTCGCGTCGTGGTACCTAAAACCGCGCCGAAGAACAAGCTCGAAGCGATCGAAGAGCTCGGTGGCGAAGTTGTGATCGTCTCTTTCGACGACTGGTGGCGAGCCATCGTTGAACATCACCATCCCGGTGAGCAGGGTGTCTTCATCCATCCGGTCTCGAACCCAGCGGTGATCGCAGGCAACGGAGTGATCGGGCTCGAGATCTTCGAAGATCTACCGGACGTCGACGCCATTGTCGTCCCGTTCGGTGGCGGTGGGTTGAGCTGCGGCATCGCCTCGGCGCTGCGCGCCCTACGCCCGAAAACCAAGATTTATGCCTGCGAAGTCGAAACCGCGGCTCCCTTGTCTGCCGCCTTCGCGGCCGGGGCTCCTCAACAAGTCGTCTACACCCCGACTTTCGTCGAGGGTGTTGGCGGTAAAACGGTCCTGAGTGAAATGTGGCCGGTGATTAACGACTTGCTCAGCGATTCGATTGTCGTATCTCTAGAGCAAATCGCCGCCGCCATCCGCTTGCTTGTTGAGCGCAGCCGGATCGTCGCTGAAGGCGCTGCTGCCACCTCCGTCGCTGCTGCGCTGACCGGTCGAGCCGGAAACGGCACCATTGTGTGCATCATTTCAGGCGGCAACATCGCGTTTGATCGACTGGCGGAGGTGTTGGAGGGCCGTAGTCCCCAAGTCTGATTCCGCCGGTTGTCCTATACTACTGACCTGATTTCCTGGCCACACCAGTTTCGAATAAAGCGCTTTGGGAAAGAGCCCATAGCTGAAAATGCTGGAAGACTGGAGAATTCGAGCACCCGGAGGGGGCGCAACTATGAGGATACTGGTGGTCGAAGACGACCCGAGAATGTCTGGCTTGATCTGTGAAGTACTACGCGACAACTGTTACGCCGTTGACCCGGCGAATGACGGGGCGAGCGCCAGCGACCTGATGGCGGTCAACCAATACGATCTGGTGGTGCTCGATTGGGGAATTCCGGCGCCTTCGGGCATCGAGCTACTGCAGATCTGGCGTGGACAGGGACAAACGATGCCTATTCTGATGCTGACCGGACGCAGCACGGTCGAAGATAGAGCAGGTGGCCTCGATACCGGGGCCGATGACTACCTGACCAAACCCTTTTCATTCGTCGAGCTACTGGCCCGGGTGCGAAGCCTGCTGCGGCGACGACAGGTTCCACTACAGCTTCACTTGGAGGCCGGAGATCTTCGGCTCGATACGTCGCGCCATCAAGTGACTGTCGGCGGCAGCCCGGTCATCTTGTCGCCCAAAGAATTTGCTGTGCTCGATTACATGCTGCGTCGAACCGACGAGGTCCTGACCCGCACTGAGATCGAGGAGCACGCGTGGGATGAGGCGTCTGACCCGATGGCCAACGTCATCGACGTCACCATCCACAGGCTGCGCAAGAAGATCGATGGCGGGCAGGACGGTCGCCTGATCCACACCGTGCGCGGCATGGGTTATGTGCTGAGGAGCGAGCGCTCGTGAGCCTTGACCCAGCGTGACAAGCTCCGCTCACGAGTTGCGCCGACTGTTCGAACCGGCGCCGGAACTTCCCCGACGGTGGTATTGGACACCGATCGTCGTGCTGATCCTCGGCCAGGTCTCGATCCTCGTCCTGGTGTGGACGTTGTGGATCACCGATCAGCGGACGGCTCAGAACCTCGCCATGACGCGCACCGTTCACGATCTCCAAAGCGCGGTTGCATACTGGCATCTGTGGCTCGAAGAGCACTTGGCCGGAGACCTCTTCATCGACCTCGAGCGTGACGTTCTGGGCAATCAAGAGCTCTCGATACATCTCGCCTCCATCCTGCTGCGAGGCGGCAAGCGGGACAATGGAGACATTGTCAGCCCACTGCGCGATCAGGCGTTGCGACAGGAGGCTAAAGACCTGGAGTCGGCCCTCATCACCTTCCGCAGGCTGTCGGATAAGCGCCTGCTGGAATCAGCTGGCGTCGGCACTCCATTGGATCAAGACTTCGACCGTCAGTTTCATGTCGTCCGCGAGCACATCGAGCAGCTGCGCCGGCTCGAAGTCGTATACCTAAAGCGAGATCGAGCCAGGTTCCGCTGGGGCGTCGCGATTACCCTGGGGGTTTGGGCTCTGATCATTGCTGCTGCCGCGGCGTCGCTTTGGAGCCGCGAGAGACGACGCCAACAAGCAGCCGACACGCTGCGCGCGAGTCAGCGATGGTTAGCGACGACTCTGAGCTCGATCGATGACGCGGTGATCACCACCGATCTTGCCGGCAGAATCTTCTTCATGAATCCGGTGGCAGAAAAGCTCACTGGCTGGCCGCGAGAGCAAGCGTCGGGTCAACCGATCGAACAGGTCTTTGTGATCGAGCGGGAGGATGGCCAGGCGATCGCTAATCCCGTGGCGGAGGTTCTGAGCGCTGGAGTGAGCGTCGGCATGACCCACCAAACCGTGCTGCTCGACCGCCAGCGAGCCCACCGCCATGGCATCGACGAAAGCGCCGCGCCAATCCGAAACGATCGTGACCAGCTGCTTGGCGTTGTTCTGGTGTTTCGCGATGTCGGCCAACGGCGGCAGACTGAAAAGGCCTTGCGTCAACGGGAAGCAGAGCTGCAACAGACGCAAAAAATGGAAGCTGTTGGCCGTCTCGCTGGCGGCATCGCTCACGACGTCAACAACTATCTCGGCGCCATCCGCGGCTACTGCGAAGTCGCCGTCATCAAAGCCGAGAGCGGTGTGGCCTTGGAGCGTCGGATGAGTGCGGCAATCGAGACTGCTGACAAAGTTTCGGCTCTCATTCAGCAGTTGCTCGCCTTCAGCCGGCAACTACCGGTGCAACCAGAAGTGGTTGATCTCAATCGCGTCGTGCGCGATCTCGAATCACTGATGAAACGCCTGCTCGGAGAGAACATCGCCCTGGCGACCCGTCTCGCTGGCGAACTGTCGAGTGTCGAGATCGATCTGTCTCAGATCGAGCAGATTTTGGTCAACCTTCTGGTCAACGCTCGCGATGCCATGCCCACCGGCGGCGACATCGTGGTCGAGACCCGCAACGTCGTCATCGAGGCAGGGGCCCGCGAACCCTATCCGGCAACGGCGGAGGGCCGGTATGTCCTGCTGTCGGTCAGCGACACCGGCAGCGGTATCCCACGCCAAGTCCAAGAGAAGATCTTCGACCCGTTTTTCACCACCAAGGAAGAGAGCGGATCGAGCGGCCTCGGTCTCGCCACAGTATTCGCCATCGTTCAGCAATACTCCGGCTTTATCACCCTGCACAGCGACGAAGGCCAAGGTGCGCGCTTTGACATCTTCCTACCAGCCTGCGACGCACCAGCGACGCCGCGACCGGCGACCCGCTCCGAGCCTGTCGAACGGACGCATACCGCGCGTATTTTGTTGGTCGAAGACAACGCGGACATGCGAAAGGCCAGTCGCACCTTACTCGAAGCTCTCGGCCACCACGTCGAGGTAGCACCCAACGCCGAAGACGCCTTGGGTCGCCTCACTGACGTCAATTTTTCGTTCGACCTTTTGATCACCGACGTCATCTTGCCAGGCCAGACCGGTAAGGAACTCTATGATCATGTCCGCGAATCTCACGGCGAGCTACCCTGCCTGTTTATCTCTGGCTACACCGACAACATCATATTGCGACATGGTGTGCGTCAGGATCACGTTCACTTTCTGAAAAAGCCTTTCAGCTACGAAGATCTTGGACACAAGATCGCCGAAATTCTTGGAGAGTCTGCTTGATATAGCCGCCGCTGGCCGCCAGTGGATCGTTGTCATCGTCTTGTCATCTCTTCCTCTGTACTTTCTGGCCACAGAGAGGAGAAACCAAGTCATGAACCGAAACACGATGCGCCAGCACACACCAGGAGGTGAGCTCCATCTCGAGCTGCAACACCTGATGGATGGCCTCGACGCCATCAACCACCAGCTGGCGGTGATCAGCGGGCTGTGCGAGATCGCCAAGCTGAAGGCAGAAAGCGGCGCCAGACTGGACCGGCGGATGGATACCGCACTCGATACGGTGGCCGAAACCGCCGAGCTTGTCCAACGACTCGAGCTCGTTACTGGGCGAATCTTACAGCACCAAACCGGGCTGTAATCTTTCTGTCACTTTCGCATCATCTTCCTGTCATCACCTTCTCACTACCTTCTTAGACAACAACCGCCAAAAGCTCGCCGAGTGTCATCGAGCGAGCCAAAGAGGAGCGCGGTCAACACACCCTTGAGGAGGAGTGTCGATGTCTAGACAGTGGATGAAATCCGTTTTTTTGACCTTGGCTGCAACCGGGCTCTTGGCCCTGCCCGCAGCTACCAACGCCCAGATTTGCAATCGCACTATCACGGCTGACGTGGTGGCGCTCGATCAAGTCTTCTTGCTGAATCGCCTGGGCGCCTGCATGCCCCACGGGCAGATGTTCGCCTTGGCGCGCGACGTTGTCGACCTGTCGTCGGGTCGAACCTGTGACCAGACCAGCTGCGCCGCGGGCAAGGTCGAGCTGCGCCCCGGCAAAAGACCGCGACCGTTAGCCTTGAGAATGAACGCCGGTGACTGCCTGCAGGTCAATTTCAAGAATCTGATCAATCCAGTCCGCAACGACGTTGCGAAGTGCCCTGACTGCATCAATCCGACCACCGGGCAACTGGGCAATGCTGATGAGCAGCCGGCAACCCGCGATGCCGGCGTCCACGTTATAGGCATGCAGCTGGTCGGCGGCATCGGCAGCGACGGCTCCAATGTCGGCAAAAACGCCAGCAGCCTGGTGGCGCCCAACGGCACCGCTCAGTACACTTTTTACGCCGAGCGCGAAGGTCAGCACCTGCTCTACTCAACCGCCGCCAACACCGGTGGCGAGGGTGACGGCGGCCAGCTGACGATGGGACTGTTCGGCTCGGTCAACGTCGAGCCCCGCGGCGCCAGATGGTATCGCAGCCAGGTGTCAGAAGCGGACATGAATCTGGCGACGACCGGCTTGACGCCCCTCGGCCAGCCACTGTTGAACTACGAAATGATCAACCCCGTCACCAAGATCCCCGTTTTCAACATGCTGTGCCCTTCGGGAGCGACCGGTTGCACCGCCAACGAAATCGTACACTCCGATCTGACCGCGATCATTCGGGGACCCTTCGCCCAGGATTATCCGCTCAATGCCACTCTGCCAGACCGTGGGCAGTCGTTCCGTGAATTCACGATCATCTATCACGATGAGATGGGCGCGGTGCAGGCCTTCAAGGAATTCGACCGAGCGGATCTCACATTTGCGCTGCACAGCGTGCGCGACGCTTTCGCCATCAACTACGGCTCCGGCGGCGTCGGTGCCGAGATTCTCGCCAACCGCTTGGGCCTCGGACCCCAGGCGAATTGCACGGGTTGCAAGTACGAGGAGTTCTTCCTGACCTCCTGGGTGTTGGGCGATTCGGCGATGGTGGTGGACAATCCGGCGAACTCCGGGGTGCCGGCGACCCAGGCGTTTTTTCCCGACGATCCGTCGAACGTTTACCACAGCTACCTCCGCGATCACACCAAATTCCGCATTCTGCACGCGGGGCCGAAAGAGCATCACGTTCATCATCTCCACGCCCACCAATGGTTGTTCACCCCGGACAGCGACGAGTCGGCCTATCTCGACAGCCAAGCGATTGGCCCAGGGGCCAGCTTCACCCTGGAGATCGCCTACGAAGGTAGCGGCAACCGCAACCAGACCGTCGGCGACTCGATCTTCCACTGTCACTTCTATCCCCACTTCGCCCAGGGCATGTGGGCGATGTGGCGGGTTCACGACGTCTTCGAGGACGGCAGCCGCAAACTGCCCGACGCCGAGATCCTGACCGGCACCCCGAGCCCGGGCGTCGTGCCGATCCCCGAGCTCGCGATGGCGCCACCGCCGGGCGTCAACGTGGCCATCGTCAACGGACAGGTCGAAATCAATGGCGTACCCGCCATCAATTGGACGCCGGCTCCAGGCAATCTCGCTAAACAGAACCCGGGTTATCCCTACTTCATTCCCGGTCTGGCCGGCGCGCGGCCACCCCACCCGCCCCTCGACACCATCGACGACGGCGGCCTGCCACGGCACATGTTGCAGCCCGGCGGGTTGACGCACTCGGTTCAGACCCGCTTCGATTTCAGCAAGGACATCTTGAGCGCTACCGGTATCCCGCTGGCCGAGACCGGCGTCGGCGTCGAGCTAGCGGCGATGGCCTACCATGGCTCCGGTCGACAGCGGAAGTCGTACAACACCTCAGGTGTGTTGGCCGGCTTCACTGTCAATGGCCTGCCAGCGTCCCCCGGCGCGCCATATGCCGAGCCTTGCATGACGTATGACGGTGAGCCGATCGGCACGGAGCGCACCTACAAGGCCGCCAACATCCAGCTCGACGTCATCTTCAACAAGAAGGGTTGGCATTTCCCACAGCAACGTTTGATCACCTTGTGGGACGACGTCTGGCCAACCTTCAACGGCGAACGACCGCCCGAGCCCTTCTTCTTCCGCGCCAACAGTGGTGACTGCATCACCTATCTGCACACCAACCTGGTGCCCAACGTCTTCGAGCTGGACGACTTCCAGGTGCGGACACCCACCGATATCCTCGGCCAGCACATCCACCTGGTGAAGTTCGACGTCACCGCCTCCGATGGCTCGGCCAACGGCTGGAACTACGAGGACGGCACCTTCAGCCCCGACGAGACGCAAGAGCGTATCAAAGCCATCAACGCCGCTGGCGGACTGGCTGGTGTCATCCTGACGCCGCAGCCGCACCCGGTGTTTGGAGCCGGACCGCCGAGCCCGGTTTCGCCAAACGGCGCCTTCCTCGGAGCGCAGACCACCGTCCAACGCTGGTACGCCGACCCGGTGCTGAACAACCACGGCGACGACCGTACCTTGCGCACCGTCTTCACCCACGACCATTACGGTCCCTCGACCCACCAGCAAGCCGGCCTCTATGCCGGACTGGTGGTGGAGCCGGCGAACTCACAATGGCGGGATCCCGAGACCGGCATCTTCTTCGGTCAAGGGCGTGAAGATGGCGGCCCCACCAGCTGGCGGGCCGACATCATCACCGAGGACGAGTCGCTGAGCTACCGCGAGTTCTTGCTCGAGTACGCTGACTTCCAGCTGGCGTACGAGAAAGACAGCCTGGCTGGCTTGGAGGAAGGCCGAGGGCCCACCTTCCAGAACGAATGGGCATGCCACGGTCTGAGTCCGGACCAGCGTTGCGCGGGCCAGCAGCCTGGCCATGGCAGCGGCTACAACACCCCCGGCCTGGGTCTCGACAACCGACCTCTGGCGATCAATCCACCGTCCAAGAAGGAGGTCTTCCCGAAACTGCTCGAGAAGGCCAACACTTGCGGTGAACATCTCGGTGCGCCGGCAGCGCCGTGTCCTGAAGCCATTTCGGCGGACGATCCCGGCACCTTCGTGGTCAACTACCGCAACGAGCCTATCGCCTTGCGCACCCTCGATCCCGCCACTGGCAAGCAAGCGGTGGGCGACGCAGGTGACCTGGCGATGGCGTTCGCTTCGATCACCCGCAAGGATACCGTCCTCAACTCCCAACCGACGTTCTACCCACCGCTGACCGGCAGCGTCGGCGGCACCGATCCCTTCACCCCCCTTATCTCGGGCTTCGAGCACGACCGGATTCAGATCCGCACCCTGGTTGGCGCCCATGAGGAGGGCCACAATCTGAGCGTCAACGGCATGAAGTGGCTCTACGAGCCTTCCTATAAGGACTCCGGCTTCCGCAACTCCCAGATGCAAGGTATCTCCGAGCATTTCGAGATGGAGATTCCACAGCTGGTCAAGAATCCGGTGCAGAGCAAGGTGGACTACCTGTATGCCGCCGGCTCCGCGCCCGACGATTTGTGGAACGGCTTCTGGGGTCTGTTCCGGGTCTTCAAGAGCAACAGTCCCGACCTGCTGAGGTTGCCCAACAACCCCAATGCCGGCCGCGAGCTCGCTCCCGGACAGACCGGACGGTTCAACGGGGTGTGCCCGAAGACCGCCCCGGTGCGAGGTTTCAAAGTGGTGGCGACCACCGCCCAGCAGCTGCTTGGCGGACCGTTGACCTACAACACTCGGGAGCCACTCGAGGATCCGACCGCCCTCATCTATGTGCGGGCCGACGATCTGGACAGCTTCGGCCGGCTCAAGCCGGGTCTCGAAGTCGAGCCGCTGGTGCTGCGCGCCAACGCCGGTGACTGCATCAGAGTGAAGCTGTTCAACGCCATCGACAAGGAGCTCGGTGCGCCGTTCGATCTCAACGGCTGGAACACCCTGCCGATGATCGTCGAGGACTACAACAACAACGACATCCATCCCTCAGTCAAGGTTGGGCTGCATCCGCAACTCGTGCACTACGATGTCAGCCGCTCCGACGGCAACAACATCGGCATCAACCAGATCCAGACCGCCAATCCCGGCCAGACGGCCAGCTACGAATGGTACGCCGGTGACGTCTACATCAACGACCTGGGCGTCGCGGAGATCACTCCGATCGAGTTCGGCGCCACCAACCTGATCCCGGCGGATCGCATCAAGCAGCCTTCGAAGGGCGCCATCGGCGCCTTGATCATCGAGCCCGAGGGATCGACCTGGACCGAGGACGCCGATCTGGCGTACTGCGGCGACCCGAATCAACCCCGGTGCTCGCGGGCGGCTGCCACCATCCAACCGCCGATTGATGGCGAACGCTTCCGCGAGTTCGTGCTGCTTTTCCAGGACGATCTCAACCTGCGCTGCAACGGCTGCGGCGATCCCGACGATGTCACAACCTATGACGATATCAACGCCACTCCGAATACCGCCGAGGCGGAGGATCCGGAAGATTCGGGGCAGAAGGCATTCAACTACAAGACCGAGCCGATGTGGCTGCGCCTGGGCTTCGCGCCCGACAAGCCGCTATCGGAAACCAAGAACGAGATCTTCACCAACGCGGTCTCCAATCTCCAGATCGGCGGTCTCGACCCTGAGACGCCAATCTTCTGGGCCAAGAAGGGTGACAAGGTACGCTTCCGGGTGCTCGAGCCCGGTGGTCATGCCCGCAACCACGTGTTCCAGGTTCACGGACACGTTTGGCAGCAGGAACCGTATGTCAGCAACGCCAGCTTCCCGCGCGGCCCGGTGTCGATCGGGGACAACCCGCTGTCCCAGTGGGAAGGCGCTCGCATGGGCCACGGCCCAACCAACCACTTCGACGCCGTGTTGGAGAACGGCGCGGGTGGCGCCTTCGGGATCGAGGGAGACTACCTCTACCGAGATCAGTCCTCCTTCCTCTTCGACGGTGGCCTGTGGGGCCTGTTCCGGGTCCAGGACTATGACGAAACCGTCAACACTCCCACGGACATAGACCCCGGACAAATACTGCCCTTGCCCTAAACGGTAAGAGGTAAGGACCGCGGGGAGGGAGAGCGTCGAGCTCTCCCTCCCTTTTTTGTTGCCCGCTTGTCATCGAGCTGTCATCTAGACGTCATCGAGCTGTCATCTAAGTTTCGATACTTTGTGGACGTCAAGCAATCAACTCGAAACCTAGCGAGAGGTCAAACATGAAGAACCCGATGAGTCCGCTTCGAAACCTGTTCTTCAACGGCTGTGCCGCCGTTTTGCTGACGGTGATCCCGGCCGCCGCAGCGACTGCCAACACCGAGGCCGACTCGGCGAACAAAGTGGTCCGCGAAGGCATCGGCATCGAGCTCGAGATCGAGCCGATCGCAGCCGAGGTCAGCAGCCGCGACGATCTCCGCGAGGGCGACACCGTCAACGTCCGCTTTCGGATCAGCGACACCAACACCCAGACGCCGCTTTCTGGGGTCTACCCAGCAGCCTGGATGGACCGCCGGACCACCGGTGAGGACTCGGAGCCGAAAACTTGCCAGGAGAAGGTCCAAGCATTCATCAGCGGCAGCCTGTTCGCTCCCCCCGAGCTCGACCTCAACGTCTATTACGTGCTGGCTCTCAACAGCGATCCGACCATCTCGGTCGTCGACCCACTGTTCGGATTCGGCACCACCAAGCTGCTCGACATGATCTTCCTCGATAGTCCCGGCGAAGACTGGGTGCTGAGCGAAGACCAGATGACCCTCTTCGTCACCCTACCCGACACCAATCAACTCGCTATCGCCTCGACCGCTCAGTGGGAGGTCGTCACCAATCTCGCCACCGGGCCACGGCCCTCACGGCTGGCCCTACAAGCCGACGGTCGCTACCTGTGGGTCGGCTTCGATGGGCCGCTCGACGGCATCTCCGGCGTCTCGGTTGTCGACACCACCACTTCGCAAGTGATCAAGACCATCTCGACCGGCCGCGGGCACCACGAGATCGCCCTCTCCAGTGACGATCGCTGGGTGTTCGTCACCAACCAGCTCGACGGCACGCTGTCGGTGATCGACGTCGCGACCCTCGAGACGGTCAACACGGTCAAGGTCGGCCGCGAGCCGGTCTCGGTCGCGTTTTCAGAGGTCGCCTCAGCGGCCTATGTCGTCAGCCGGGCTGATGGCGCCATCGTTGCTGTCGACGCCAAGAGCCAGCAGGCCGTGGCCCGAATCGATACCGAGATCGGCCTCCAGCAGATTCGTTTCGCCCCCGGTGGCCAGCTCGGATTTGTCGTCAACACCAACGCCGACACCGTCCAGATCTTGGATGTCGCCAGCAACCGCATCATCCAAACCGCGGACGTCGAGGACGGCCCGGATCAGGTCTCCTTCTCCGACCATCTCGCCTATATTCGTCATCAGGGCAGCGAGATTGTGCTGATGATTCCCTTCGAGCAGCTCGGTATCGAAGGCGCGCCGGTGCCGGTGATCGACTTCCCGGGCGGCCAGAAGCCGTTTGGCAAAGGCGCGCGGCCCAGTCCGGCCGACGGTATCGTGCAGGCGCCAGGCGCCACCGCGGTGCTGGTCGCCAATCCCGCGGACAAGACCATCTACTTCTACAAAGAAGGCATGGCGGCGCCGATGGGCAATTTCCAGAACTACAACCGGCAGCCGCGGGCCGTACTGGCGGTGGACCGCAGCCTAGAGGAGCGGGAGCCGGGCAGTTACGAAACCACCGCCACCTTGCGGCGCCCCGGGACGTATGACCTGGCCTTCTTTCTCGACTCGCCGCGCACCATCCACTGCTTCGAGGTCGTGATCGAGCCCAACGCCAAGATCGAAGCCGAGCGGCGGCGCCTGCAACCGATCGAGGTCCAGCCGATGATCGGTGACCGGGTCCTCGAACGCGGCGACCGGATCGACCTCACGGTCGGCGAGACCATCACCCTCGATTTCAAGCTGGTGGATCCGGTGACGGGCGAGCCGCAAGCGGGCCTGAACGACGTCACGGTGCTCACCTACAGGTCACCGGGACGAAATCAACAGCGCCGGGCGGCGCGGCCGGTAGGCGAGGGCCTCTATCGCCTCGAGGTCGAACCGCCTGAGGCTGGCGTCTATTATGCCTTCGTCGAAAGTGCCTCGGCGGGGCTGTCCTTCAACGAATCGATCCAGATCATCTTGGTGGCGCAAGACGAGGCCAGTGCCACGCTTCCGGCCGACGGCGCCCAGTAGCCCCCTGAACGATCCGGCTGACAACCCGAAACCCATCCAACGAATTAAACTCTCTAGCGAGGGCAACACCATGACCATACCCATGACAGCCAATGCAAGAGCGGGCGGCCCGCTACCAGCGACCGTCGCCCTGCTGGCGCTGCTCGTTGCCTCGTCGCCGCTGGCGGCCGAGGACTGCCACGAGCATCACCCCAAGACCCCCGCCGAACAGACCCAGGGCGCTCCCCGCACCGAACACCTCGGGGCGATGTTGATCCCGGATCCGGTGCTCTACGACCAGGACGGCAACGAGGTCCACTTCTACTCCGATCTGGTCGCGGGCCGGGTGGTGGCGATGAACTTCATCTTCACTACTTGCACCACCATCTGTCCGCCGATGGGAGCCAACTTCGGCAAGCTCCAGGAGATCATGGGTGACCGTGTCGGCAAGGACTTCGAGATGATCTCGGTGAGCGTCGACCCCGCCGTCGACACCCCGCAACGTCTCAATGCCTGGGCCAAAAAGTTCGGACGCCAGCCGGGTTGGACACTGGTCACCGGATCCAAACCCGAGGTCGACAAACTGCTCAAAGCATTGAAGGTCTTCACCCCGGACAAGACGGATCACTCCCCCATCCTGTTGCTCGGCGACGACGCCCACAATCATTGGACGCGAACCTATGGCCTGGCGCCGCCGGCCAAGCTGGCGGAGATGATCGACGGCATGACTCTCGAGCGGCTGGCTGACACCTCCGCACTCGCCAAGGCAAACACCACGGGAGGAACGCGATGAACTTCCAACGACCGATGCTGTCCTTGCTGCTTTTGGCGCTCGTCGCCTCCGCCGCGATCGCTGACGCCAACCCCCAAGCCGACCCCAAGGTCGCTCTGGAGTATTTCACCGACACCGTGCTGATCAACCAGGACGGCGAGGAGATGCGCTTGTACAGTGATCTGCTGAAGGATCACACGGTGATCATCAGCGCCGTCTTCACCGAATGCCAGGGGGTCTGCCCGGTGACCATGGGCAACATGGTGAAAATCCAGAAATGGCTGGGTCCACGCCTGGGCGACGACGTCCTGCTGCTGTCGCTGACTGTCGACCGCGAGACCGACACCCCGCCGCGGCTCAAAAAATACGCCCAGGACTTCAAGGCCCAACCCGGCTGGCACTTCCTCACCGGCACCCCAGAAAACCTGGACTTCGTGCTGCGCCGGCTGGGTCTGTGGGTGGAGAACAAAGAAGGTCACTCGTCGGTCTTTCTGGTCGGCAACGTGCCGACCGGACTGTGGAAAAAAGCCCACGGCATGGCGTCGGCCGACAAGCTGATCGATATCGTCGACAGCGTGCTCGACGACCGTCTCGAAACCGACCCTGAGGATCCCGCGAAAGGACGGCGGTGAGACCCATTGTCCAATACGGCATCGGCTGCTGGCTCGGCTGCCTGCCGATGCTCATCGGCCTGTCAGCGTTCGCCGCCGAGCTGACGCCGCAGGAAGAGCGCGGCAAGACGATTTATCTCGAGGGGACCAGCCCGGCGGGGAACGAGATCACGGCGGTCATCGGCGACGCCGGGGCGGAAGTTCCCGCCGCGGTGATGCCCTGCGGCAGCTGCCACGGCCCGGACGGCCGCGGGCGCCCGGAAGGCGGCATCTCACCCTCTGATCTCACCTGGCCGGCCCTCACCAAACCCTATGGCATCGAACATCCGAGCGGCCGACAGCATCCGCCCTACGACCTGCGCATGCTCAAGCGCGCCATCACCATGGGCACGGATCCCGCCGGCAATTCGCTGCATGTCGCGATGCCGCGCTACCGCCTCACCCACCAGGACGCCGAAGACCTCGTCGCCTACGTGCAGCGGCTCGGCACCGACCTCGATCCCGGCCTCAGCCTCGACTCGATCACCCTCGCCACCCAACTGCCGCGGGAAGGTCGGTTCGCCGCCCTCGGCACGGCCATCGAAGCGGTGCTGCAAGCCTACTTCGACGACGTCAACGAACAAGGGGGCATCTACAGCCGGCGCATCAACCTGCGGGTGATCGCCGCGCCGGACGCCGCCGACGACCGCGCCGACATGCTGCGCGGACAGCTCGAGACCGAAGAGATCTTCGCCCTGGTCGGCAGCTTCCTGCCCGGCGCCGAAGAACAGGTCGCCGACCTGGTAGAGGAGCTGCGCACCCCCTTGGTCGGCCCCTTCACCCAAGATCCGCAGCTCGGTTGGCCGCTCAACCCCTACGTCTTCTACCTGCTGCCAGGCCTCGAGGACCTCGGCCGGGCAATGGTCAGCTACGCCGCCGAGCGCAGCGACAACCGGACCGCCGAGGGCGGTAGCAACCGGACCGCCGCGGACATCGTCGACGCCGAGCCCCGTTTCGAAGCCACCGCTCAGGCCATCGTCGCTCGAGCTAACGAGCTCGACTGGCCCATGGGCTCAAGTGGCGAGCTCGAGCGAATCGAGCTCGCAGAGCTCGGCACAACGCCGGATCGTGTCTTCTTGCTCGCCTCCGGCGAACAGCAAGCAGCCTTTTTCCAGCGGGCGGCGGCGGCCGGCTGGTACCCGCAAGTTTTCCTACCCGGCTCGCTGTTTGGAAACCAAACATTCGACGCTCCTGCCGGCTTCGACGATCGAATCTTCCTCGCCTTTCCTACCCTACCCTCCAACCAAGCCGCCGCCAGCGCCCGCGAATACCGCGATCTGGCCACACGCTTTTCGCTTCCCGCTAAACACGTGACCGCACAGATCGCAACTTTGGCTTCAGCGCATGTGCTGATCGAGGCCCTCAAGAGGGCCGGTCGCGAGCTCAGCCGCAGTCGTCTGATCGAGGTCCTCGAAGGTTTCTCCGAATTCGACAACGGCCTCACTCCCCTGGTCACCTACGGCCCCAACCGGCGAGTGGGCGTGCAGGGAGCCTACCTGATCGCTTTGAACGTAAGCGACCACAGCCTGGTGCCAGCCAGCGGTTGGGTGAAGTCCCGCTAGAGGTTTCACCACCAACCAACAGCTCGCCAAGTTGCCGTGCGCCCTCAGCTATCATGACGCGATGCCGAACATCCACACGCTCCACCGTCGAATCCTAGATCAGCTCGACGGTTTCGCAGACCTCGCCGCTGACGAACAGGCCCTCATCCTCGGCCGGGAGCCGATTTCGAGTTGGAACATCGGCCAACATCTGGTGCATCTGGCGTTGGTCGACACCAGCATTCTGAAGGTGTTGGAGCGTGGCCCTAATGAGGCCGAAACCTTGACCGGGGGGCCATCTTTGATAGGCCGTTGCATGCTGGCTCTGGGTTTCATTCCCCGGGGTCGTGGACGAGCTCCGGCGATCTCGGACCCTCGCCAGCCGGTTGTCGCCGGCATCGGCCCGCAATTGACTGCGACGCGGCAACGCTTCGTCGACCTCGAGCCCGAGTTGCCTCGGCTGGGCGACAGCCCAGCCCTGGCGCGCCATTTTGCCTTCGGCAACCTCGACGGTACACAGTGGCTGCGGTTCGTCGACATCCACCATCACCATCATTCGAAGATCATCCGCGACATCCGAGGCGCGGGTCCTTCGTAACCACAGTTCGAATCACCACGTTCCATCGCAACAGGCGCGTCGGATCGCCGTCGCGACGACACCCGGCGCCTCCAACAGCAGGTTGTGACCCGCTGCGGGTACAACCTCCAAGGTGGCACGGGGCAAAACGCCGATCATCGACTCGGCCAAACGCCGGAACTTGTCGTCGTGGGCGCCGACCATGAGATGGATCGGTAGCTCGAGATCGGGTAGTTTGGGGTTGAAGTTCGGCATGTTTCCCAAGCTCAGGGTTCGCAAGGCATGCGCCAGGCCATCTGCTGAATGGGCCAAGCGCCGTTCGCGCTGTGCCTTCAGCACCGACCTTGGCAAAGTCTGCTGGCTCCTAAACAGCGGCACCTGCTGCCAATGATCGATAAAAACTTCGAGTCCTCTCTCGTCCAGCAGCCTGGCGAGCTTGTCGTCAGCGGCTCGCCGATGGCAACATTCCTCCTCGGTCGCCAGGCCGGGGTGTACACCGATTAGGGTCGCCGATGCAAAGAGCGATTGGTGCCGGACGAGCAGCCCGAGAGCGAGCCGGGCACCCATTGAATAGCCGGCCAGATGCAGACCAACCTCGGCGTGGCGTTCGAGTTCGCCGGCCAGACGATCGACCTCTTGGACAAAACCCTGGGACGGCGAAAATTGTTGACGAGTGTGCCCTGTCATCGGTGGACAGACCGCTTCGAGTCCCGTCGGCAGGCCAGCGAGCACGGCGTCCCAGGCGCTGGCATCGCCGGTGAAGCCGTGTAGACATGCGAGCGCGGTCACTCACCTACTGCTTCGGCTAGAGCGTCCGCAATTCGCTGCCGCAGCCGGCAACTCTGCTCCGCCGCGCCATGGGGCGGCACTACCGCTTCGATCAAGCTCACGCCGGTAGAGCTGAACGCCGTCGCCAGCGCCTGCTCCAACTCGGCGATTTGCTCGACACGTTCATAGGCTAGGCCGTACATCGCCGCGGCATGGGAGCCGTCGAGAGTGTGAGGCGTTGTCCAATGTTCGAACGTCGTGTCCTTCGCCGCTGGGTGCTGGGCCAACGGCAGCTGTTCGAAAATACGCCCACCTTGATTCTGGACGAGGACAATCACCACCGGCACGCCGACGTGACGGGCGGCGTGCAGCCCGGACAGGTCGTGGAGGAAGCTGACATCGCCGATCAGCAGTGCCACCGGATAACGCCACCTGCTGGCAGCTCCAAAAACTCCCGACATTACGCCGTCGATGCCGCTAGCTCCGCGCTGCGACCACACCCGCAGATCTCCCGCGGTCGATCGACCGTAAGTATCCACCGCGCGGATCGGCAAGCTGTTACCAACCGCCAGCAGGCTGCCGGCGGGGAGCTTGGAAACCAGGTGTCGGGCCACTGCCCCCTCGGTCAGCTCCGGTGACGATGTGGCCTGCAGCTCTTGATCGATCGCTGCCTGAGCCGCGCGCTCGCCGCTTGCCCAGAGTGCAACCCACTCGTTGCCTCGGGCCTGGGCCGGTCGGGCTGGCAGACGGGTGGTGAGCAAGGCTAGGCTGGCGTCGAGGTCGGCGGTGAGCAAGTGCGTCGCGGTGTTCTCGGCATCGTTCCAGCCGTCGGGGCCAAGAACCCAATGGGGACAGTCCGCTGCCGCCATGAAGGAGCCCCAGGCTCCAGCCGTCGGACAACGACCGAGCTGCAGAACGAGCTCCGGCGTCGCCCGCTGGCGAAAGCTCACATCGGCGAGCAGGACGCCAAAACCGTCGACCGTGGCGACGTCGTTGAGCTCCGCACAGAACCGGATCTGACTCGCGGCCTCTCGCAAGATCGGGAATCCGGTCCGTCGGCCGAGCTCGGCGATCAAGGTGCGGCTATTCGCCTGGAATTGCGGCGCCGGGCCACAGACGATCAGTCCCCGCTCGGACCGACGGCAAGCCTTGGCCAACTCGGCAATCGCGCTAGCCTCGGGGATGCGCCGAGGTGCAAACGGCCGGGGTGCGCCACGCCGCAGTGTTTCGTCGACGCGCGACACCAGATCCAGCTCCACCGATGAGTTGGCCGCGCCCGGCTCGAGGGGCTTGGCGAGGCGTGCGTTGAGATGGACCGCTCCGGGCCTTGGGTACTGGCTGGTGAAGACCGCCTGCGAAGCCAAACGCCGAAGCGCACGCAGAGCACGTGGGGACGGATCGGGCATTCCCAAATCGAAGAATTCGCGGGCATGGCTGCCGAAAAGCTGCAACTGATCAATCGTCTGGTTGGCGCCGCAATTCACCAACTCCACCGGACGATCCGCGGTCAGCGCCAACAACGGGACGTAAGACGCGCCAGCTTCGACAACCGCTGGAAAGTAATTGGCGCCGGCGGTTCCGGAGGTGGCTAGCAGCAAACTGGGTCGCCCGGTGACCCGTGCCTGGCCGAGGGCAAAGTAGGCCGCGGAACGTTCGTCGATCAGGTCGAAACACTGCAAACCCGGATGCGCCACAGCCGCCAACACCAATGGCGTCGATCGCGACCCTGGGCTGATCACGGCATCGCGGACTCCGGCATCGACGAACGAACCGATGAGGAGTCGCGCCCATTCTGCCTGTAGATTGCCGAGCATTGGTCTACGCACACAAAACGTCACGCACCCAAAGCGGTCAACAGTGCCTGCTCTTTGAGCTCCGTCTCGGTGTATTCGAGCTGGGGATCGGAATCGCCGACGATACCGGCGCCAGCAAACAGAAACGCTTCCGAGCCCCGCAGTACACACGACCGCAGCGCCACTGCGAAGTCGCCATCACCACGGGCATCAAACCAACCGACGGGGGCAGCGTACCAACCACGACTGAATAGCTCGTGGTTCGAGATCCATTGCATCGCTGTTTCGGTAGGGACACCGCCGACCGCCGGTGTGGGATGGAGCTCTTCGACCAATTCGAGGACGTGGCGTGGCTCGGCCAGTGTGGCCGTGATCGGCGTCAAGAGATGCAAAACGTCGCGCAACTCTCGCACTCGCGGACTGGGGTCGACATCCAGTCGCTCACACAGTGGACTCAGCCGCCGCACCAACTCGTCGACCACCAGCTGATGTTCACGCAGATCTTTGTCACTGCGCAGCAGCCGACCAGCCCCTTGTTCACCACTGGCAATAGAGCCAGCGAGGGCTTCGGTGGCGATTGATCGCCCCCGACGGGTAATCAGCCGTTCTGGTGTAGCGCCGATGAACGTGCTTTCGCGGCGACAGAAGGCGAAACGGGTCGAGGAACGTAGTCCCCGGCTCAGCTGCCGCAACACCGCCGCGGTCTCCAGCGGCGCCGCCAGCTCGACCCGCGAGCTGCGAGCAGCGACGATCTTTTGGAATGCCCCACCACGGATGCCTTCGAGAATCGCCTCGATCTCAGCATCCCAACGGGCTCGCGAGGGCCGGTGGATCGCCAACACTTCGCTGCGTCCGCCGTTTCGCGAAGCCAAATCCAACGGAACTTGTA
The DNA here is from genome assembly GCA_029263355.1 of Acidobacteriota bacterium. Taxonomy (GTDB): domain Bacteria; phylum Acidobacteriota; class Thermoanaerobaculia; order Multivoradales; family J023; genus JAAELT01. The sequence goes on along the minus strand of JAJCXQ010000363.1, from coordinate 10,353 downwards.
ATAGCGAACGTACAGCGTCGAGTTCCGCCACCCAAGCGAGACGCTGATCCGCGGTGGCCACTTCCTCGCCGCGTACCGCCAGACTCAATGCCGCCTGCTCACCATTCGACGTATAGCCGATCCTGGGCAGAGTAAAACACCCGCCACCGAACTCGCGCCATGGCTCCCCATAGGCACTACGAACATCAAAAGCGACACCGCCGTAGAGCCTCGGTTTCACCGACAGACAGCCGGGATAAAGTTGGGTCGTGAGCCGACTCCAAACCTCATTCGACCGTCGCTCGAGATCAGCAAAGGGCGTGGGCCCATCGAGCTCGATGCGATGAGTTGCTCCCACGCCGGCAAATGCCAGCCCATCGGGGGGATCCCACACCACACCCATCTGACGGGGCGACACCTCGAGCAAGGTCTCCGGATCCACCCGCGGCGCTGGCACCGACACCACAAAGGTGGCCGAGGCTTCGATCGGTCGCGCCAGCTGCTGATCCAGCCAATCCCGAATCTCACGGGTATCTGGGACACTGGGAGCTACCGACGTCAGCGTCCTGGGCTCCGCGGTGGTAACGGTCTCGACCGCAGGCATCTTGATCGTCGAGGGCAAAGCCATTAGCTTCCCCCCTGTGCTGGCTGCAGTGGCGCCGGCCGCGCTTCGAAGATCGTGCACACCCCGAAGGTCTGCAGCCTAATCGACAACACCTCGAGGCCGGCGTCCGCCATCACTCGACTGAAGTCCAGCGGCGACGGGAAAGCCTCGATGGACGTTTGCAGATATCGGTAGGCCTTCTCGCGGGACAACCAAGCGCCGACGCGAGGCACCACATGATGGAGGTAAAAACGCGCTCCGGGCGCCAGCAGTCCGGACCGAGGCTCAGTGCTTTCCAGAATGACAACCCGCCCATCTGGGCGCACGACGCGCGCCATCTCGCGCAGCGCCGCCGGTCGATCGGCGACGTTGCGGATCCCCCAAGCGATGATCGCTGCGTCGAAACTGTCGCTGGCGAAGGGCAACGTTTCAGCCTTCCCTTGCTGCAAGGTAATGTGACCGGCCAAACCCGCCGCCGCGACCTTACGCTCACCCACCGCCAGCATCTGTGCCGACGGATCGAATCCCACCACGTGCGACTCGGGCTGCTGGCGCAAAATCTCGAGTGCAACGTCGGCCGTACCGGTCGCCAAGTCGAGCGCCTTACCCCCGGCAACCAAACCACAAGCCACCACTGCGCGCCGACGCCAACGACGGTCGAGGCCAAACGACATCAAGCGATTGAGGACGTCGTAGCGCCTCGCGATACCGTCGAACATTGCCCCCGAGCCCGGGCGCGCATCCACTGCTGCAAGTTGCGGCATGGTCCTAGAGATCCCGGTCGACGATCGTTTCGGCCACCGTAGCCAAGGCACGCCGAGCGCGACCATCGGGTAGCGTTTCGAGGGCAGCAAGGGCCAGACTTGAATGCTTACGAGCAAGTTGCAGACACTCTTCGACCGCATGAGTTTCACGCAACGAGCTCACGACTCGCTCAGCTGCGGGATCGGAGACCGCCTCAGCCTCCAGAATCTCTTCAATCACCGGTCGCAGGTCAGGGTCGCGCTCCAAGGCAACAATCAGCGGGAACGTCATCTTGCCTTCCCTGAGATCAGCAAACAACAGCTTGCCGGTCTTGGCAGAGTCACCGGTCAGATCGAGCAGATCGTCGGTAGCTTGAAAGGTGATGCCGAGGTGGCGACCATACTCGACCAGCTGCGAGCGATCCGTGTCGCCCAGGCCGCCCGCTCGACTGCCCGCCGACATCGCCCAACGGAAAACCGACGCCGTTTTACCCTCCACGACCTGGAAGTAGATATCGCGGTCGGCCGAAACCATGCCACGGGTCTCGAGCTGCAACGACTCGGCGAAGATCATCTCTTCGATAATCGTAAAGAGCTCCTCCAGAGTGCCGGGTAGACCGCAGCGATTGACCCGGCGCAAAGCCTCGATCAGCAGCCAATCACCGGCGAAGATCGACGCCGCGTTGCCGTAAACCGCGCGCGCCGTCGGTGCGCCGCGGCGAACATCACTGAGGTCAACAACATCATCGTGTAACAACGTTGCGCTGTGGACCAACTCGACCGCCACAGCCAAGTCGAGCGCTCGCTCATCGAAGCCCGTGCCGACGCGTGTCGCCAGGGCCACACACATCGGGCGTAGCCGTTTACCACCACGCTCCAGCAAGTGATGGGCGCTGCGATTGACTAGGCGAGCATCCCGCGGCAGACGGTCGAGCTCAATTTCAAAAGACTCCAAGTCTTGGCCGATGAAGGCGACCATGTCACTCAGCCGGTCGGCCAAGTTGCCGAGGCCACGATGGGCGCAGATACCTTCGAGACGGGCGAGCAGATCGACCCCGACTGGAAGACCGGGAACGCTCTCTGGCGGCGTCGTACTGTCGGCGGTCACCCCCGAATGGGAACCAGCACGCTCTGGGCTTACGGAATGCCCGAGGCCCGCACGCTCCGAAGGGGAACGCTCGACGGCCGGGCTGGTGGCAACCTTCATGAAGACTCCTCTAAGGCTTTTCTATAAGCCGACTCCGCTCGGGCGACGAGCGAATCGTGCTGCTGGATATCCGATATTCGCAGGGCCTCTGGCTGAATTTTTACCTCGGCTCCTGGTCCTGACCCTGAGCTGACATCAAGAGCCGCATCGTCGCGTGCCGCTTTGACCAGCATCTTGAGCCCCAACTTGCCGACCACTCCGCCCCGCAGAAACACCTTGACGATCGAGTCGGTCAGGGCAATCAAAGACTCGAGGTCTTCCAACCGTTGGCGAAATACCGCCGCCTCCGGCGAACCATCGGACTCCAAACGCGGAATCCACTCGCGCAAACTCTCGAGAATTGGATCCCATTCGCGACGTTTACGAATTTCGACAATGTTGCGAATTACCTTTTCGAGATCGGTCGCCGGTCGATACGCGACACGTCGCGAGCCCGAAACCTTCTCTGGAAAGATCAGCTGCCACTCGCGCAGCTCGCGACAGGCCATCGACACCGCTCCACGACTCATCTCGAGTCCTTCCATGATCTCGTCGGTATCGGCCGGTTCGGACCGGGACAGTAACCAACTGTAAATCCGCGCGGTGGTGGGAGAGATTCCCCAGAAATGCCCCATCGACCCCCAAAGCTGGACAAAGGCCTGGCGAACTGTTTCGACTTCGCTCATCACATCCGGACCTTACACAACCCCTCTAGAAATTTCAATAACTTTTGAAACTAAGCTCCGTGCCGCTCGAGTGGACCTTGACGTCCAGAGTGACAGCCTTAGAATTCATGCCATGGCCAAACCCAAGATTCAGATACTTGTCTGTACCAATGAGCGACCGAGTGACGCCATTAAGCCCAGCTGTGGAACCCGTGGTGGCCTCGACGTCTACCGTCGCTTCAAAGACGGGGTCCGTGCCCGCGGCATCCGAGACCACGTGATGGTTGTCCGCACCGGCTGCCTCAAGCACTGCAGCCAGGGCATCACGGTCAATATCTGGCCGAATAACCACTGGTATCGAGGCGTCACCCTCGCCGATGTCGATGAGATCCTCGACCGCTCGGTCATGGACGAACAAGAGGTCGAGCGGCTGCAAATGCCCGACATCCCCTGGGAGTAAAATCTCCTCACCAGCGACGGTCACAGACGGAATTGCAGAAGCCGTTGTGGGTTTTCTAAGTTCGATTCATGGTAATTTAGCTGCTGATACTGGATTCACACCTTGGGAATAGGTAGATTCAACCCAACCACGGAAGTTTTCGGCCGCGATGGGGCTTGGGTACAGACCTGCTGAGCAAATTGAAACGAGGAGATAGAGAATGAAACGCTGGTCCCCCTTTGTACTGTTGGCCTTGATCGTCGCCCTGGTTCCAGGCGCCGCGATGGCCCAGAAGCACGAGCAGGAGCTGGATAGATTCGCCTTTGGTATCGGCATCGGGCTCGTCGACTTGTCGGACTCAGTCCTCGACAATAGTACCGAGACCTACGTCGCCGCTAGCTTCAGGATCATGCTCGGTGACAAAGACAAGAAACGTGACCATCAATCGGTGGTGGCCTACGTCGAGCCCGAAATCAGCTACTGGGAAGCGGACAATCGGATCCCGGTGGGCACCAGCACGGTTGGCGTCTCTCAGAGCGATTTGATGGTGGGTCTCAACATCATCGGTGTGGTCCCCTTCAACAAAGTGGACTATTTCTTGGGCGCAGGCTTGTCGATTCACTCGTTCGACTCTGGCACCGACCTCAGTGGTGTTGATCTCGGCGAAGACGAAACCTTCGGCGTCAACATCCAGACCGGGCTCGATGTCCACATTACCGACAACTTCGATGTCTTCGGCCTGCTGCGCCTCGACCTGGTCGAGGATGTTCAGGAAGAGCAAGCCAAGATTGTTCTCGGTCTCCGCTTCAACTTCGGTTGATCGCGACCGGCTGCCGCAGCCAGCAGTTGTGGCAGCCGAGGGATGCGTCGGATGAACAAGGCCTGCATCATCGGAGCAGGGTCCTCTGGCATTGCTGCTGCTAAAGTCCTGAAGCAGCACGACATCCCCTTCGACTGCTTCGAGCGTGGCTCGGGCATTGGTGGCAACTGGCGGTACCGCAATGACAACGGAATGTCCGCCGCCTACGGTTCGCTGCACATCAATACGTCGAAGGATCGGATGGCCTATTCTGACTATCCGATGCCAAGGGACTTTCCGGATTATCTCCACCACACCCAGGTTCTCGAATACTTCGAGAACTATGTTGACCATTTCGGCATCCGCCCGAGTATCCGTTTTCGCACTACCGTAGAGAACGTCTCCCCTGCCGACGCCGGGACCTGGGACGTGACCGTATCCGGGCCCGGAATCGACGGCAGCGAGACCCACCGTTACGCCGCGGTTTTGGTCTCGAACGGACATCATTGGGACGCTCAACTTCCCGAGTTCCCTGGCGAGTTCAACGGTCGTACTCGCCATTCCCACGAGTACGAGACTTCCGCCGGCCTGGAAGATCGCAACGTCCTGGTTGTCGGTATCGGCAACTCGGGTGTCGATATCGCTTGCGAGGCGAGCCGGGTAGCGCGCAAGACGTTTCTGTCGACCCGCAAGAGCGCCTACATCCTGCCCAAGTATGTTTTGGGGCGACCGATCGACACCTACACGACGCCGTTGGCGAACTACTTACCGCTGACCGTCCAGCAGCTCTTCTTCACCCTCCTGATGAAGATCGCCAACGGCCCCCAGGCGAGATACGGAGTTCCTGCTCCCGATCACAGTCTGCTGCAAGCCCACCCGACCATCTCGTCCGAGTTTCTCAGCCTTGCGGGACACGGCAAGATCACGATCAAACCCGATCTCGAGGAGTTGCGTGGCGACGCGGTCGCCTTCAATGACGGCACCGTCGAGCCGATCGACGAAATCGTCTACGCCACCGGCTACAAAATTAGCTTTCCCTTCTTGAGCCCGGAAATCCTCCATAGCCAGAGCAATGAAGTTCGCCTCTACCGCCTGGTGGCGCATCCCGAGCGAGCAAATCTCTTCTTCATCGGCCTGATCCAGCCACTGGGCGCGGTCATGCCCCTCGCCGAAGAACAAGCGATCTGGGTCGCCAAGTTGTTGACCGGCGAATGTAAGCTGCCAAAGGCCGAGATCATGAAGCGCCGAATGGATGTCGATCTTCGCGCTATGCAGAAGCGCTACGTCACTTCCAAACGTCACACCATCCAGGTCGACTTTTTTGCCTACCGAGAACTGATGCGCAAAGAGGTCCGACGCGGACGCCAACCGGTCGCTCGTCGGACGCCGGTCATAACTCCGCCTCAGGCCGCAACTCCCGGGCCATGAGATCACGCACCGCATGACGAGGCGACTTGTCGCGATAGAGAATCTCAACCATCTGCTCGGTGATCGGCATCTCGACCTGCTTGCGCTCCGCCAAGCGAGCGATAGCCAACGAGTTGCGAACCCCTTCCGCCACCATCGGAGTGCCGGCGGAGATCTCGTCCAGCTTCTTGCCGGCCGCCAGCTGTACACCGAGACTGCGGTTTCGGGATAACGGGCCGGTGCAAGTCAAAACCAGGTCTCCCATTCCAGCCAACCCCGACAGGGTGCGAGGTTGCCCGCCGTAAGCCAGCACGAGACGGGTGATCTCGTGTAAGCCTCGGGTCATCAGCGCGGCGAGGGCATTGTGCCCAAGCTCGAGCCCGGTCACGATCCCCGCCGCGACGGCGATCACGTTCTTCGAAGCCGCCCCGAGCTCAACCCCAACCACATCAGTCGACGAGTAGAGTCGATAACTCGGCGTCGACAACTGTTCCCGCAAGGTGGTGGCCAAGGCTTCGTCCTCGGAAGCCACTACCGCCGAAGTAGGAGATCCGGCCGTCAGCTCAACCGCAAAGTTGGGACCGGAGAGGACCGCAAACCGCACCGCCTGCTGCGCGGCGGCAGCTTCCTCAGCAGTCACCTCGCTCATGCGCGCCAGCGTCTCGGTCTCGACTCCTTTGGTGGCCGAGACAAAGGTGAGAGGCTCACCTTCGTCCTTCTTGGCTGGTGGTAAACACTGTAGATAACGACGGACCACCTCCCGGTAGCCATGGGATGGCACCACCACCAGCACGGCGTCCGCACCCGTCGCGTCTTCGAGATCGGCCGTGACGCCCAACATCGCGGGCAACTCGACCCCTGGCAGAAACTGTGGATTACACCGTTCGGCCCGTAACTGCTTTGCCAACTCTTCGCGCCGGCACCACAGGGTCACGTCATGTCCAGCGCTCGCAAAATGCACCGCCAGCGACGTTCCCCAGGATCCAGCACCCAACACCTTAAGCTTCAAACCGCCTCCTTGCCTGCCACCGGGTCGCCGAGCCGATGTTCGGTCCCGGCGCGCAGTCGCTCGAGATTGTCGCGATGTCTAGCCACCACCAATAGCGCAATGGCAACCGCCGTCACCAGCAGCCAAGGCGGCACAGGGGCGATCCAGCCGAGTTGGCCACTGAGGTAAACCAGCAACGGAAAGACGGTGACTGCCGCTATCGATGCCAACGCTACGAAACGCGTCGCGGCGGCAACGGCAACAAAAACCACCGCCGCAAGAACCGCCGGAAACAGCGACAGACTACCCAACGCACCGGTCGCCGTCGCCACGCCCTTACCGCCCCGGAAGCCGTGAAAAGCCGGAAAAACATGGCCGATAACCGCTGCCACCGCCCCCGCTCCGACAACCGCCCCGGGGGCGCCCAAGGCCTGCGCCACCTGCACCGGCACGACACCTTTGGCGATATCACCCAGCAGCACCGCGACCGCAGGCCCCCTCCCCGTCAAGCGCAGCACATTCGACGCTCCGGCATTGCCGCTGCCGCGCTCGCGGACGTCGAAGTCCTGAAGCGCCCGCACTACGATCACGCTGAACGAGATCGAGCCCAGCAGATAGGCGCAGGCGATCAACGCCAGCCAAATCACGCCGTGGCTCTCAACTTCGACGCACCAGGTCTCGGCGCAATAGATCTAGAACGAGCTGCGAAGCCTGCTTCCGAACCCGATCCCGGCCCCCGGGGAATCGTACTTTACGATGTTCTACGTCGTCGTCTCCGGGTCCGGCAACCGCCATATGAACGGTGCCGACCGGTTTGGCCTCGCTACCGCCGCCAGGCCCAGCAACCCCGGTAATACCGATCCCGTAATCGGATCCGTAGCGACTGCGAACCCCCTGAGCCATCGCTCGCGCCACCGGCTCACTGACAGCCCCATGATCCACGAAATACGACTCGGGGACCCCCAACAACTGCATTTTGAGCTCGTTGGTGTAGGAGACGATGCCGCCCAAGTAGTAGGCACTCGAGCCCGGCACCCGCGTCAGCCGTTCGGCGACCAGCCCCCCGGTACAGGACTCGGCGGTGGTAATCGTCTTGCCCGCGTCGGTAGCCAATCGACCCACCACCGTTTCGAGCACATCGTCGTCACGATCGGTGTAGACGGCATCCCCGGCTAGCTCGCCCAGGACGCGGCGCATTTCGTCGAGCTCAGCACGACGTTTCGCCTCGGTGCCGCGAGCGCTGAAGTAGACCTTGACGTCTCCCGGTGAAGCCAGCACTGAAATATTCTCGCGGCCGAAGCGTTCGTAGGCCGGGGCAATCCGCTCTTCAACCGCCGACTCAGCCAGACAGGCGATCTTGACGACACCGGTCTCGAGACCATGACCGACATTTTGAGCATGCGAATCCAACCAGGGCTCGAGATGATCCGGGATCATCGCCTCGAGCTCCCGCGGCACCCCCGGAAACAGGAAGATCGTGCAGTCCCCAGCCTCCAGCCGCTGACCGGGAGCGGTGCCACGTCGATTCTTCAACACCGTCGCACCGTCGAGGACTTCCGCTTGCCGGCGATTGACCTCGGGCATCTCGCGGCCAAAGCTCTGAAATAGCTGGCGCATGTGATCGACGAGCCCTTCGTCGATCTGCATTCCACGGTCGAAGGCCGCTGCGGTGGCGGGTCGGGTGACGTCGTCAGCGGTGGGACCAAGGCCGCCGGTGACCAGCACCAGCTCCGAGTCTGCGGCGCGGCGCCTGAGCTCCGCGACCAGTGCCTCTTCGTTGTCACCGACCACAGACTTGGCGATCAGCTCGACGCCGAAACGATCGAGCACGGCGGTGAGTCGAAGAGAATTCGTATCCAGCCGTTGCACTCCGAGCAGCTCGGAGCCGATGGCGATGACGGTAGCTTTCATCAGCCCATGATAGTACCGGACCACATCGTTCGTGACCACGGGAAGCTATGGCGTCCAGGCGACTACCAGGGAATCCAGCCACTTCGGCAGGTACTACGGCGGCAGAAAAGTCGACAAAATCACCGGGCGATCACCAAAACCGTCGAACCACAGACCCAATCTCACCCGGTAATAACGTACAACGTCGGTCGACAAAAGCGTCTTTACCCGAGGAAATCGCAATATGTCGGCCGACAAATGCGATATCACCGGGTAATATCGGAGTTGTCGGACGACAAATGCGATATTACCGGGTCGGCAGAGCTTCTGACCAAGACCAAGAGGCAAATCGCCTCGTGATGGCCCCGCGGGTCGACGACATGCATCGAAATCCCCCAGTGATCGCGCCGCTTTGATTCGCCCAGAGCCGTGATCACGCGGTGATCTGACACCTCGAGCGCCTGGCGCTGTCCCGCGCCTTCGGCATTGCGAACCAAGACGAGTTTTCCGAGCACAGCAATCGGAGCGAGAATCCGCTCGGTGGCGTGCAAGATGCAATCTCGTCCCGTTAGCCGACAGTTAGCCGTTGGCCAGGATCTTCCACTCGCCACCCGTCGCAAACACAGCTCCTCCCTCTCCAAGCAGCGGCCCGCCATCGAGGGCCTGTCGGTCCAGGTTACCGCGCCACCGGAGCGGTCGAGATCTGGACTGATCGGACCAGGCTGGTGATCACATCGACCTTGCCGTCGTATTGCGGGCCGGCGCAGTTGTTCTGATTCTTGCTCACCGGCACCACGTCGAGACGGTCGTCGGTGACACGAACGACCGTGAAGCCACCAAGAGTAGTATCCCAGGTGCAATAACCCGAGGCGACGCCATACGAATCCAACGGTACGACCGTTTTCACGACGGTACTGAGCGTGCAACGCACGCGGCCCAAGTGCTGGTCCTGATCGATGACCCGGCAGAGGTCGCTGCGGCCGTCGTTGTTGAGGTCGGCCCACATACGGCTTTGGCCGAAGCCAGCGTCTTTGAGGGGCAACGACCGGACGCTAGCATCCGGTCGAAACTCGCCCGAGAGGGTACACTCTGCGCGGTGGTCCAGCCCGACGCGGCAGTAATCGGCCCTGCCGTCGTTATTGAAGTCAGCCCAGGCACGGCCTTCGTGAAAACCGACATCAATGCCCGCTGTAATGGCTCCAAAGACTCCTCGTTCCATGTGCGAGGCGATGTCCTCGGCAGCGAACGACGTACTTTCCGAGAGCCGGCAACGGACTCGGCCGATCGCATAGTTGGCGTCGGTGACACGGCAGAAGTCGGCTTGCTTGTCGTTGTTCACGTCCGCCCAGCCACGGCCCTCAAAGTAGCCCACGTCGAGGGGTGCTGACACGATGTCTTGGTCGGCGAAACGATCGCCTCTCGAAAGCCGGCAACGCACTCTACCTTTGCCCACGTTGACGCCCGAATTGAAGTCGGTGACGCGGCAGTAATCAGCCATGCCGTCGTTATTGAAGTCCGCCCAGCCGCGGCCTTCAAAGAAGCCCACGTCGAGCGGTGCTGACACGATGTCTTGGTCGGCGAAACTAGTGCCCGTCGAAAGCCGGCAACGCACTCTACCATAGCCCACATTGTCGACCTAAAAGAAGAAGTATA
>JAJCXQ010000362.1 GCA_029263355.1 Acidobacteriota bacterium | reverse complement strand
TCCCCCGCCGCATCCTCGAACGGGCTCTGGCCGATCGACTGGCAGCCAGGGTTCATCTCGGCGAGCTCGACATCGTCAGCACGAGCCTAGTGCGGCTCGGTGATCTCCGGATCCAGCAGGTACGAGACTACCCTTTCATTGCAGAGATTCGAATCGCCGAGATTCAGATCGAAGGAACGTTGCAGGAGATGGTCCGCAGTCGTTTTCACAGCATTCGCCTGCGCGGCTTGCAGGCCGACCTGGCGCCCGCACCGTGGGTCGAGCCGCCCGAGAGTCCTTTGCCGATCATCGACGAACTGGTGCTCGAGCCAGCGATCATCCAAGTGACGAATCCCAGCGAATTCAACCGGGACGTCCAGTTGACCCTCGAGGCAACCCTCCACGATATTGGTACCCGGCCCTTAGGCGAGGTCCACTTGCGTTCGAAGGCTCTGCTCATTGGCCCCTTACTCGCTCTGACAAGCGATGGGGATACCCCACCGATCGTCAGCCAGCTCGATGACTTCCGCTTAGACCTTGATTTCGATCACGCCTCCAGCAACATCTTGGCGGACGCTTCTCGAGCCACGGCTGCGCATCGAGAACCGACGCCGACGCCCTATGATCTCCTTGAGGCCTCCGAGCTGCGGCTCCGGGTCGCTTCAAAGGCGTCGACCCTCACGTTCGAGCTCGACGCCGATACATTGTCCCTGGCACTCACGGGAGAGGTCGCAACAATCGCCCGCCCGCGCATCGACGGCTCCCTCGAGCGAGCGACCAACGGCCTCCTCCATATTGAAGCCGTGCCGCAAATCGCTGGCCTGGACTCCGCTCACATCTTTGCCGACTGGCAGCCAACGAACCGTCGCCTGGTGGATCTAGGAGCCGAAGTCATAGGGCTCGATCTGACCCGGCTGCTACCGGGCTCGGGCCTTACAGGAGTGGCGAATGCAGATCTTCGCAGGCAGGAGGACAGGGTCGAGGTCCGAGCCACGATCAGTCCTCGACGGTTGCAGCTAGGGCCAAAGCGGTCGCTAGGGATCGAACCGGGAGCTAGCCTCCGGCTCGTGAGTGGCCTCCCCTTCGAGCCTATTTCCAAGCTGGAGATTCCGGACCTGGCCGCACCGATCGAGGCCTACATCGACATACCTAAGGCCAAGGGGCAGTGGGACGCCTGGACGATCCCCGAGTCGATCTTCCCGTTGAACGCAGAGATCCGTGGAATGTGGCGGTCCGGCGCCACACGGTCCGGCGACACACGGTCCGGCGACGGAAGTTGGCAATTCGAAGGCGAGTCCAAACTCAAAAGCCAAAGCCTCGGTCAACTCACCACCGACGGCGACGTGACGATCGAATCGGGCCTTACAACCACCGGCCTAGCCTGGCAATGGCAGTCGCCCGACCTCGCGGATGTCGCTGCCGCGCTGAGCTCGATTGGCCTTCCCATCCCGGCGCTCGAGGTCGCCGGCAACGCCAAAATCCATGGCGATTTGAAGGGTCCACTGTCCAACCCATCTGTCGGTGGTCGATTTCGGTTCCAGGAGCTCACCGTAGGCACCACCGACTGGCACCTATCCGAGGGCAACACCTCCGCCGCGTGGAGTTGGCGAAGCCAGCAGAATACCATCCAACTGAGCGACTTGAAGGCGACCGGCTCGCTTCGAGTTGCCGAGTTTGCATCGATTCCGTGGATCGTCGAGGCGACCGGCTGGAGCAAGATCGATGCAACCCGGGGTGAGATCCAAACCCTGACCACCAGCTCTCCCAACCTGGGTCAGGCGCACGGTCGAGTCGAGTGGCATGGCGCCCCCGCTCGCGGCGCGATCAACGCCACCGGCACGATGGCACTCAGCGGGTTGGACCTAGCCCATTGGCGCAAGGTCCTGCCGGCAGACATCGCAAGTCAACTCCCCGCCAACTTCGAGATCCAGGGGGTGGCAAGCGGTGAGTTGGCTGGCCATCTTGCGGACGACTCGACCTGGATGCTCGAAGGACCCCTGGAGCTGAAGTCCGCGGGTTTCACCGACACCGATGGCAGCCGCGTCTTGCTTGGTCTCGGTGGTCGTTGGCAGGTCAATGCTGAAGGCGGGTCCGCCTCGCCTATCAACCTCACCGCTGCCGGATCCCTGGGCGGATTTCAATTGTTGTGGGGGACCTACTACGGCGACTTCTCGCAGATCGAAACCTCTCTGGACGTTCGAGCAGAGCTGGCGGTCGCTTCTGAAATCGGCGTGCGACCCTGGCATGTGGAAACTCGCGGCGCCCTGCCCGACGGCCCGACGATTCGAGCGGAATTCGACAGTCCCACCGACAGCCTGGGGCTGCGTTACACCCTCGCTTTCGAAGACCCAGACCTCCGCACCACCCATGCCCGCTACCTATCAACCTTGCTCGCTGACCACGTTGGGCAGCTGACGCTCGCGGGCGCGTTTTCCGCTCGTGCCAAAGGCAGCTACTACCGCGATAATGGCCCCTTCTCGTGGAGCTTGGCTGGCGATCTGAACCTCACGGATTTTGCACTTCGCAGCGGCGGCGGACAAGCCGAGGTCAACGGCCTGCGGCTCGAGCTCCCCTTCGATATGCGTCGGCGGCCGACGATCGCTGCCGACTTCAGTGGCCCGCGCCTCAGTGGCCACCTTGCGTTCGACCAGCTTGCTGTGCGCGGCCTCGAGCTGCCAGCGACAGACACCGACTTGGTGATCGAAGCCGACTCCGTCGGCCTGGAACAAGCTCTCACTCTGGACATTCTCGGTGGTTCTCTGGCGTTGGAGCAGCTCACCTTGAGGGAATTGTTTCGGCCTCAACGTCACCTCGAGACCGGCCTCCTAATGTCAGAAATCTCCCTCGAACGGATCTCTTCGACCATGGGAATCTTCCCTCTCGAGGGCGCACTCGACGGTCATTTCCCGATCGCGCGCCTGTCGCCGGATCAACTTTCCGTCGATGGTGGTGGGCAGATCAAGATCTTTGGTGGCACCATCGAGCTGCATAATATTTCAGGTGAAAACATACTCACCCGGTTTCCAAAACTCGAGCTCTCAGCAGACTTCGAGAACATCGATCTCGGTAGATTGACTCGGCGGATTGATTTTGGCGAGATGACCGGCGTACTCCGAGGCTCGCTGCAAGATTGTGAGCTCTTCCGCGGCGTGCCGGTGCGGTTCAAGGCCAAGGTCGAGACCGTGAATACGCCCGGCGTGCCGCGCACGATCGATGTCAAAGCGATCAACAACCTGACGATTCTCAGTACTGGCCAGCGCACCAATGCTTTCGATCGCGGCTTTCAGAAGTTCTTCAAGAAGTACACCTACGAGAGCCTCGGCGTCAGTCTCCGATTGGATCATGACGTTCTCCTACTCCGCGGCCAGCAGCACCGCGGCGACAAGGAGCTTTTCCTCAGTGGCCGTTTGCCTTTCCGGATCGATGTCGTCAATGCCAAACCCGGTAAAACGGTCTCGTTCCAAACCATGATGGGTCGCCTCCGAAGCCTCGACTTCTCCGCTGCAACGTCCAAGCCCTAACCGGCGGTGATAGTCTCGATAACCAAGTAGAGTTCGCAAAGGAGAACAACATGCAACGTCATTGGATCCTAATTTGTCTTGTCGCCTCAGCGCTTGTCGCTGTCGCCTGCGTCACCATCAACGTCTATTTTCCAGAAGCAGAAGTTAAAGATCTCGCCGAGCAGATCGAAAACGCGGTCGCCCTTGAAGCTTCGGAAGGCACCGTAGCCGATTCCGAGCCGACGCCACCTGCGGAAAGTGAGTCCGGCAGCACCGGCCCGAATGCTGCCCATGAGGTTTCGCCACCGCACGGCGCTCGCGACGTCTCGTGGCTGCGCGAATCACTCGACATGGCGGTCGGCGCGACGCTCTATCTGCTCAGCCCGGCGCCAGTCTACGCCCAAACCAACGAGGTCGCCGCGCCCGAGATCACCAACCCGGCGATTCGCCAGATCATCCAATCACGAGGCGCACGGGCGGGCGAGCTCAACAAACACAAGGCGACGGGAGCTCTGGCCGAGTCCAATCAGGCTCTGGTTGAGATCCGCCAACTCGACGCGTTACCTCTGCAACAGCGCGCTGCAGTGCAAAAGCTGGTCAAGGCTGAGAACGCTGACCGCGAACGCATGTTCGAAGAGATCGCTGCCGCCACCGGGACCGACCTTTCACAGCTACCCAAAATTCGCACCACTTACGCTGCGACGCTGCGGCAGAAAGCTCGACCAGGCGACTGGATTCAGCTGCCCGACGGGTCGTATCGCCAGAAGTAGCACGGTCAAGAATCGCGGGGCCTGAGTCACGACCCAAAGTCATGACGAGGCTTCGCGGGTCAATTAGCAACCAGGCTTACCTCGCTCATCAACGCCAACAGATTGTGGTCTGGATCGCGGAAGAATGCCATCCAGACTTCTCGGTCTGGCATCCTCGCGACCAGCTCTGGCTGGCGTTCGAAGATCACACCGCGATCCTCGAGGACCCGAGCGGTCGTCTCAATATCTTCGACCACATAGTAGATGTTCGAAGTGTGATGGTCGCTGCCGCCTCCATCAGGCAGAGTCAGCATCAGACGGACGCCGCTGCAGTCGAAGAAAGCCAACCCGGGCGGGGCTTGAAAAAGGAATCGCATCTTTAAGGTGTCGCGATAGAACTCGATCGCGCGATCGAGATCATGGACTGCGATAGAGATCTGCCCGATCTTGTTCAGGCTCAACTCAGGCGGCATGG
>JAJCXQ010000361.1 GCA_029263355.1 Acidobacteriota bacterium | reverse complement strand
CCAGCCGCCGCCGCGGCGCCAGCGCTGAGAGTCCTGCGGGGGTGGCCGGTGAGCAGCAGCACCGTGGCAACCATGGCCGTCACCACCATGGCGTCGACATGGCCCATGCCCGCGACTTCCAAGCACACCGTAGGTTTCCGGCAGTACCAATTGGCGCGGCCAACCGGCAGCTCGTGGCGGCGCGCCAACAGGATCAACAGCCAGCAGCCGACGAGCTCGACGAAACAGAGTAGAATCTTCACACCAAGCAACGGCCGCGGCAGCCAGCTGGCTGCGCTGAATAGAGTCAGAGCCAGTGGTGGGTATACTGTCTGCACCTCCTGGTGGGGCATTTGTTCCCACAGCTCGTCTCGCAGGGGCTCGAGTTCTGGCGCTTCCGGCGCCAGCAGATATGGATTGAAGCCAGCGTTGACGACTTTTCCGTCCCAGACATACCGGAGCGTGTCGTCCGATAGTGTCGGCGGCAAAGGCAGCAAAACAAGACGCAGAAGAGTCGCGATGAACAGAATGAGCGGAACAGAGATTCGATATTCCAGCCGTATCGCAGCCCGCCAGTAGAACAGGAAAGCGATAGCTAACAGAACAAGCGTGAGATAGGGCCGCCTGGCGAGTTCAAAACTGACCAACAGCGCCAAGTGTGCCGCGAGCAGCGGGAGCACGGCATACGCCACGCTCCGGTCTTTAATGTCAGATAGGAGAACGGCGAGAGATGAACGAGTGGTTGTCTGGATCGATCCTGGCACTCTACTACCTGATTCTCGGGATCCTGGCTTGTTACGGTGTCCACCGGCTGATGCTAGTGGTGGTCTACTGGCGTACGCGTCGGTCAGATTTGGCGACGCCTGCGCCGCCCGCGGAATGGCCCATCGTCACGGTGCAGTTGCCGATCTTCAACGAAAAGTATGTCGCCGAGCGCTTGATCGAGGCCGTCTGCCGCCTAGACTACCCGCGGGACAAGCTGGAGATCCAGGTGCTCGACGACTCCACCGACGAGACCCGCGAAATCATCGCACAACTCGTCCGTCGTCTGAGCGGCGAGGGGTACGATATCCACCATCTTCACCGGGCAGATCGATGCGGCTTCAAGGCTGGGGCCTTGGCGCACGGGCTGAAGGCGGCGCGAGGTGAGTTGGTGGCGGTTTTCGACGCCGACTTTGTACCCACACCGGAGTTCTTACAGGGCAGCGTGCCCCATTTTCAAGACGCTGAGATCGGCATGGTGCAGGCGCGTTGGGGACACCTCAATCGCGACTATTCGCTGCTCACTAGAGCCCAGGCGATTCTGTTGGACGGTCACTTCGTGGTCGAGCATGCGGCGCGGCACCGCGGTGGCTGTTTCTTTAATTTCAACGGTACCGCGGGGTTGTGGCGGCGGCAGGCGATCGAGGACGCCGGTGGCTGGGAGCACGACACACTCACTGAGGATCTCGATCTTTCCTATCGTTCGCAACTCGCAGGCTGGAAGTTTCTTTTTTTGCCCAACCTGGTCGTGCCAGCGGAATTGCCGGCCGAAATCAACGCCTACAAGAGCCAGCAGAACCGTTGGGCCAAAGGTTCAGTGCAAACCGCCCGCAAGCTGCTGGGCACCATACTGCGGGCGCCCATTTCCTTGCACGCCAAGATCGAGGCTTTTGTCCACCTGACTGCCAATTTCACGTTCCTGTTGATGGTCTTCTTGTCGCTACTGATTTTTCCCGCCATGGTGCTGCGTCGCGGGGAAGAAACGTGGAAACTGCTGGCGATCGATTTACCACTGTTCTGCGCCGCCACAGTCTCCGTTCTCCTCTTCTATGCCGTCAGCCAAGGTGGAACTGGCGCCGGAGGCTGGCGCCGCCTGTGGCAACTGCCGGCGGTCATGGGCATGGGAATCGGTTTGGCGATCAACAATGCGCGCGCCGTGCTCTCCGGGCTGGTACACGACGGCGGCGTCTTTCACCGCACCCCGAAATACTGCATCGAGCAGCGAGATGATGGCTGGGCGGGCAAGAAGTACCGGCTGTCTTATGACGTGACCTTCCTGCTCGAAGCCCTGCTCGCCGCTTACTTTGTGGTTTGCCTGGTGATGGCGGTACACCTCGAGATGTGGCTGTCGATCCCTTTCCTCTACCTTTTTCTACAGGGCTACGTGCACATGTTTCTGCTCGGCATTGGGCCGTTGCTGCGTCGGCCGAGGCTGTTGGGAGACCCTTCAACCTAACAAGATCCCGATTTCCGCTCGATCATGTGGACTCCACACGCTCGAATTGGGAATCTTGGATCGCCTCTGTGAACTTCACACAGCCGAGTTAGGAATCCCAGAACGCCTGTGTGGACTTCACACAGCCGAGTTGGTATTTGCAGAACGGTCGTGTGAACTTCACACAGCCGAGTTGGTATCTGCAGAACGGTCGTGTGAACTTCGCACGGACGATATGGTCCAGAGCGTTCGAGAAAACAGCGGTTTTATTGACCGACCGGTCAGTTGATTGGCCGTCAACGCGGTCTCGTGTCAGCTTATCGCTGGAACCTGAGGCCCCGTGACGGCGAGCTCGACGACACTCGAGCCTTCAGTCCTCAGGCGGGTTGCGGCACTCGCATTGCGCCTTGGCCGGGTGGGACTTACACCAGCAGCAGGCGTATTTGGGCGAAGTGCACGATATTGAACACCGGCATCTGTATCGCGTCAAGGGTAGGAGCTTTGGGCAGTGTCACCCACCATCAGGCAAAGCCAACGTTGGAGCGCCTGGCCAGGCGGGGCCACGAAGCTAAGAGATGTCGCGGAAGAGTGTCGTTTCAGCGACGAGAGACTGCAATTCGTCTGGTCTGCCCTGGCTAGTCGTGCGAGCGGCGCCTGCAAGGCGTCACACGCAAGCTAGAGCGGGCGCATCAAGTCGAGCTTGCTCGAGCTCAACTCAATGACTTCTTGAAGCTACCTGCCGGGCGGGTAGCACTCTGGTGCAGGCAGCTCTTTGGCGGCCGGCCTGCGTTCTCGGGCGGGATCCAGCAAGAGTCCGCATCATCGGTCACGGCTGGCTGAAAGACCGGGGAGAATGGTATTCTCCGGCGCCTCATGACGTCTTTCAAATGTCGATTCTGCGGTACGCCGCTGAGCCACGTCGTTGCCGATCTCGGCTCGTCGCCGCTGTCGAATTCGTATCTGAGCGCTGAGCAGATGCAGCAGGCGGAGGCGACGTTCCCGCTCTGTGTTTACCTCTGTGATGAGTGTCTGCTGGTGCAGTTGCCGGAATTCGAATCGCCGGAAGCTATCTTCGACGACACCTACGCCTATTTCTCATCGTACTCGGATAGCTGGCTCGATCACGCCCAGCGTTATGTCGAGATGATGATCGAGCGTTTCGGCTTGTCACAGCAACATCGGGTGATCGAGATCGCGTCGAACGATGGTTATCTGTTGCGCTTTTTCAAACAGCGTGGTGTGCCGGTGCTCGGGATCGAGCCGGCAGCCAATGTCGCCGCCGCAGCCGAGGAGCTCGGTATCGAGACGCGGGTCGAGTTCTTCGGTGTCGAGAGCGCTCGGGCCTTGGTGGCTGGGGGGCAGCGCGCCGACCTCCTTCTCGGCAACAACGTGCTCGCCCACACTCCGCATCTCAACGACTTTGTGGCCGGCCTGCAAATCGCCTTGGCGGAGCAGGGCGTGATCACCATGGAGTTCCCGCATTTGGTGCGTTTGATCGCCGAGAATCAGTTCGACACGATTTATCACGAGCATTTTTCCTACTTTTCGTTCCTGGCGGTCGACCGAGTCTTCGAGGCTCATCATCTTAGGATCTTTGATGTCGAGGAGTTGCCGACTCATGGCGGTTCCCTCCGCATCTTCGCCCGCCACCAAGCCGACTCGTCGCAGCCGGTGACGGAGCGGGTGGCAGAGCTGAGAGCGCGGGAGAAAGAGCTTGGCCTTGAAACCCTCGGCTACTATCAGACTTTTGCCGAGCAAGTGCGTGAGACCAAACGTAAGCTGCTCGAATATTTGATCGACGCCAAGCGCCAAGGGCGCTCGATCGTTGGCTACGGAGCACCCGCCAAGGGCAATACTCTGTTGAACTACTGCGGCGTCGGAACCGATTTTCTGGACTACACGGTTGATCGCAGCCCCCACAAACAGGGCCGGTTCCTTCCTGGCAGCCGGATTCCCATTCATGCTCCGGATCACATCCGGGAGACTCGCCCCGACGACCTGCTGATCTTGCCCTGGAACCTGCGCCGCGAGATCATGGAGCAGATGGCAGATGTTCGCGAATGGGGCTGCCGTTTCGTGATTGCGATCCCCGAAGTGTCGATTCTCGACTGACGAGCTCGCAAGCGAGCGCCACAGGGGCGCGATAGCGTCGAATCGGCTGCGACAAAATGGCTGCGACGAACCGTCTCGCAACGACCTGACTGGGAAAAGGAAGTGCTGGGATGACCTTCGAGATCCTTTTCATGTTGGTTTTGATGGTGGCTGCATTGGTGGCCTTCGTCAAAGAGATCTTTCCCATCGAGGTCACTGCTTTAGGGTTCCTGTCGGTGCTGGTGGTTGCGGGTATTGTCAGTCCCGAAGACGCGGTGTCGGGCTTCAGTAGTAAGGCTGTGGTCGCCATCGGCGGGTTGTTTGTCTTGAGTCATGCCCTGATGAAGACCGGGGTGCTGGAAGTCGCGGCTGACCAACTCAGCGAACGGTCTCGACAGCGGCCGTGGATGGGGATCGGGATCATGCTGTTTTGCACCGGGATTCTGTCCGGCTTTCTCAATAACACCGCCATGGTCGCGCTCGCGATCCCGCTGGTCATGAAGCTCTGTTCGAGTTCACCCCTATGGGGCTGGTTTTTCTCACCTGTGGCTTGCTCTATGTGCTGCTGTTCGCCAATCGGCTGCTGCCGGCGCCAAGGTACGGCCGATCAGCTTCGACTTCTCCTCGAGGATCAACTCGGTCAAATAGCCGCTCATCCGGTACTTGGCCGCGAGTACGGAGGTTTCGTACTTGCAGTGCGGCGCGTCGGCGCCGTTCTGCGCAAGAAGGTTGCCCACGTACGGCTGCGTTATACCGATTCGATGCTGCTGCTGATTCCCGAGGCTCGGCTCGACAAGCTACGGCGCTCCGAGGATCTCGTCGTGTTGTCCGAGAACAAGGTGTCGTTGTCGCGCGATCGATTCTGGTGGCTGGTGTTCCTGGTGCTGCCGACGGTGATCGCCCTGGCTGCCACCGGAGTGTTGAAGATCTCCGCCGGAGTCTTGGTGGGATCCGTTCTGCTGCTGTTGCTAGGAGTGCTCAAGCCCCAAGAAGCCTACCGCTCGATCGACTGGTCGGTTGTGTTCCTCATCGCGGCCTTCGTGCCGGTTGGTAAGGCCTTCGTCAGCACCGGAACCGCAGACTACATTGCGGGGGGGATCCTATCGGCGGTTTCGTGGGCGCCATCGAATCTTGCGCCCTATGTTGCGCTGTCCCTGGTCTACCTGACGACCTCGGTTTTGACCCAGATGGTGTCCAACAACGCTGCGGCGATTATTGTGGCACCGATCGCATTGGCGATCGGCCCTTCACTCGGGGTCGACGCCAGGCCGTTTGTCCTGGCTGTTTGTTTTGCTGCCTCAGCCGAATTCATGACGCCGATGGGCTACCAGACCAATCTCATGGTTTACGGCGCCGGAGGGTATCGCTTCCTTGACTACACCCGCTTCGGGGCGCCGCTCAACATCTTGTTTTGGCTTCTGGGTACGCTACTGATCCCTGTCTTTTGGCCCTTCTA
>JAJCXQ010000360.1 GCA_029263355.1 Acidobacteriota bacterium | reverse complement strand
TCTCGACTCGGGTCCCTTGTGGATTCCTTATCAGGTCTGCAGCCACACCAACAGTTGCCCATTTTTACTCACCCACAACAGCGTCAGCTTCTCGACCAAAAGCCTCGCAGGCAGCCAGTACATTCAGGAGATTATCGAAGGGGATCCCTCACAATGCGGCGACGACGAGATCGTCAACGTCACACAAGCTGTTGTGGTGCCCACGTTGGACGAGCCATTCCTCGAGCAGAGTCTGATTGACGCGGTTGGTGAAACGCACGGTCCGGCGCCGGAGCCCGACCCTTGCGTAGACTGCCACTTGTGCTGCCAGATCGAGCACCAGCGGTTGTCCGGCAAGGCCGGTCGACGCAAGGCCGGTCGACGTCAGGCCGGTCTAAGCAAGGTTGGTCTAAGCAACCCAACTGCGAACAATCAAACCACCACCATCGACCTAACCCTCGATCTGCGTGCTGGATTTGCCGTCCCTTTTGAGCTGACGTTGCAGAAGCTCTACCTACGCGTTGGCACCGAGCTCTTGAAGATCGAGTTTGTCACCGGCGGACTGAGCGGCGTTGCAGATGGCTCACTCGATCTCATCGAGCTCTCCGGCACCGTACCTTTCGAGCTCGATTTTGATGAGCAACCGTCCCTGGTCTCGGTGCTCACTTGGGTAGCTCCAGACGGTGACACCAGGACCGTCTGGGACTCGACCGCGATCACCTGGTTCAGAGACCCGTCGCTCTAAGCGAACGATGAGCGTCCGTCCAGGAGCCCTTTGCCGACGGGAAGAGGGCTCCTTTCTTGTCCAGTGACCTTCAGGTTTTCCTGAATCTCCACGATCCTGCGCTTTGACTTGGCGAAGAAGCTAGCGGATACTGCTTCCTCTACCAATCCGTCGGCCGGTAGTCTTTGAGGAACTGCCCCCAGACATGCTCGCCGGTGTTGCTCCCGACGATGATCGGGTCAACGATACGGGCGGCGCCGTCAACGATGTCGAGTGGCGGATGGAAGCGGTGCTCGGCGACTTTGCGGGCAGCACGCTCGGCGGGATTCTCATCGGTCACCCAGCCGGTGTCGATGCTGTTCATGTGGATACCGTCATTGTGGTAGTCGGCGGCTGAGGTACGGGTCATCATGTTGAGCGACGCTTTGGCCATGTTGGTGTGAGGATGGCGAGTCGTTTTGGACGTGCGGTAGAACTGGCCTTCGACGGCGGAGACGTTGACGATGTGCTTGTCACGCTCGGGACTTCGCAACATCAAGGGCTTGAGGCGGGCGTTGAGAATAAACGGCGCCACCGCGTTGACCAAGTGAACCTCCAACAGCTCGACGGATGGCACCTCAGCCATCAACATGCGCCAGGAGTTCATCTCGCGCAGATCAATCTGCTGCATGTCCTGGTCGAGGCGACCGACCGGGAACAGATCGCGTTGCGCTCGCTGCTCGTCGGACGCTGCGTCCAACATCTCGTCCGGCAACAGGGCAACTTGGGTGAGCTCTGCGGCATGCACCAAGCCAGCGACATCTGTCGACTCCGCCCTCGGGCCTCTCTCAGAATCCAGCGCTTGGATGTCCCCCTCCGGCAGCAGGTGATGACCGCGCAGCCCTTCGTAACTGCCCACCAACCGACGAACATGTTCCGGCATGTCTCGCAAGACGGCGCTCTCTCCCGCCATCATGTGCTCGTAGAACGCAGGCGGACGACGCACCGTTTGGCACGCATTGTTGACGATGAAATCGAGGCGGTCGCGGGTGGTCAGAAGAACACGACAGAATTCTTCGACGCTCGGAGTGTGGCGCAGATCGAGGCCAAAAACCTCGAGACGGTCGCCCCATTCCTCGAAGTCCGGCTCCGCCGCATAACGCGCCGCCGAATCCCGCGGAAACCGTGTCGTGACGATGAGATGGGCGCCGGAGCGCAACAGCTTGAGGCCCGCCTGATAGCCAATCTTGACTCGGCCACCGGTGAGCAGCGCCACCTTGCCACTGAGATCCGCCAACTCGGTGCGCTTGGCGAAGTTGAACTCGGCACAGTCGGGGCAGAGCTGATCGTAAAAATGGTGGACCTCGGTGAAGTTACCCTTGCAGATGTAGCAATGCACCTGAGTCCCGGTGTCCAGGGGTTGGGTTCGGTCCCCGGTCTGCCCCGGGGTCTGTCCCCCAGAAGACTGTCCTCCTGAAGACTGTCCTCCTGAAGACTGTCCCCCTGAAGACTCTGGCGGCGCGAAGTTCGGGGTGTTGAAGACGGGCTTACGGCGCAACGACCGGATGCCAGTGTCGTGGAACACACTCTCCTCGCGCTCGATACGGGCGGTCCGCCGCCTGCTGGCCAGGGCCTTCGTCAGCCGGCGTCGCGCTTTGTGGTCGGGGCTCCAAACATGCGCCGCGGCATCGAGCAGGCGCTTCTGCTCAATCTCCGAAAGACTCGCCAACAATCCGCGATTCTCGACAACCCGCTCCAGGGCCTCGGTCGCAGCGCGCAACTGCTGGGCGATCGCTTCACGATCCGTGTCCTCGAGTCTTGGATTCTTTGGCGCCATGGCGGCAAAGGTTAGCCCCTTTTTGCCCAGCGTCAAGATCTCGAGGGCGATTGATCGCTTGGTGATCACAATCGAGCCAGTAGCGCCCACTTCTCTGGGCTAGAATCGCCGCTGGCGCAGCCCTCCTATAAGGGTTCGCCGTCGCCGAACGGTCGCGACGGACTAGACCGTGAAACAGCACGTGAAACAGCACCTGACAAACCTAGCTCTCCTGCTCGCCTCCACCGTCCTCTCGTTGCTGGCGGTGGAAGTGGGTCTGAGGATCGCCGGCCACCAGCCGTGGCAATACATCGTCCATGAGAACGAGCCGACCATGCATGAGCGCGACGAGACGCTCGGCTGGCGGAACAAAGCAGGTAAGTACGAATTCCCCGGATACACCGTCAAGCGACGACGCGACATCAAGGTCACCTTTCTCGGCGACGGCTTGCGGAGCACCCACCCGAAGCAGAACAATCGCCGGGACGATCGCCCTAAGCTGGTCATCGCTGGCGGTTCGTTCACCCAGGGCTGGGGGATCAGCGATCACCGCACCTACCCCTGGAGAGTGCAGAAAGCATTCCCTGGATTCGAAGTCTTGAATTACGGCACTGGCGGCTATGGGACCTATCAAACCCTGTTGACCCTCGAACGAGCGCTACCGACCCTGAACAATCCCAGGGTTGTGATCTACGGCTTCATGGCGCACCACCAGAAACGAAACGTAGCCCCCGACAACTGGCTCGAGATGCTCTCGAGGTACTCCAACAGATCTCACGTTGATCTCCCCTATGTCACGGTCGGCCCTGAGGGTGAGCTGCAGCGCCATCCACCAGAGGCCTATCCCGCCCTACCCTTCCGAGACCGCTTGGCGATGGTCCACCTCCTCGGCAAGGGCATCATGCGAAACCAGACCAAAACTCGTAAGCGCCAGGCAAGACCGGTTACTGAAGCACTCTTGCGCGAGATGAACGACCTGAGCACCCGGCACGGCGCACGATTCTTGGTGGTTTTACTGGAGGCAGACGAGGGGACCAAGGAGCACTACAAAAACTTCTTGGCCGAACACGATGTGCCGGCGATCGACTGCGCGTTCCCGATGGGCAAAGACATGCGCATCCGCCGCGAAGGGCATCCCAATGGCAAGATGAACGCAAAATGGGCATCATGCTTGGTGGAACAATTGCGACAGCTGGACGTCGCGCCTCGGAATGTCGAGCTGTCCACGCCACCGCTTCCAAACGAGTAGGCTGACCACAGAAACATGGCTAACGACCGCTGGCAACGTACCCTGGAGCTTTTCCACCTCGCTTTGGAGGTCGAGCCGGCAGCGCGGGACGCGATGCTGGCGGACGCTTGCGGCGAGGACGCGGAGCTGCGTCGAGCGGTGGAGCGCTTGCTGGCCGGTCATCACAACGCGCCGAGCTTTCTCGATCATCCGGAGGAGATCAATCCGCTGGCGATCGAAGATGATCTGCTCGGCCGAATGATTGGCCCCTATCGGTTGGAAGAGCTGATCGGCGAAGGCGGCATGG
>JAJCXQ010000359.1 GCA_029263355.1 Acidobacteriota bacterium | reverse complement strand
GTTTTCGGGTCCTCCCGGCACCGGCAAGACCTTTGCCGCCCAGTGTCTGGCCAACGCCTTGGACCTCAACCTCTACCGTATCGATCTCTCCCAGGTGGTGTCGAAATACATCGGCGAGACCGAAAAGGCGCTCGCCGCGGTGTTCGACGAAGCCGAGGCTGGCCACGGAGTCCTGCTGTTCGACGAAGCAGACTCGCTGTTCGGCAAGCGCTCAGCGGTCAAGGACGCCCACGATCGCTACGCCAACATCGAAGTCGGCTTCCTGTTGCAGCGGCTCGAGGAATTCGAAGGGGTGGCGATCCTCGCCACCAACCTGCGCAACAACTTGGACCCGGCCTTCTTGCGCCGCATCCGCTTCCTGCTCGACTTCCCGATGCCCGACCGCGCGATGCGCCTGCGGCTCTGGCAGCAGGCCTTGCCCGAGCCCAGGTTCCGGATCGACGGCCTAGGCTACCCCGCCCTCTCCGAACGTTTCCGGCTGTCGGGCGGCGGCATCCACAACGTCGCGCTGGCAGCTGCCCACCTGGCGGCGGCCACCGAGTCGGGGCTGGTGACCAACGAGCATCTGGTGCGGGCCACCTACCGTGAGCTGGAAAAGAGCGGACTGCCGCGCACCCGAGCCGAGTTCGGCGAGCGCGCCGAACTGCTGCCGGAGGCCGGCGCATGAGGCGCGGGGAGCTCGAAGTCGGACGCCGGGTCGTCGAGACCGAGGCCGAGCGCGGCCGGCTCGACGGGATGCCGGCACGACTCCGGCAGGCCTTCGAGATGCTGGCCAGGAAGATCCAGGCGAGCCCGGCGGGACGCTGGGAGGCGCTGCCGGAGATCGTGCTGGAGCAGCTCACCCTGGAGCCGCGGAGCGCACAGCAGATCCTGGCGCCCGGCGGCGCCGAGAACTTGGCGGATGAGCTCTACGCCAAGCTGATGCGAGGAATGTGAGGTCAAACGATGGAACCGAGATATCTGCGCGGCGCCTTCATCGCCTACGAGCCGGACGGTTATCCCGACCGCAAACGGACCATCCCCTTCCGCTTCAACCCGGAAAGCCTGTCGCGCCAACTTTCCACGGCGCAGGGCAAAGGCGGCGCGGGCGTGGCAGTGGGCAGCGGCACTAGCGGCACCGACGCCGCCGACGAACAGAGCGCCGACGCCGCCAGTGGCCCCTTGAAGGAATCGTTCAACGTGCTGGTCCGCTTCGACGGGGTCGACCGCCACGGCACCGGCCACCCGGCCTCGAAGGGGCTACCACCGGAGCTCGGCGTGGCGCCGGAAATTGCCGCCCTCGAGGACCTGTTGCATCCCGCCGAGGCCGAGAGCTCCCACAGCTCCGACGGCAGCGAGCCGGTAGCGGCGCGAGCGCGGCGGCCGACGGTGCTCTTCGTGTGGGGCAAGAAAAGGGTCTATCCGGTGCGCATCACCGGCATGGCAGTCGAGGAAACGCTCTACAACCGCGAGCTCTATCCACTGCGAGCCGAAGTCGACGTCAGCCTCGAGGTGCTCGGCGAGGCCGACGCCAGAGGCAACCTGGCGGTTCAAAACGCGCTCGAGTTCACCCACGGCAACCGCCGCCAGCTGGCGCAGATGTTTTTCGACAACACCGCTGAGCAGAGCTCGCAGATCTTGCCGCTATAGGAAATGGAACCGCTCGGGAGAAAACACATGGCCGCCAGGATCGACAAACGCAGCCGTTATGCCAAGGCCACCGTCCGCACCGGGCACGACCGCACTGGCGAGGAGCTCGAAACTTTCGAGCTGCGTGAGATCCCGCCGACTGGCGGCGTCCTGCGGATCGTCGCCACCGCCAACGATCGGTTGGATCTCCTGGCCAACCGTTATTACCACGACCCCACCCTGTTCTGGAAAATCTGCGACGCCTCGGACCACCTCGACCCGATCGACGTCGTCGCCACCAACCAGCCGCTGGTGATCCCGCCCAACAAGTAGGAGACGACAGCCGTGCCCAGCCCCCAGCTCCAGGTCCACGTCGACGGTGAAGCGCTCACAGCGCGCTTCCTGGGACAGTTGACTCGCCTCGAGGTGCGCGAGAGCGACTGCGATCCGACGGTGGCGGCGCTGCGCTTCAACCTCAGCCAGCAGCCCGGTGGCACCTTCTCGATCCTCGACGACGAGCTTTTCGACGCCGGCGCGCCAATGGCCGTCGAAGCGGCTGCACCGGGGGGCCTGCCACAGCGCCTCTTCGACGGCTACGTCAGCCATCTACGTCCCCACTTCGAGTCCATCGAGGCCAACTGCTACCTCGAGGTCCTGGCAATGGACGCTGCGATGCTGCTCGACGCCCAGGAACGCACCGCGGCCTACCCCGACGCCCTGGCGAGCGAGGCAGTGAGCGAGATCTTCGAGCGCTACCAGGTCCCCTTCGTCGGCGAGGAGACGGCGGCGCGTTTCAAGACCGACCGCCAACTGCTGGTGCAGCGCGGCAGCGACTGGCAATTCGTCCGCAGCCTGGCGCGGCGCAACGGCTGCTGCTCCTACTTCGAGTACGACGCCGAGCAGGGCCGCCTGGTCGGCCACTTTGGCAAGCGCGCCCTCGACGCCCAGCCCCAGGCCGACTTAACGATCCTGCGCCCCGGCGCCAACCTCGCCTGGATCGACTTGCAGCAGGTGCTGACTGGACCGGTGCGCCATGTCGGCGCTGCCATCGACCCGATCGCCAAACGCATCGTCCGCGCCAGCGGCGAAAAGGAAGTCACCGAGCTCGGCGGCGAGGCGTTGGAGGCGGAGATCGAAGACGGCCTGCGCGCCGCCGGGGTCGAGGAGGCGACGGCGCTGCTGCGCGACCCTTTTCCCGACGATGCCGCCTTGAACGCCGAGGGGGCTGGCCGCAGCGCCCTCGACAGCTTCGTGATCGAGGCCCGAGGCGAGGTCGAGCCGGCGCTCTACCGCGGCCTTTTGCGCGCCCGCCGGCCGGTGCTCATCAAGGGTGTCGGCACCCGGCTGTCGGGGGTCTACTACGTGCGTTCGCTGCGCACCACTCTGGCCGATGGCTTGTTGGCCCAAACCTTCATCGCCGAGCGCAACGCCGTTGGCCAGTCGGGCAGCGAGGAGTTCGGCCAGCTGGCCGAGGAGGTGGCGGCACAATGAGCCTGAGCAAAGGCCACCTCGAGGAGCTTCTCGAGCTCGTCGCCGAACGTCTCGAGCGGACCTTCTACGGCAAGTACGAGGGTGTCGTCACCGACACCGCGGACCCGCTCGAGATCGGCCGGCTACGGGCCAAAGTGCCGGCGGTGCTGGGCGAGGACGTCGAGACCGGCTGGGCGCTGCCGTGCGCTCCCTTCGGCGGCGGCAAGGACCGCGGCTTCCTCTTCCTGCCCGAGGCCGGCGACACGGTGTGGATCGAGTTCGCGGCCGGCGACCTGTCGCGGCCGATCTGGAGCGGCGCCTTCTGGGGGGCGCCGGACTCGACCGGGCAGCAGGACGATCTGGGGAGCGAAGCTGGCAGCGAGGTGCCCGAGGCCGACGGCACCCGCGCCGGCCCCGGGCACTTGGTGGTCAAGACCCGCACCGGCCACCACCTGGTGCTCGCCGACGACGGCGAGCTGGTGATCCTGGCCCACGGTAACGGCAAGGCCGAGATCCGCTTGGCGGCGAGCGGCGAGGTGGTGGTCACCGCCGAGACGATCAAGCTGGGGGCCGGCGCCAGCGAGCCGCTGGTGCTCGGCGAAGCCTTCAAGACCCTGTTCAACAGCCACACCCACCCCACCGGCGTCGGTCCCTCCGGTCCGCCGACGGCACCGATGACGCCGGGCGAGCTATCGACCAAGACCACCACGGAGTGAAGGAGCAGAAGACCGTGTTGTTGCCCGACATCCTTTCGGAGAGCTTGCTGGAGCGCTGGATGCCCGCTGGCGGCAGCGGCTTCCCGGCGACACCGGCGGAGTCAGGACAGCGCTTCGCCGGTGCGGTCGCCGACTGGTTCGCTCTGGCGATGGCAGGTCCCTTCCCCAATGCCACCGCCAAAGCCCGCGAGGCACAGCTCACCGGCCAGGCGACGACAGCACTGATGGCCGCCCTGCCGCCGGCCGCCGGGGCCCAGCTTGCGCTGGCGGTGGCGGGCTACATGGCGGGGCAGCTGTTCGGCACCGGCACGGCCGCGTTCCCGCTCGCCAGCTCCGCCGTCGCCGTGGTCTTCGGTGCCGTCTTCGCCGACCTTGAAATGGCCGACGAGGACCGCGCCCAGAAGATCGCCGAGGGTTGCTTGATCCTCGCCGTCTCCACCCTGGTGGTGTTCCCGCCGCCGCTGCCCGCCCTGCCGGTGTTCTAGGAGGACAACGTGGCCGAGCGCTTTTTGCTGCAACCGTTCCGTTTCGGTGCCCAGGAGCAGACGACTCTCACCACCAGCGGCGACAGCCTCTACAACGGCGTCGCAGTCACCGAGGACGCCGACCGCCACCTGCGCGACAAGATCCTCGCCGTGCTGTTCACTGCCCCCGGCGAGCGGGTGATGAGCCCGCGCTTCGGCGTCGGCCTCGACCGCCGCCTCTTCGAGCCCCTCGACGACCTGCAGATCGCAGCCCTCGAGTACCAGGTGGCGCAGGGCCTGCGTCGCGACTTGGGAGCCGAGATCCTGGTCCTCGGTGTCGACATCGAGGCGGTGGCCGAGGGTGGCGAGCTGTTGCTCGACATCCGCTACCAACGGCGCACCGACCGGCTGCCCCGCAACCTGGAGATCGTGCTGTGAGCTTGCCGTTTCTGATCTGGGACGAGGCCGGCCTCGACGGTGGCGACGGGCAGGGCGTCGAGTATCAGGGCGTCGAGTACCTGACGGTCGCCTTCGACGTCGATGTCGAAGGCGAGCGCTATGCGGCGGTGGTTAAGGCGCACCTGAGGCGTCCGGCGAAGGGGATTTCGGCTGACGACGTCACCGTCTTCGGCGGCGAACGCCGCACCGAGCTCGCCTACCAGGTCGCCCCTCTGACCGACGACAACTCCTTCGAGGTCCGTTTCCGCGAGCGCGGCGACCGCGCCCCTTACTTCGTGGGCTTGACCAGCGGCGGCGCCCATCCCCTGCATCCGTCCCGCCGCGCCGCCGACTTCAGCTTCTATATCGACTGCCCGGCGGGCGATTGCCGCGCTGGCGGCGAGCTGCCGCCGCACGAGCTCCAGAAAGCGCCGGCGCTCGACTACCTGCAGAAGGATTACCGTGGCTTCGTGCAGACTCTGGCGCAGTGGGTGCGGGTCAAGAACCCAGCCTGGGCCGACCTGTCGGACGCCAGCCTGGAGCGGGTATTGATCGAGCTGCTGGCACACCAGGCCGACCTCCTGAGCTACTACCAGGACCGGGTCGCAAACGAAGCCTTCCTCACCACCGCCAGCCAGCGCTATTCGCTGCGCCAGCATGCCACCCTCCTCGGCTACCAACCCTTCGACGGCCGGGCGGCGAGGACGACGCTCGCGTTCAGGGTCACCGAGAGCGGCCTCGTGCCCCGCGGCCTGGTGGTCCGGATGCGGCACGCCAGCGACGAAGCGAGCGTGGTCTTCACCACCGCCGAGCGGGTCCGCGTCGAGAGCCACTGGAGCTCCCTTCAGGTCGCCGCCTGGCCAGGAGCATCCACTGCCAGAGTGCCGCGCGGCGCCCGCCGACTGCTGCTCTATGGCTGGGGGAGTGGCCTCGCGAGCGGTCAGCGGCTGGCGGTGGCCCAGGGAACGTTCCACCAGGTTGTCCACCTGACCGAAGTGAGCGAGCTCGAGGAGCTGGGTTGGGTGGCGGTGCCGACGGACGACGCCCGCGCCGCGCCGACAGAACTGACCCTGCTGCGCTGGCGCGAGCCGCTGCAAGCTGAGGTCTATCCCTGGGCTTCTGACGGAGCAGGGTTCATGCTGTGTGCCAACCTGGTGGACGCGGTCCACGGCGAGCCCCGGACGGCCTGGCTCAAACCGCCCGACGAGCCGACGAGAGAGACGCCGCGACGCGACGTCGTCGTCACCCTCGACCACCGCAACAGCATCGTCGCGCCGCGCCGACGCGGCGAACAGCTGATCCCACTGCTGCGGGCTCTCCAGGTGCCCGAGGGTCCGGTGGCTTTTGACCGCGACGGCACCGGTCGCGACGTCCCCGCCCTTACAGTGATGGTCGACACACGGCAGTGGCAGCGGGTGGAGACGCTGCACTCCAGCCGCTCATTCGACGCCCACTACACCGCTGACGCCGACACCGACGGCCGGCTGTGGCTGCGCTTCGGCGACGGCACCAAGGGCATGGCGATCGAGATCGCTCCGGTGGCCGGCGGCCAGGCTTTCGGCAAACCGAAGGTGGAGATCGCGCTGCGCTACCGGGTGGCCGAGCCGCTGGCCGGCAACTGTGCCCCGGACACCCTGACCGAGATTCTGCCACCGGCCGCCGGCACCGCGGCCGACGAGCTCGAGGCTCTCGGCCAGGTGACGGTGACCAACGTCATCCCCGGCGTCGGCGGCGAGCCGCCGGAGTCGCACCAAGCGTTACGCCAGACGGTGCCGGCGTCGCTACGCCACGGCGAGCCGCGGCGGGCCGTCGCTCTCGCCGACTACGCGCGCGCCGCCATGAACGCCGACCCGAGGGTCGCGCGGGCCGTCGCCAAGGCTGTCGGCGGTCCCTTCCACACCGTCCTGGTACTGGTCGATCCCGAGGATCAGGGAGTGCTCGATGAGGACCTGCGGCAGGCGGTCCACCAGCACCTCGACACCGTCCGCATGGCGGGACGCGAGCATTTCGTGCGCGCGCCATCCTACGTGCCGCTGGAGGTCGAGCTCAGCCTCTGCGTGGGCCCCGGCTTCCTGCACCACGAGGTCCGCGACCGCGTGCTGCGTGAGCTGCGTCCGGGGACCGGGCAGCGCCCGGGCTACTTCCACCCCGACCGCCTGACCTTCGGCCAGGACGTGGCGCTCGGCGGCCTGCTGGCCTTCGTCCAGAGACTGGCCGGGGTGCGCTCGGTCAAGGCGCTGCGCTTCCGCCGGCTGCTCGCCGTCAAGTCGGCCCCGCTCTGCGACCGCATCGAGCTCGGCCCGACCGAAGTGGCGCGTCTCGACGCAGACGAGAACTTCCCGGACCACGGTGTGTTGAAGGTACTCGCCGTCGGCCTCGACCCGGTCGCAACCCCGCTCCACCAGCTCGACGGACCGGCCAGCCGAGGAGCGTCGCCATGAGCCGTCCGCCGCGCCCCCACTTCCACCGCTCGACCGCCGGCGTCCACCACCGTCGCCGCGACCAGCTCCACTACCTGCCCTGCGAGCTCGGCGACTTCGTACAGCTCGAGAAGGAGCTGGCGGCTGCCGAGGCGGGCCTCGGCAGCCGCGGCGCCCAGGGCGATTTATCCGCCACCATGATGGAGGCGAGCGCCGTCCTCGGCCACCACCACGGCCGCAACCACGACCTTTACGCCCGCC
>JAJCXQ010000358.1 GCA_029263355.1 Acidobacteriota bacterium | reverse complement strand
TAACCGATGATCTCAGCGTAGATGTCAGCACCACGCTTTAGCGCGCCCTCGAGCTCCTCGAGCACCAGGATGCCGGATCCTTCACCGAGGACAAAGCCGTCGCGATCGCTGTCCCAGGGACGCGAAGCCACGGCGGGATCGTCGTTGCGGGTCGACAACGCCCGCATCGAGCAAAATCCGGCGAAGGCAAGGGGCGTCAACACCGCCTCGGTGCCGCCGGTGATCATCGCATCGGCAAAGCCGAGTTGAATCTGCCGGAAGGCATCGCCGACCGCATGTAATCCAGTGGTGCAGGCGGTCGCTGGAGCCGAGCTTGGACCTCGTGCACCATAGTGGATCGATACTTGCCCAGCGGCCATATTGACGATCAAGGCCGGGATAAAGAACGGCGATACCCGGCTCGGCCCGCGATCGAGCAGCGTAGAGTGACAGGTCTCGATGATCGGCAGGCCGCCGATGCCCGAGCCGACGATCACTCCGACTCGGTCACGGTTGCTATCGACGATCTCGAGCCCCGAGTCCTCCATCGCAAACTGGGACGCAGCCAGACAATAATGAATGAAGGTATCGCTCTTCTTGATGTCCTTGCGATTCGTGACGTAAAGCAGCGGGTCGAAACCCTGGATTTCACCAGCAATACGCGCCGGATAGTCCGTCGCGTCGAATCGGGTCAACGGACCGATTCCACTCTTTCCCTGCATCAATCCGTCCCACGTGGGCTCGGTACCGATGCCAAGTGGCGAAACCAAACCCACTCCAGTCACCACCACTCGGCGGCGTGGCCAATGGCTCAAAGCTCAACTCCTCGATGTCTGGGCTCTTGTCGACTCGCTCAAGGCGAGCCTAGGGTCTAGACGCTGATGCGGCCGTGCCAAGCCAATTCAGGCTCGGCCACGTGGCTCAGTCACCAGAATCGACATGCTTTGCGATATACGAAACAGCGTCGCTGACCTTGCCGATATTCTCGGCGTCTTCGTCGGGAATTTCGATGCCGAACTCTTCTTCGAACGCCATAACGAGCTCTACGATGTCGAGGGAGTCGGCACCCAGGTCGTCAGTGAAGCTGGCGCCTTCGGTAACCTCGCCGCCTTCGACGCCGAGCTGCTCAGAGATAATGCTCTTGACCTTGTCTTCAACGGACATGATCTTCAATCCTCCAGGTTGGATGTGATGGACGAGAGTGTGGGTTTCTAGCACAACGATCCAGGGGAGTCCAACAACATTTCCAAAGTGCCTCGGATCGGCGATTTTCGCCGCCCTGAACCGGATCTTCTGACTTTGCGAATCTCGAACCGTGGCGAATGCAGGCTAAATGTACATCCCGCCCGAGACGTTGATCACCTCGCCGGTGATGTAACCAGCTTCTTGACTAGCCAAAAAAAGGATCGTCGACGCAACCTCGTCTACAGATCCGAAACGGCGCATGACGATGGTCTCCGACATTTCCTTACGCGCCTTCTGATCCATGTCTTCGGTCATCGCGGTTTCGATAAAACCCGGCGCGACGACATTCGACGTGATGCCACGCGATCCCAACTCGCGGGCCAGCGACTTGCTGAAGCCGATCATTCCAGCCTTGGATGCGGCGTAGTTGGCTTGCCCGATATTGCCCATAAGTCCGACGACGGACGACACGAAAACAATGCGTCCCCAGCGTTTGCGCATCATGCCACGAACGAACTCCCGCGTCACAGCATAGCTACCGGTGAGATTAGTGTTGAGCACTTCGGTCCACTGCTCCAGATTCATTCGCGCCATCAAACTGTCGCGAGTGATTCCGGCGTTGTTGACCAGGATGTCGACGTCTGCAAAGTCTGAAGGTAGCTGGCGCAATCGTTCGCCAACCTCTTCCGCCTGGGAGATATCGAGGCTGAAAGGCAACGCTTCACCTCCCGCTTCCCGAATCTCGGCCGCCAAAGATTCCAGCTTCGCCGTTCCTCGGGCCGCCAGCACGACCTTCGCCCCTTGCGCCGCAAGTCTCAGTGCGATTGCGTGGCCGATGCCCTGAGAGGCACCCGTGACGAGTGCGATCTTGCCATCCAGTTTGAACATACGAGTCCTCGCGACGATGCTTCGCGGTCTGTGGATCAGTTGGCGGGTTGCCCGCTGAGAGCGATCACCGAAGGCCGCCCAGTGGGTTGCGTGTGCAGCGAAGTTTATACCAGCACCCCGAGCAGGCGTGCTCTTTAAGGCGTTTCCTGCCAGATTACGGCGATTGAAAGCTTTCCTGGGCACCCTCTTGGATGACTTCCCACAAATCTCAACCATTGAGTTGTTCGAGAAATTCCTCGATTGCAGCCGGGGCCGGCATCGCGAGCCACTTCACCTCTGTGTCGATCCGCCGACCGAGGCTGGTGAGGACCTTGCCGAAGCCGACTTCGACAAAGGTATCGGTGCGCCTCTGCTCGATCATCCAGCTCACCGATTCGACCCAACGCACCGGGCCGTCCACTTGCCGCCCGAGAGCATCACGAACCTCGTCGCCACTGGACACCGGCACGGCGTCGATGTTGGCAACCACCGGCACGACCGGGTCTCGGATCTCGGCGGCGGCCAGCAGCGGTTCAAGACCCTCACGAGCCGGACGCATCAACGGAGAATGGAAAGGGGCTGACACCGGCAACATCTTCGC
Source organism: Acidobacteriota bacterium (assembly GCA_029263355.1). Classification (GTDB taxonomy): domain Bacteria; phylum Acidobacteriota; class Thermoanaerobaculia; order Multivoradales; family J023; genus JAAELT01. Next base: position 4,833 of record JAJCXQ010000358.1, on the reverse strand, counting down.
CACCCGCGCACCGCGCTCCTTGGCCAGGATGATCGCTTGCTCAACGGCGCCCTTGTGGCCGGCAATGACGGTCTGAAGCGGTGAGTTCAGGTTGGCGACGGCACAAACTTCGTCACCGCTCGCTGCGACCGCCACCTCCTCGACCACCTTGGAATCCAGACCCATCAACGCCGCCATCGCGCCGACCCCCACCGGCACCGCCTCTTGCATCAGCTCGCCGCGTCGCCGCACCAATCGCAATGCGGTCGACAAATCGAGGGCGCCAGCGGCCACCAGCGCCGAATACTCGCCGAGACTGTGACCCGCCATGGCCACCGGTGTGAGATCGGTGAGACTCGCCAAGGCGCGATGGATTGCGACCGAACAGGCCAGGATTGCCGGTTGGGTATTGGCGGTCAGCTGCAGATCTTCGGCCGGCCCTTCCCAGCACAGTTTGGAGAGACCGAAGCCAAGAACCTCGTCCGCTTCTTCGAATACTGCCCTGGACTCGTCGTACGCTGCCGCCCACTCGCGGCCCATTCCGACCTTCTGCGAACCCTGCCCGGGGAAAATGAATGCGATATTCCGTGTCATGTTACCTCCTACCTCTCCTGCTACTCACCCTCGCTGCCCAGAAGGGATTCCTCTTGGTCATGGAGCTCAGCAACCTTGTGGCGAATCTTGCGATGCAGGTCGGCTTCACAAAACTCGACCGCCCGTTGAATTGCATTCCTGATCGCCCGAGCATTGGAGCGGCCGTGGGCGATAAAGAAACCAGCACGAATCCCGAGAAGCGGTACCGCGCCGGTCTCGCTCCAATGAGTCTTCCTACGGTACTCGTCAAAGGCCGGCTTGGCCAACAGATATCCCAATCGGCTCGACCAGCTGCGCTTCAACGCGTCGCGCATCAACGTTCCGAGGTAACCCGCCAGCGACTCGCCGCTCTTGAGCAAAACATTACCAACAAAACCATCGCAGACGATGACGTCGACCTCACCGCTAAAGACATCGCCACCCTCAACATTACCGACAAAATTGAGGCCGGTCCGCTGCAGTACCTTGAAGGCTTCCCGAGCCAAATCCGTACCTTTGCCTTCTTCTTCACCCACTGACATCAGCCCCACTCGCGGCGCTGGGGTACCGAGGACATCCTGGGCGTAGAAGTGGCCCATGACCGCGAATTGTCGCAAGTGCCGAGCCTTGGCGCTGACGTTGGCCCCGACATCCAGAACCACGGTTCGTCCACCATGGACAGGGAAAACCGCGGCCAACGCTGGACGATCTACCCCGGGGATCGAACCAATGACGGTTTTGGCAGCGATCATGGCGGCGCCGGTATTGCCAGCGCTGACGACCGCGTGGGCGCGCCCCTCCTTGACGAGCCGGGCACAGACTCGGATCGACGACTGCCGCTTCTGGCGCACCGCCGCTGGCCGGTCTTCCATCGTGACCACCTGCTCGGCATGCTCTATCGCAAGCGTCTCCGGTCTCCCACCGAATCGCTCGAGCTCCGACTCAAGGTGAGATCGGTCACCGACCAAGACAATCTTGGTGCCACTAGCGGCGGCCTGGCAAGCGCCTTCCACCGCCGCACGCGGCGCGTGGTCGCCGCCCATGGCGTCGACTGCGATCTGCATCGGGAAGTCCGCGGTCCGCCGTTAGCTACGCAACGCGGCGACTCGTCTAAAGCTTGTCCTTCACCTCGATGACAGCGCGGCCGCGGTATTCACCACAACTGGCGCACACACGATGCGGCAGTTTGACTTCTCCGCAGTTGGTGCAGACCGAAGTGCCGGGCCGAGTCAGGAAATCGTGAGCCCGTCGCCTATCGCGCCGAGCCTTGGAGTGACGTCGTTTGGGATTCGCCATGGTTCAAACCTCTCTTTTCAACGAGCCGGGTCGATGCATCGACTGCGGCTATGGAGCCTTCGACTTGAGTTAATGCCTCACCGATCCATCGGACGAACCGCTCTTCAAGCCTGCCAGAGCCCCCCACCGGGGATCTACAGCTTGTTCGCACTCACAAGATCCGCGATTGAGATCGGCACCGCACTCTGAGCAGAGCCCAGCACAATCATCTTTGCACAACGGCTTCATGGGGATCGCTAGTTGTACTTGCTCAATGACCATAGGCTGGGTATCCAGAATCTTATCTTCGACAACGAGCACACTGAGCTCGGATTGCTGTAGCTCGCGGTCACTTTCTTCCAAAGCTTTGTCTTTTCTGCCGTCCGAATCCAGCAGCAGGCTCAGCTCGGTCGACACCGAATTGGCGACCGGTCCCAGGCATCGTGTACAACAGAGCGTCTGCTCATACGACAGCCTGGCGTGTAGCAGTAGATCTTCTAGGACTGAATTGATTTTGCCACGGCACCGTATGGCACCGATTTCGACCAATTCAGGACGATCTAGATCGGCGACAGACAACGATAGTGTCTCCTGCCAATCAAAAGACTCGCCAGTCTGGTCGAGACGGATTTTCATCGTTGTGTCCTCGAAACCGTCCTCGAACCAAGGGGGGCAGAGATTAAGGGATTCGCTTCCCGCCTGTCAATCAAAGATCGCAGATACCGTCTATCCCCAGGGCGGAAAGAGGCCGGGTGTTTCAATCGGCGCTGACGCGCTCGGCGAGCATCCGGTAGACCGTCTCACGATCGAGATCCTCCGTCAGCTCGATGAAGCTCGGCTCGCTCCAACCTTCAGCCACGCTCTCACGATAGTAGATCCTGCGACCGTCCTCCCAGGTCACGATCAGGTTGAGCCCGCTCTCGGAGAGCAACAACTCGGCCGGCCCGCCGACCTCGGGAGCCACACGATCCGAGATCGGCGACACTTTGAGGTACTGATACGGCTCGCCGCCGCTCGCTGACTGCCCGATCTCCAAAATCTGGGGCTCACCAAGATTGGCCAGACCGTCGGGCCCGATCTCGGAGCCGAGAATAATGATGTGAGCTCGCGCGTCGTCGGCAACAATCGAGATGCCATCTTCTGACAGCTCTTGGAGGGAAGACTCGATACCCGAGCGCACCTGCGCCGCCATATAGGCCAGGATTGCATGGTGAAAATAGGATCCGTATTCAACCAACATCCTATTCTCGACCCTCTGCCCCAACTCCTCGAGGGAGGGCACCGTGCTGCCAAGAATGATGATGTGAGCCCGAGCGTCGTCAGCCATGTTGCCGAGAACCTGGGGCAGCACCTCCATCTCCACGGTACTCAGACGATGGGTCGATGGGTTGAGGAAACCGGCGACGACGGTGTGATCGTTCCTTCCCGACCGCAGACTCAGCGCCTCGTCGAGGCCTGAGACCTCCGGTAATGAAATAGCGTCGCCGCCCGCCGGCAGGTAGCTCGCCAGATCGACGACTGGCGACCAGCCGTTGTAGCTGCCATCAACGATGAATATTGGAGTGTACCGTTTGAGAACCACGCCGCCAGACTTTTGCCACCAAGTGACGTGGAGGATCGTGCGATCCTGCTCGCCCCGGCCCTGTTCGACCCGGCCCTGCTCGCGGGTCACCACCAATTCGGGAGATCCCTTGACTGCGAACGGGCCATTGGCGATCTCGATCACTTCCGACCATTCGGCTCCGTCGAAGCTGGTCAAATTCAGCAATGGATGGAGATCGTTGAACAGCGTCTCCCACAAGACGTAAACCCCGAGGTTCTTCTCGAAAACGATGGACGATGACCGATCACGATCGACACTCACGGTACCCGGGACCAAAAGGCGCTCTCGGCTGCCTTCGGCGCGCAGGATATCGAGCGCCAATACCGGATGGTTGGGGCGCACTTCCAGACCTTCCGGAAAAAGATCGCCATACAACCCTTCGTGGAGTCGAAACACGGTGCCATCCGGACCGAGGACCATATGCCGATCCTCGGCCGCCTCAAGCGGTAAAGGCAACCAGAACAGGGAAAGCATTCCCAGGACGGGAAGCACACAACGATTGGCTAATCTCGATGACGTCATATTTCGACCTCGAAGGTTTCGACCCCGAACTTGCCTCAAGCCCGCAAGTTGACGACTTTTCGCAGCCCAACCTGGACCATCAACTCGACGACCTGCGGCGACTCGGCGTAGAACTCCTCTTGGAGTCTCGAGAAATAACCATGAGCGGCCTCGAAATCACCCGCGGTGCGCTCGGTTTCGCCGAGCAGGAACAACGCATTCTTGAGACACTCGGCTTCTCCAGTCTCTTCGGCGACCGCCAAAGCGCACCGTCCGTGCCGCCATGCCCGGCGGGGGCGCCCCAGCTCGAGGTAGGCGTAACATAGATCGAGATGCGGCCAAGCTTCATACAGCCGAGCTCCAAAGCTACGGAACCAGCGCAACGCCTGAAACGACATACTCATTCCTTCGCGGACCCGGCCTTGCATCATCAGGCAGTAGGCCAGATTGACCATGACCAGCGCGCGATGCACAGAGCGTTCGTCGGGTAGCAGCTCCAGCGCATTGTGGTATGCCTCGGCGGCGGCGGCGAAAAAGCTGTCCGACATGAGGCAATTGCCGATCAGGTTGTAGCTACCCACCAACAGATCTTTTCGGTCTGCGGCCAGGGCTCGATCACGTGCGATGCGACCGTAGAACAAGCCTTTCTTGTATTCCTTGATCAGCTCATGGGCCCGGGATAGGTCGTAGGCCGCGACCGAGCAAGTCTTGGGATTGGAGCTACGCACCAAGATCCGGCGGAGCTCCGGCATGACCTCCCGCTGGCGACCGAGGGCGATCAGTGCCGCGCTGCGGTTGCAAACCGCGAGATCAACGAGGCCTTGGTCGCCCCGTTCGCGGGCTTGGGCGAGCGCCTGCTCGCACAGGCCGAGGGCTTCGACAAGGCGCCCTTCCTCGATCGC
>JAJCXQ010000357.1 GCA_029263355.1 Acidobacteriota bacterium | reverse complement strand
TGCGAAGGGCAGATCGCGAATCTCCTGCCATATTCCCTCGGCTTTCAACTGGTCGTCGCGAGCACCGTCAACTATGACCGGTGGCTCGGTTTCGACGGGGCAGATTCTCTCCCGGATGCATTTGGCAGCTGTCGGAGAGAGGCGCATCAAATCCTCTAAGTGATCCACCATCGCACCATCGTCAAGCGCGCCGTAAGCTGCCTTGAGCGCTGTCTCAACGTCGATCAGGGGTACCGCTAACGGCTCGCGCACCACGTCGGATGGGAGCATGTCCTTCGCGCGTTTGTAATTGTCGGCGAATGTCGGGTGATAGGTGTAGCCGACCATCTCGCCGATCATGGTGACATCAAGACTGGTCGTTACTATCAGAACGTAGGCGACTTCAATCCGTGCTTCGGCGATGTAGCGACTGAGCCTGATGCCAGTAGCCTGTTTAAACACCGCCCTCAGTGTGCAGTCCTTGATCCCGGCAGCGTTGAAAGCCTCACCCGCGTTCAGCGAGGGCTGGAATAGCCTGTTGGCGACCACCGTGAACACCTTCCGCAAGGCTCTTGGTGCCCGCGCGCGGTCCTTCCTAATGCGGTCTCGCGTCGCTTCCGCAGCCGCCCTGAATGCACCTTGATACGGCTCATCCCCGAACATAGTAGGCCGATTGTACTTGGCAAAGAGTCTGGTGTGTCAACCGAGCCAAGAAGCGATCTGAACTACCCATCAGAAAAAAGTTGCTACTGTGTGAGGTGATTTTTGTCCGGTTGTCGCAGATAGGTGTGAACCCGGTCAATCCCTCCAGGCCACACAGAACACCATCGCCCTAGAGCGAAACCGGGTTGTCCATCTGAGGACATCTCGACCGGATGGGGGAACTGGAGTTGTTGAACGTAGAGCCCCTACCAAGACGAACACTCCATCCGGTCGGGTTACTCAGAGATTCGAGCTTGGGTCGGGTCGGTCACTTCAAGGTGCGGCAGGAACTCCGGTGTAATCCGACTCGACCCTATTCAAGCTGAGCTGATAAACGAGCCCTCCCAACCCCAATCTCGTCTCATCCCTCCCAGGGGTCGGGCCAAAGCGCCCGGCCCCCCTTTTTTGTCTTCAAAGCAAGAGCGAAGGCACTCAAACCGGACGCCACATATCCGGCGTTTGATGCCAGAGCGCAAGCTCGCTTGTGGCATACACTAGGGCAATGTCTCTGGATTGGGATCGGGTGGAAACGATCTTCGCTGCGGTGGTGGATTTGTCACCAGCGGAGCGGGTGGCCTATCTCGACAGCGCCGACATTGACAGCGCCGTTCGTGCCGAAGTCGAGCGGCTGCTAGGCCATCATGACGCGCCGGGATCGTTCATCGACTCCCCGGTACTCCGTCCAGGCACGGAAGTCTTACCCGCCGGTTGGGTGGCACCGGCACCGGCTGAAGTCGGGCGCATGATTGGCCCCTACAAGCTGCTGAAGGTGATCGGCGAAGGCGGCATGGGTGCCGTGTACCTAGCTGAACGTGCCGACGACTACCGGCGACAGGTCGCGGTCAAACTCATCCGCTATAGCCATGATCAGGACGCACTAGCCCGCTTCCGCGCTGAGCGACAGATCCTCGCAGGGTTAGAGCACCCCAATATTGCCCGCCTCTATGACGGCGGGGCTGTGGACGGACAGCCCTATCTGGTCATGGAGTATGTCGAGGGGCAGCGTCTGGATGCCTATTGCGAGAATGCCGCCCTCGGGATTGAGGAACGTCTGAGGCTGTTTCAGGTGATCTGCGGAGCGGTGGACTATGCACACCGCAGTCTATTGGTGCATCGGGACCTGAAGCCCGCCAACATCCTGGTGACCGCAGAAGGCATGCCCAAGCTGATCGACTTTGGTATCGCCAAGTCTCTAGAGAATGGTGAGGGTGACGCCCGAACTACCCGCCCCGGTGAGCGACCGATGACGCCGGCCTATGCCAGTCCTGAGCAGATACGCGGTAAGTCGATCACTACAGCAAGTGATGTCTACTCCCTTGGTGTCGTGCTCTACGAGCTGCTGACGGGCGCTAGTCCCTACCAGCTCGACGACGACAGCGACCTGACGCTACAGGTGGCGATCAGAGATCAAGATCCCACCCGCCCAAGCGTTGCCGCCCGCAATGACGGCGAAACGAACACGCATGCGCGCGAGCTGCGCGGTGATCTCGACTCTGTGGTCCTGATGGCACTGCGGAAGGAGCCAGAACGCCGCTATGCCACCGCTGCCGCTTTCGCCGCCGATATCGGGCGCTACCTGGATGACATGCCGGTGCTTGCCCGTAGCGCTGGCCTGTCGTACCGCCTCCGCAAGTTCGCACGGCGTCACCGTCTGGGCGTCGGGGTTGCGGCGGTTGCCGTCATGGTCCTGGTTGGATTCATCACGGCACTGGTGCGGCAAACGCAGATTTCCACGCGGCAGCGTGACCGGGCAGAGTCGACGCTTGGTGTGTTTCTCGATGCCCTCACCGCCTCCGATCCTGAGCAGAGTCAAGGAAAGGTGCTGACGACGCGGGAAATCCTCGACCAAGCCGCGCCGAAAGTACGGCACCAGCTTGCTGGCGATCCTTCGTCGCAAGCGACCTTGCTAGCGGCGATGGGTAAGGTCTACACATCGCTCGGAGTCTTCGACGCTGCCGGTGAGCTCCACCTCGAGGCGCACGAGCTGCGGCGCGGTGGTGCCGACGAGGTGCTGAGCCTATTCCAGCGTGGCGAGCTGGAATGGTACCGGCGCGACTATCGTGCCGCTGAGGATTTCTACCGCCAAGCGCTGGCAATGACAGCGGATGATCCTGTCCAACGCGGCCGCATTCTGCGGGGCCTCGGCCTGGCGCTCATCAGAGAGGGCAAATCGGAGGAAGGCGCAGAGCATCTGACCGAAGCGCTGACGCTGCTGCGCGGTAACTTTGGTGACGCGGACCCTGAGATTCTGCGCTGCCTTGATGGGCTTGCGCTCGCCGCAGAGAGCAGAGCGGATTACGCCATGGCTGGAGAGCTGTATCAGCAGGTAATCGCCGCTCGTCATGAACTTGGCGAAGGTCCAGCATTGGGGCGAAGCCTCGCCGGATTCGGAATCGTTCGCTACCTTCAAGGCGAGCTTGACGACTCAAAACGATTGCTTGAGGAAGCGTTGCCGATGCTGCGCAAAGTGATGGGCGGCGACAACGCCTACGTCGCCGAAGTCCTCGGCAAGCTTGTCGCGGTTCGCGGTCGGCTTGGTGATGACGCTGGCGCTGAAGAAGCGATCCGCGAGATTCTGGAGATACTGCCGCCAGATCATCCCGGCACTGGCACGGCGCTCCATAATCTGGGGATGATCCTGAGAAAGCGCAGTGATTTCGTCGCGGCGGAACGGGCAGCAACCGAGGCACTTCGCGTTCAGCGGCTGGTTTTCGGGGAAACACACGAGAACGTCTCACTAAGTCTATGTCTCCTGGGTGCAATAGGTCTTGAAAGCGGAAACGCGGAGACTGCGCGGGAACGGTATAAAGAGTGTGCAGCAGTGATGGAAGCGGTGCATCCGCCCGATCATCCGCAACGCGGCTTTGCGCTGCTTGGGCTAGGCCGAAGTGTGGAAGGCCTCGAAGGCTGTGCGGCGGCAACGCCCTGGTACCGCCAGACCTACTTGCTATGGCGGGACGGACTCGGCCAAGCACACTACCAGACAGCTTCTGCTGGTGGATTGCTTGGAAGCTGCCTCGCCGAATTGGGGGAGGATACCGAAGCGGAGCAGCTACTCGTTGAAGGTCTGGAAGCGCTGAAGACGTCGGGAGCAACTCAGTCTCGGATTTGTGGGGCATCGAGACGGTTGGCTGACTTTTACCGGGCGCGCGGCATGGAGGAGAGGCTACGCGAAGCAGCCCTCCCCTCCTGCGACTGAACGAAACGAACTACGGCCCTTCGGGAAGAGCACAACCCATAGGCTGTCCACAGCTGTTGATCTCGTGCTTGGCACCACGAAGCGCGTGCGCGGTCATAGGCTGGTTGGCAGTGAGTCCCGCTAGAGCGCGGGCGGCTAGTTCGGTTCTTTGGTTCTTAGACATGACGTTCTCCTACAGTTAGATTTGACGTTAGTGTCAAATTCGTACCAGGCTGTGCAGGCTCGCGCAAGCAGAAAATGACCGTGGCGCTCACCGTGGCTCCTTTCGCGATTTGGGTGTACTCTTGGCTCTCACGGCGGCGAATCGTCCACTGAGACCGGAGAGGAAGACAGGCAGGAACATGGCCGGCGGGGATGTGACAGTGCTTCTGCGGCGTTGGCATGACGGCGACGCGGGTGCCGGTGATGAAGTCATGGCACTGCTGTATCCCGAAGTCCGGAGGATTGCCGGGCACGAGTTTCAGCGGGAACGTCGGGACCATACATTGCAGCCAACGGCGCTAGCCCATGAGGTGTACATGCGCATGGCCAAGAACGGAGGGATCGATGCCTCGGGCAGAACCCACTTCTTGGGCATCGCTGCGAAGGTCGTAAGAAGGGTACTGGTCGAGCATAGCCGTGAACGCGGACGCCGCAAGCGTGGCGGCGATCAGGTGCGCGTCGAGCTGGATGACGACCTGCTTGGCGGCTCCACTGAGCTGGACTTCGTAGACCTGGACAGGGCGATGACGGCGCTGAAGAAATTCGACGCCCAAGCGGCGGCAGTGGTAGAGCTGAAATTCCTCGGCGGCTTGACGGCCGATGAGATTGCCGGCTACATGGGTATCAGTAAGGCGACGGTCAGCCGCAAATGGACGATTGCCCGCGCCTGGCTGCGCGGCGAGCTGGAAGGGCGATGAAAGATCGGATCGGGTTCGCGATGCATCATTGCTCCCTGAGCGCATCGTGCAACACGGTGACAATCAGAACATCGCGATCGGCAACGGTGTAGATTAAACGATACGGCAACTTCGGTATCCTAAGTTGACGTGTTGTGGCACTGACGGATGTTCCCCTCTGCGGGAATTGCTTGAGCTTGTCCGCTTGGTGGAAGATCTTTTCTGCTACGCGCTTGGCCGCGATGGGGTTGTCTTCTTCGATGTATCGCTCGATGGCGGCTAGCTTCTGAAGTGCCGCTGGTGTCCAGCGTACATTCATTCGGGTTGCGGGCAAGGTAAAGGATTGTCAGTACCCCAAGAGGCTATCCATTTACCGACTTCGTCGTGAGAGACTGTCCTCCCTGCCGCTATGTCTGCTTGCCCCTTCTGGATCTCCAGTTCGTCGGCGAGATGTTCAACCGCCTGGTTTATTAGAACTTCTGCGTGCCGTGGGCTATCTGCAAGCGATAGCACGCGCTCAAGCATCTTAGGGTCTATTTCTGGCGGCTTTTCCATATATTTCACTATAGGCGAGCATATGGAAAAAGCAAGCAATTAGTGAATGTGCTTCACTAGAAAATGGTTGACTTTCCGGCGCTTCTTGCTATCTTGATAGATTCGCGACGCGGGGGGTCGCAACAGGCTGGATGATACATGTCAGAGTGACTAAAAAATCGCCTGCACCTGTTAAATCAGGGGTTACAGGTCTAAGAAGAGGAGCCGAAGACAAGTGCTCTCTCGGTGATCGCATTCGCGCGTTTCGCAAGCATCTAGGAATGAATCAAACAGAATTCGGCGAGCTTCTCGGCGATGTTAATGTTGCGACCGTAAGCCATTGGGAGAATGGCCGGCCGCCACTTCATCGTCATTTCGATCGCATGCTAGAAGCCGCGAAAGAACATGGTGGACTTCGTAAGCTCGTCGGCACCGATGAGCGCGAACTAATGCTCGCTAGATTTCGCATTGAAGATCATCCACCCGCCGGCGCCCTCATGTTTCTTGATTTCGCTGTAAATGAACCCGATGATCTCAGCGCTGTTCTTGTGGACCTATGTGTCATGGGTGCAACTCCCACAAATTTCGCTACAGTAGGCGAAACTGCCGGGCCGAAAACTGAGGCGCTAGCCCTCGTCGTTGCCCCCGACTTCCCAACTATGGACGCGGTCAAGCAATACCTCAGAGCATCCGAGCGGGTAAAAGACCCGCACGTGTCGTTTAGATCAAAAGGCGCAGTCCAAATGTCCGCAGGCGAATCATTGGGAATTCGCTAACGTGTTAACGTTTTGTTAATCATTCTCGCGTAAGATGGGACGATGTGCCGGATTGCCGGCGTCGCTTATGTTGCGATGAGGACGGATGACCGATGACTCGACAGAAGCTGTAAGAACCACTCTGGGTGAACGCATTCGCGGGCTACGCGACGTGATGGACATGGATCAGGTGGAGTTTGCAGCCCTCTTTGATACCACCGTAACCACGGTTAGCCGGTGGGAAAATGACAGGAACCCGCCAACGGGCAAAGCCTACCAGCGGATGGTCGATCTTGCGGCAGAGCATAAAAGCCTGACCGCCTTCACAGGCTTGGATACGCGCACACGTTTCAGCGAGATGCTCGACAGGCCGGACCTAAAACTAAACCCCGGAGTAACAGTATCTCTGGATGTGCAGATCGCAAAAGAACTGGACGGCATGGCCGATCTTCTGCAAGTAATCGGCAAGTATTGCTTGCCTCCGCTGCGGATCAGTAGCGTCGAGGACGAAGAAACACCCGAACGCAGCACCCTGCTGCTACTGGTCAACCTCCCTGATCCGCTAAACGTGTTCAATCAAATGATGGATGAGGTTGAGGCGATCGACGGCATCACCAGCTGCAATTGCGTAGCGACGGCGCAGGGAATAGGCGTCGGAGGCAGCCATACAAGAGATCATTGGAAAGGACAAGCTGAGGATAAACCGTATTGGTCTGAACGAAACCCTCGCAAACCCATCGATCCGAGTAGCACCCACTTAGCACGCACCGGCAGGACGCGCGAGGAACCCTAGTGATTCCTGCTGCTCTTCCGCTTAATACTGCCGGTTGTCTTTGAGTCTGTTTCGAAGTCGACTACACACTCCATTGCATCGAGTCTGACGCAAGTGTCCTCAAGCGCTGTTGAGCTGAGCGGCAGTGTAAATAACGCAAACGCTCTGGCGCTCGAATCCGATGCGCCCGTACCGGGCGTGCCGAAGCGGTGGAACATCGCACCGTGTTCGGCGAGCAAGCTCAGCACATCGATAAAGTGCTGGGGGCCGGCAAGCTGCATATCGAGGAAGACGTGAACGCCCTCTTCAGATAGACGGCTCGGGTCTTTGAGCATCGCCTCGTAGGTATTTTCCAGCGTGGCACCGGTGAATTCCCAGACAGAACCGATGTCGCGCGCCATGTCTAGGAGCTGGTAGAGCGTGTCCCCCTTGGGGGCCACGGTACCGCCCTCCCACCGGGCTACACTCGTTTCCTCGGCGTCGAGTTTGTCGGCGAGTTGCTTCTGGGTAAGGCCAAGCCGTTTCCGCAGCTCCGCGATCCTGCCTCCCCATATCTTCTTACGCGCAGCGGTGGCGTCGTCCATCGTGGTTCCTCCTTAGCTTAGAGATTGTCACCGTAGGGTCTACCTCCGGTGACGGGTCATCCTAGCACAGGGCGAGTGTTGTGGGCAGTGTGGAATCACAGCAGAGGCAACTTGAATGCATGGGATGGTTGACATCTTATGTATAGCGCTGTAGGCTCTCGGCTGTCAGAAGAACCCAAGGCTGGTAGAGCTGATGGCGTTGGACCCCTGACAGTCGCTAGCAGCCTCTGGTTGCTGGACGGCCCCAGATCCTTGACAAAGAGTGACTGTTGGTGCGCCAGGCGGCGCGGGACGGTGATCAACAACAAACCATTGTGGTTTGTCCTGAAAAACATCCATCGTGGGTGTTTCCCGCCTGACACCTACTCATCGACTTACGAAAGGCGATGTGATGTTGCACTTTGGATCACAAATTCCGAACGAAATTAGACATGTGAACCTGCTATGGGTTTCGTCGTTAGCGTCTGACACATCAACAACTGTTCCCCCGGTTCGTCGCCTACCCGGCGCCAACACCGCCGACCCGACACAATTCCGGCCGGCGCTACTAGCGACGTATCGTTGTGTCTCTTTGCCCCTTTCTGGCTGCGCAGGTCGGGCTTTCTTGTTTGCAGCCTTCCGCCTTATAGGCGAGAACTTTCTAAAACAACGCAAATGATGCGTTGACCGACGCCGCTGTCGTTCGGGTGTAGACCCGTACACGCAGCATTTTTTCATCCAAAGCTATCGACGAATTGCCATGTATTCATGGCGACAGGAGAGCTGTACCTCGACACACCGCAGATAACGCAAAACCCCAAGGAGAACCACCATGTTGAAGACACCCGAAGACCGCCGTCGCCTACGCCAACGCCTTATGCAAGGCGCACTACAGGCGCGCAAACGTGAGGCGGTGTTAGCCATCCCGGCGATCACAACAACACTTGCCAAGGTCCGCAGTGACAAGGCCGACGCCCGCATGCGATTTCAGTCACTTTGCGATGGTACCGGCGACAGCCAAGCCAACATGCCGGCCGTCAACCCGCTGATCCATCAGAAGGGTAAGACCTACTCACTGTGGGCGACGTTGATCCTCGTGGTTGAGGTTGCGCTTGCCACCTACGCCGGATCGCTCACGGTGGCGGGCGGTTGGCTTCTCCATATCGGCGTCGGGATTATGGCGACGATTCTCTTTTGCGGCCTCGCGAAGCTCACCGTTGCATCGAACATCGATGTCGGTCACACGGAGGACAGCGTTCGCAGGCTGGAGCGCCATCTGCATCGCGTGGCGATAGGAACGGTGGTTGCTTTGGCTGGGTTTTTCGTGGCCCGTTTCTTCCCGTTCGCCGAGCTGGTCTTTGCGTTGACCTCTACCGCGCTGTCATTCGCCGTCGCTTTCATCGTCGCCATCTGCCACACGCTGGCGCAGCTCCTCGGCGCGGGCGGCAAGGAAGTCAAACACTTCACCGATTTGAGCCTTCTTGAGGCCGAGCTGGCGGGCCTGCTGGCGCTTGCCGAAGAGACCGCGAAGGAAGACACCGGCACCGGAGGACCATGCGGCGGCGGCGGGTGCAAACTCGGCACCCTCGGCGCGGTCATGGGCCTGGTGCTTATGCTGCTCCTTCCCGTCCAGGCCGAAGCGGGCAAGATTCGGCTGAACGTGTGGGTCGATGTCTCGGGCAGCTTGGCTGCCGAGGAATTCGACCGCATCCGGGGCGTGCTATCTAACCCTCTCCTTGAGCTGCTTCCCGCCTCGGAGCTCACCCTCACCCTCTTCTGGTCGGAAGAGACCACGCTATTCGGTGCGTCGGGTGTTTGGCGTCTGCCTGAACATCTACCGACGCCGGCATGTGAGGGCAGCGATAGCGCATTCACCGCCACCCGCCAAGCGCGTGAGAAGGCGTGCGCAGCTGCACGCGCGGAAGTCGAGCAAGGTCGGGCCACAGCCACGGACAAGGCGCTCGCACCCTACCGCCGCGCACTGGCCGGGGTAGACGTGACGATTGACCGGTCTGCTACCTGCTTGTACCCGGTACTCAATCGCGTCGCTGCTTCTGGTGGGTTTCATTTGGTGGTCACGGATGGCGCACACGCCAACTGTGGCCCGCCTCCGTCGCGTCCGGTCACTGACGCGGCGGCGGCTGT
>JAJCXQ010000356.1 GCA_029263355.1 Acidobacteriota bacterium | reverse complement strand
CACAGCAGCAGGGTCGGATCACTGACGATGGCGCGGGCGATGCCGACCCTCTGCTCCTGCCCACCGGACAGTTGCCGCGGGTAGTGACGGGCGCGGTCAGCCAGCCCCACCACCTCGAGGGCGGTAGCGACATGCGCTTTGCGCTCCCGGCGGTTGAGATGGGTCAGCAGCAGCGGCAGCTCGACATTGCGCTCGGCAGTCAACACCGGCAGCAGGTTGTAGAATTGGAAGACGAAGCCGATGTGCCTGGCTCGCCATTTGGCGAGCTTACGGCCAGGGGCCTGGTCGATCCGCTCGCCGGCGACCTCGACAAAACCCGAGGTCGGCCGGTCGAGGCCGCCAATGAGATTGAGCAAGGTCGTCTTGCCCGAACCCGACGGCCCCATCAGCGCCAGAAAGTCGCCTTCCGGCACCGACAGGCTCAAGCTTTGCAGCACGTCGATCTTCTCGGATCCACGTTTGTAGACTTTGTGGACGTCCTGCACTCGCACCAGGGCGCCGTTGGGGCTCGTCGCGTGATCGCTCATGAAAGGGTCCCTCGCGTTGATTTGCTCTGCCTTGGTACGTGGTTGAGATGCCCAGTATTCATTGACGTGGTTGATTGACGTGGTTCATTGGACCTTGACGCGATCACCGTCGGCCAGCTCCTCGGGGCCGGAGATGACCACTTTCTCGCCGACGGCGAGGCCGGCCTCGATGTCGACTCGGTCGCCTTGCCGGGTGCCGACTTGGACCGCTCGCCGTTCGACAACCTCCCCCTGAATCACGTAGACGACATCCTGCGATCCGTCCTGACGGATCGCGGTCTGTGGCACCGTCAAACGCGGCTGGAAGCTCTCGGGTCGTTCGGGCTCGTCCTCGCTGAGGAACGCTACCTTTACTCCCATGTCCGGCAAGATCCTTGGATCGAGGGCGTCGAAGGCGATGCGCACACGCACCGTGGCTTTTTGGCGATCCGCCGTCGGCACGGTGGTGATCACGGCAGCGGGGATTTTCCAATCGGGGTAAGCGTCGAGGGTGGCGACAACCCGCTGGTCGGGTTTGACGCGATTGATGTAGGCCTCGTTGACATCGACCTCGATCTCGAGCGAACCCATGTCGACCAGGGTGCAGACACCGGTGCGGGTGAAGCCGCCGCCGGCCGAGACCGGTGAGATCATCTCACCGGGCTGCGCATTCTTGGTCACCGCGACGCCGGCGAACGGAGCCCGGATGAAGGTATCGTCGAGTTGCTGGCGGCGCACAGCAACCTGACTCTCGCGGACCAACACCTGCTCGCGTCCGAGGGCCAGGCGGGCCAGCAAGGCATCGTGATTGGCTTGCGCGGTGTCGAGCTGAGATTGGCTCGAGATCTTGCCGGCGACCAGCTTGTCGAGTCGTTTCACGGTGCGCCTGGCATCCGCCGCCAAAACCTCGGTTTCGGCCAGTGCGCTGCGCGCCGACGACAGCTCAGCCTGTGCCAGCGCCAACTGGCGCTGCACGGCGGCGTCGTCGAGCCGGGCGAGCAGCTGACCGTCCGCAATCTCCATACCTTCCTCCACCAGCACTTCGATGATCTTACCGGTGATCTTCGAGGACACGGTGGCCTTGAGGCGCGCGGCCACATACCCCGAGGCGTCGAGCACGCTGGCCTCGGGGGCGGCTCCCGATGTTTGCTGGACCGTGGCCACCCGCACTTCAGCGGTCTGGACACGACTCAGCCACCACCAACCTCCTCCTGCAGCGAGCGCCAGCAGCAGGGCCAGAATCCCAAGAATCAGACCACCCTTGGATCCGCGGGCCTTGTCCGACCGATCAATGCGTAGCTCTTTCAATCGATCCATTGATGGTTGCTCCGTTGACGATCCGGCGGTGAGGCGCCGGCTGAGGTAGGTCTGGCCGGCAGAGACATTTACGCAGGTATCTCGATTTTTGTTACTCCAGATCGGGCACCGGCGATGCTCGCTCGCTGAGCGGGGGCGCTCGCCAATAGGTGGCTCCTCCGCGCATAACGGCGAATCTCCTCCGAAAGCCGTATCTCCCCTGGATTGATGGGGGCCGAGGTTGATGCCGGACCCTGATATGGGAGTTTACCCGTTTTCAATCGCGCTAAAGGAATTTCGGCGGGGCTGATCTTCTTTCCGATAGAGGACAAATCCAGCAAGAGGCAAGGCTTGAAGATCGGTTGTCTCCTCGGTTCAGACAGTGGTACGCTAGAAAGCTCGCCACGCAAATATCGGAGGTGGAAGTGGACCATGAACTCGTAGATTTCTTGGAGCAGCGATTCGAGGCATCGGAACGCCGAACCGAAGCGCTTGTCCAGGAGATTCGCGCCGAAAATCGACAAACCCGGGAGCTGGTCGAAGAAATACGTACTGAAGGCCGGCAGACTCGAGAGTTGGTCGATGAGGTACGTACCGAGGGTCGGCAGACCCGGAAGATGGTTGATGAAGGTCGTACCGAGACCCGGGAGCTGGTCGATGAAGTACGTATCGAGGGTCGGCAGACCCAAGTCGTGGTGGAAGCGCTGCGAAGCGAGATCCAGCTCGTCGCTGAGGGCGTTACCGGCCAGCAACAGCAGCTGAATAGTTTCCGGGAAGAAATGGCTGAACAGTTTCGCGAGATGAAAGCCCTCGTTCGACTCTCGTACGCGGAGATCGAACACCGGATCAAGGGGCTCGAGGTCCAAGTGACGGCGCTTGACGATCGACTGACCGCTCTAGAAAACGCCGCCTGAATCGTCGATTCGAGTCTCGACGTGATCTCGGTCTGTTCCGCGCCGTTCAGCCGACCGCGACCGAGACTCACGACGGCGGAAGTGGTGCCAGCGGAAGTGGTGGTGGACACTTGTTAGTGGCCAGCCCCTGCGTGTTCAACGGCCAGTTTCCTCCAAAACCCATATCTCTCCTGAAGCCTTGAGATTCGAGGTTGATTCTGAACCCTAAAGTGAGATATTACCCGCTTTCGTTCACGCCAAAGGTCTCGGCGGTCACAATTCTGCTCGAGCTTATCGTGCTGGAGCCAACCGACGGTCTTCAGGAGTTTTTTACATGATTGACAACCATCCTATGCGACCCGGCACCCGGGTCATCCACGGCGGTCAGCGGCCTGAGCCAGTGACCGGCGCCATCATGCCGCCGATTTTCACCGCCGCCACCTATGTCCAAGAGTCACCTGGGAAGCATAAGGGATTCGAATATACCCGTTCCCACAATCCAACCCGCTATGCCTTGGAACGGATGGTGGCTTCGCTCGAGGGATCGTCGGTGAGTGAGGAACAGGATCCGAGCTGTGGTGGCTTCGCCTTCGCTTCTGGGCTAGCGGCGACGGCGACCATCCTCGAGTTGGTCGACCATGGTTCGAGGGTGGTCGCGATGGACGATCTCTACGGTGGCACCCGACGCTTGATGAGCCAGGTTCGCGCTCGAAGCCAGGGCCTCGATCTCCACTATGCGGATCTTTCCGACAACGCGGTATGCGCCGAGGTACTGACGCCGGAGACACGGATGGTGTGGGTCGAGACCCCGACCAACCCATTGATGAAGATCGCCGACCTCACGGCTATTGCCGAGATCGCTAAAGCTGCCAACCCCGACGTGCTCTTGGCGTGTGACAACACCTTTGCCTGTCCGCGGCACCAGCGTCCGTTCGAGCATGGCTTCGACATCGTGATGCACTCATCCACCAAGTATCTCAACGGCCACTCCGATGTTGTCGGCGGCATGGTGGTGGTGAATGATGCCCCCCTAGCGGAACGATTGCGTTTTCTCCAGAACGCCATTGGCTCGGTGATGGGCCCGATGGACGCGTATTTGACTTTGCGCGGCATCAAGACCCTGGATGTGCGGATGGAGCGCCACGGCAATAACGCCCAACGTGTTGCCGAGTTCCTCGAGGGGCACCCGCAAGTCGAGCGGGTGGTTTTTCCGGGGCTGGCCTCACACCCGCAGCACGAGCTCGCCCGTCGGCAGATGAGCGGTTTTGGCGGCATGGTCACTTTCTTCATCCAAGGTGGCCTCGAGGCCGCACGGACCCTGCTCGAGTCGCTGCACGTCTTTCAGCTCGCCGAGTCCCTGGGGGCGGTCGAGTCGCTGGTCAACCATCCGGCGATCATGACCCATGCCTCGGTGCCCGCCGAGACCCGTGCCGCCCTTGGCATCAGTGATTCATTGATCCGGCTCAGTGTTGGCATCGAAGACGCTCAAGATCAGATCGACGACCTGGAACGCGCCTTCAAAGCAGTCCGCGGCTGAGTCGCTGTTTCTGAAGTTTCAGAGACCGCGATCGAGCTTCGGCGATCGCGGTCTCTTCAGCCCAACTGCCAAGAAGACGGGGACGACTAACCGCCTTGTTGATAACGGCGAAAGGCGCTGGTTGCGAAGAAGGCGCAGGCGACAGTGAAGGTGATCAGCATGGCGAGGTTGAGGGCCAGCTCGGTCGAGATTTGGCCTTCGAAGCCGAGACGCGCGACGACAACTGCCCAGTTGACCGGGTTGCCCCGGGAGGCGGCGCGAATCCACTCGGGCATAAGCCCGGGGGCCATGATCATGCTCGATAGAAAGGTCATGGGCAGGATGATGAAGTTCATTGCTGCGATGACCATCTCTTGACGACGGGTGATCAAGGCCAGGCCGCAAGATATCGCGGCGAGGGCGGCGGCGAGCAGCGCGGCGGCGGCGAATACGAGAGACAGTCCAAGCACGCCCCCTTGCGGCCGCGCTCCCAAGGCCAGCGACATCAAGACCAGGATACCGGCTTGCAACATGACCTGGCTGGCGGCTAGGAGCACCCGGCTGACGACTACCGCGCTGCGGCTCACCGGCGTTGCGAGCAGTCGATCCAACACGCCGCCATCGATATCTCGCAGCATGCCGATGCCGGTGTAGGAGGCACTGAAGAGTGCGGTCATGATGGCGATTCCGGGGGCGATGAACTGGATGTAGGAGTCGGCGCCGAAGCCCGGCAGAGTGATCACGACCCGGAAGAGCTGTCCAAAAAGTAACATCCAGAGCACCGGCTGCATGATCGACAACACCAGAAAAATTGGCATCCGTCGGGTCATGCGCGCCAGACGGAGGTAGAGGTACCAAGTGTCGCGAAGAAAGTCCATCGATTCTCCGCCTCAGCTCGGGTCTTCTGCGATCGGTCCCGGTTGCCGGAACGAATGCCCGGTAGCGCTCAGATAGACGTCATCCAAGGACGGGCGGCTGAGAGAGATCTGGACGATGTCGATCCCTGACTTCTCGAGGGCGCCGACCACCGCTGGCACCGCGCTGGCGCCGTGGCCCGCCTGGGCAAAAAGCTCGGGTCCATCGGTCAGGACACGGGTGATGCCCTCGACCCGACCGACCTGGACCTGTGCTTCGGGGATGTTGTCTCGATCGCTGAGCTCGATCGAGATGACGTCGCCTCGAAGGCTGCCTTTGAGCTCTTCTGGAGAGCCTTCCATGATCATTTGCCCACGGTCGATGATCGCCAGGCGGTCGGCGAGTTGGTCCGCTTCCTCGAGGTAATGGGTGGTCAGCAGGATGGCGAGGCCCCGACCAGCGAAGCGTCGGATTTCCTGCCACATGACAGCCCGGCTCTGAGGGTCGAGACCGGTGGTGGGCTCGTCGAGAAACAACACCTCAGGTTGCGGGATCAGGCCCATGGCGATGTCGAGCCGTCGTTGGAGTCCACCGGAGTAGGTTTTCACCAGCCGGTCGGCGACTTCGTCGAGCTGAAACAGGGCCAAGAGCTCGGCCATGCGATGCTGGGCCGTTTCGGGAGGCAAGCGAAAAATCTGACTTTGCAGCTCGAGATTCTCGCGCCCGGTGATCAATGGATCAACTCCCGACGTTTGGGCGACGTAACCGATACGCCGTCGCACTTGCTGCGGCTGCTCGACGACGTCAAAACCGGCGACACGGGCAACGCCGCGAGTCGGCGCACTGAGGGTCGTCAGGATCCGGACCGTGCTCGATTTGCCAGCGCCGTTGGGGCCCAACAAGGCAAAAATCTCCCCCGCAGCAACGGTGAACGACAAACCACGAAGTGCGGTGACACCACTAGGATAGGTCTTGTGGAGATCCCGCACCTCGATCACATTGTCCAGCGCAGCATCAACCGGCGCAGCATCACCCATGTTGTGATTCTAAGGGCGCGGTGTTCTAAATTCCATCCAGTGCCGAACACACTCGGAACAGGATAGGAGCGCTCAGCTCTTGCGACCCATGATTCGGGCCAGCTGCTCAGGAGATTGGCTGGCCGCCGAGCGTTGCATGCTCTCGATACTCCGCGGCCGATCGGTCTGGTGACCGGCTGCTTCCTCGATGTGGCTGCGTGCTTGATCGAGCCGACGTCGCAACTCCTGGACGCCACGCAAGGTGTCGCGGCGGCTGATCACGCCGATCAGTTTGTTGTTCTCGACCACGGGCATCAAGGGATAGTTGGTGGCGAGAAACCGATCCGAAACTCCGAAGATGTCCATGCTGGGCTCGCAGAACTCTGCCATCGGAGATTGAAACGAGCTCACAGTCCCACTTTCGAAATCTTCGTAGGCGAGGTGCGAAAGGCACCTCAAACAGTCTTTTTCGGTGAGTATTCCCAGGACTTTGTCATCGTCGTCAACCACCGGAGCGGCGGCGAAATGGTTCGTTAGCAGATGATTCATCGCTTCGAACACGTCGTCCTCAGGGGAGAAAGTGAGGACGTTCGCGGTCATACAATCGCGCGCGGTAGGCAGGTCGACATCGTACATGGGCGTCTCCCTTGGGTCCGGAATCCGAAGAGTCTACGTTAATCGTAGCCCAACTCTTGGTCGGACGCTACTCGATCTGTGTCACCCGATGCTCTCTGGGCCACGGCTCGATCCGCTAGCCCGAGAGCGATCAAGACGGCGAGCAGCGTCCACCGCGCCTGAATTTCAGTGAAGGAGGTCAAGAACCAATTGCTGACCTCGCTGGTAAACGGAGCATTCGGCTGTTGCTGCTCTTGCAGGCGACGTCGCGCCTCTGGCCGGAGGGTCTCGCCGAGATGAGCGACGGTGGCGGGGAAGTAGCTCTCGAGGATCAGGGTTTCGCGATAGGCAGCGGTGATCAAGCGCTGCCGTTTTGCTTCGTCGGTTTGGGTGCGGGCACGTTGTCGGTAGCGGTCTCGGACGAAGAGGTGGCCACCGGCTTCGAATACGAAGGGCGCCTTGTGAGGTGGGTAGAACACCTGCAGGCGGTGGTAACGATCTTGGCGGCCGAGGCGACGGATCAACTCGGCTGCATCGGCGCCGCGTTCGCGATCGGCGCGTTGTAGCTCGGCGAGGGTCAGCTGTGATTGGAAGCGGCCGATTGCGGGAACATCATGGCGGTAACCATATTCGACCATGCGGGTGCCCAGGCCCTGGCCGAGATACGACAGTCCCGGAACCCGGGTCGCAACCCAGTCGATACGTGAGGGAGTATTCGAAAGGCAGCACAGCAAGAGTAGCGCCGCACCGGCGGCGAGACGGAACGAGAGCCGTAAGGAGAGAGCAGAAATGACTCCGGTGATGGTGGCTGGCCGGATCCCCTTCCAAATCAACAGCTGAACAAGGATCGCTGCAGTGACATTGAGGCCGATGTCATGGAGATCCCAATACCGTTTCGGCAGCAGCCATTGGAAGGCTTCTTCGAGGATGCCGACGATAGCAACCAGGGCGGTTGCCGCCAGATAGATGCCTGGGTCGCGGATTCGACTGCTGAGCGCCCAATAGGTGATCGCGCTGAGGGTTCCGTAGAGAACGAGGTGTGCGGGCTCGGTCAAGACCCGCAAGCGCCAGACGAAGGCGCCGGTCACCGCGGCGATCGTGAGGCACCATCCCAGGCGGTTGCGATCGAGTGTGCCGGAGCGGCGCAGGGCGACAACACCCGCCGCTCCGACCGCCGTCAACAACAAGCCCAACAACAGCAGACGGAAGACACCGTCGCCAACCAGGGTCCGGAGCCAAGCTTGGAGCGAGTTGCCAACCGGTGCGGTAGCGAAAATCAATCCAACCCATACTGCCCAGGCCAGCCATCGGATGGTGGGATTCATGACTCGTGCGGGGGATCGACGAGGTGGTGGCGATCTCGGGGCTGGCCACGAGATCTGAGTCCACTGGAGCGCGGCTCAGACAAGCTGGTTTACTGTTTCACCCATCTTAGTCTCGTCCGCCGTGGCTTCGTCCGCCGTGGCCTCGTCTGTTTTGTCCTCGTCCGTCGTGGCTTTGCCGGCTGCTTGCCGGCGTTGGTCAATCAACTCCGACAGTTGTTCGAAGCTCACACCGAGGCGGTCTGCGGTCGCCGCGGCCAGCGAGGTCTCGGCTACGCCGGGGCGAAATTGATAGGTCGAGGAGAGATCGTCGTCGGTTTCGACCTGCAGAAACTCGAGCGACTTCACGGGTTGCTCGTCGCGCAGCTCGCGCGCGAAATCGAGGAAGTGAGTGGAGATGAAGCTGATAGTCTGCAGGCGATCCAACAGCCGGACCACCATCGAGAAAATATCGGTGCCCTCCGCCGGGTTGGTGCCGGAGCACAGCTCGTCGAGAATCACCATCGAAGGTGAGCCCATGGCCTCGAAGAGATGGCGAATGCGCAGCAGCTCGCGGCCCAGGCGCCCCTCCGCTTGGCTTGCGGTTTCGCTTTCCACCAGCGACACGAACATGCCCCGGATGATCGGTAGATTGGCGGTAGCGGCCGGCACGAAGAGGCCGGACTGACCGAGCAACTGGGTGAGTCCGACGGTTTGTAATAGCCGTGTTTTGCCCCCCGAGTTGGGGCCAGTGATGATGGTGATTGCTCGGTCACCTTTGCAGCGGACATTACACGGCACCGGCAGGGTGTCGAGATCGAGCAGCAAGGGGTTGAAGACTTGCTCGAGATCCAGGGGCCGGTCTGGGTCGAAGGTGGCCAGCGACATCTGCAGGCCATCCGCTTCGACCCGGCGTTTGAGGGACAGCGAAGCCAAGTAGAGCTCGAGCTGGCTGATGAGCTGCACCAGGGGCGTGATCGACGGCGAAATCTTGAGATAAACCTCACGTAGCAGACGGGACGCCATCTCACGCTGGCTGAGGCGATAGCCAAAGAGCACGAAGAGCTTGATGCGGTCGAACAGTCGCCGCAACGGGCGGCGGTAGAACCGGTTCGAAGTGTTCTCTTTCAGGTCCTCGATCGCCAGAGTCTTGAGCTCACCATCGGCTCCCATTTGGACACGTAGTCTCAGGGTCGATTGCCGGCTCTGAAAGTCGAGTAGATCGGCGAGAATGCCGTATTCCGACGAGGCCTGGATGTCCAGACCCGCTTGGTGGAGGCGGTTCAGGCCGGACGTCGCCTCCGCGAACCCGGTCACCATCCAGTCGATGATCCATTTGGCGAGGGTGAGCAGGTCGAGGCGGAAGGCGTTGATGTCGAGCTTGGCGGAATGGTCCGGTTGCTTGAACATCGACAGCAGCTGGCTGAGCTCCTGGTAGAGCTTCTCAGTGTTGCGGCGCAGCGATTCGTTGGACTCCAGCTCGCGCAAGATGTCTTGGCGGAAGCGCACCGCGTCGATGTCCGAGGGGGGATCCGACAGTACTCCGTAGAGGAAGGCATGGTTGACCGGAAACCGTAGGCCTTCGATTTGGATCGTGTAGCAGCTGCGGATCAGCTCTTCGACGAAGAGATCCTCGGCGAACAGCTCGAGGTTCCAGCCGGTGCCGTCTTGGTCGAAGATACCGAGCTCACGCTCCAACCCCTTGGCGTCTTCTCGTCCGAGAAACGCCAGCTCCAGCAGGCTGTTGACCGTTTCACGATTGCCAGCGAACTTTGGCCGTAGATTCAGCAAGTCCGGGATCGATAAATCTGCCGCCGGCCCGGTTGGCAGATTGAGGCCCATCGCGCCTGCGGTACGGTTTCTCTTCAACGATTCGGAGAGTTTCATGTCTGTCCCGGATGATAACGCATGGCCGGTAAAGACCCGTGTAGACCTGGGAAAGTTCCCACCTGGCGCCGCACTGGTTCAGGGCTCGTTGTCGGGTGGCATTGAAAACTCAAAGCTTTGAATCCGATGGTCGCTCAAGCGACTGTTGGAGAGCTGATAACGGATCGGCCGCACCCGTGGTCCGAGGATACATTGGTCGATCGCCCACATCGGCAGGGGCACCGGCCAGGTGTAAGACCAGCCGCTGCCGACCCGGTGGTAGGCATGACTGTAGCCCGTTGGCAAACGGGCCAGGGTGGGGGATCGGCGGGGGGCGTTGAAGTCACCGACCACCAGGTCTGGCTGGTAGTGGGCGATCCAGCCGGCGACGGTTTCGAGACCGGGTTGGCGGGCGATGGTCACGGATGCGGGGAGATCCACCGCCAGCACACTCATTGCCTGGTCACCCACTTGGCAGACAGTGTAGATCAAACCAAAATCGGACTTTGGGCGTTCGATGTGGCCTTCGAGAAAACCCTTACACGCCACGCCGAGCTTGTAGTCGCGGATCATCGAGAAGCCTTCGCCGAGCACGGCGACACGCTCACTGCGGATACTCTCGGGTAGCTCCGAGACGACGTAGATGTCCGCTGGGTGGGCGGCGAGCTCACGCTGGATGCGGTCCCAGCCCAGGAAGCCTCGGAAGACGTTCCAGTGGACGAGGGTGAAGGTGTCTCTGGCCCGTGGGCTGGCGGATGGGATGTCTTCGAAGTGCCACCGATTTTCGAGAGTGCCGACGACCGCGGCAGGAGCCAGCGCCGTCAGCAGAGACGTGACCGCCAGCCAGCGCCGCTGGCGTGCCCAGGCCAAGACGGCAGCGATCACCAGGGATCCACACAACAGCGGCGATGGAATGTAGAAACACAACCCGCTAAGCCACCACCGGTCTTTGAGCAGTTGGCCGATCGTCCAGGGCAGGACGGCCAGCAGGGGTACCGTCAATAGAGGTCCATCCAGCAGGATCTTGGTCAGAAAGGCTCTGGCGGTACGACTCGGTCTCGGGGGCGGCATGGCGTTGTTTCTCAGGCTACCAGGAATGACGGATGCCGGTGGCACCCTAGACGTTCGTCCCGCACCTGCCGTCATCGGTCACCATCGGAGCGATGGTAGCTGGTCGAACGGGTTGCGCGAGTGGTAGCTTGAGGTCTCGAAGTTCTTACCTTCACTTCGAAGCAGGCCTCTGCTGGAGGCCAATCTCGACCGACAAAAGGAGCCTATCCATGGGGCAACGACGAGATTTGATCACATCCGCAATCGTATTGGGGTTGGTTGGTGCGTTGGTTGGCGGGCCTGGCCTGGTTGCCGAGCCCCCTGCCCCTGCTCCAGCCCAGACCTCGGCCCCTGTCCAGACCCAGGCCCCCAAACCATGCGATTCGGAGCAGCATCGGCAATTCGATTTCTGGGTCGGTGACTGGGAAGTTTCGCAGCCCGACGGCAAAGTTGTCGGTAGCAATCGTATCGAGAAGATTCTCGATGGATGTGTGATCAAGGAAAATTGGGTCGGCGGCAGCATGCGTGGAGAGAGTTACAACATCTCCACTGCCAGTGGCTGGCATCAGACTTGGGTGGACACCACGGGGCGGCTATTGACCCTCGACGGAGAGCTACAGAACGGCAAGATGGTGCTGGCGGGACAGACCCAAGGTCAAGACGGCAAGCCGATTCAACACGAAATTGCCTGGACTCCGATGGAAGACGGGCGGGTGAAGCAACACTGGCGAACCTCACGGGATGCCGGCAAGACTTGGTCCGACGCCTTTGTCGGCCTCTACGCCCGCAAGAAGTAGCCTCTACTCATCGATCAGAAACCCCCCTCGATCCCCCTTTTTCAAAGGGGGAGGCCTGAATACCGCCTCGGGTTCCCCTTTTCCAAAGGGGGAGGCGTGAATTCCGCCTCAGGTTCCCCCCTTGAAAAAG